>JAQWYA010000102.1 GCA_029254215.1 Pseudorhodobacter sp. | reverse complement strand
ACTTACCCACAACTGTTTCCTGCAGAAAAAGCTTTACAGGGTTTCCCTCCTCCCACACTATATCTAGTAAGGGCGCGTTGGGTCTCTGCTTGTGATGGCCTGGCACCCAGCTTCTTGTGGTTTATGTCTTTCTGAGGGGCATGGCTTCAAGCGGCATAATAATGAGGCCGGGCCATGTCACTTTCTGAAGACTTCCTCGCTGAGGATATGCATCCGATCGACATTGTCGAAACGCTTGCCGAGCATCACGCCTGGGAATTTGACCGCGTCACGGACGATCAGATCGCAATGTCGGTCGAGGGCCAGTGGCGAACCTATTCCCTGACGCTCGCCTGGTCGCCGCAGGATGAGACGCTCCGTCTGATCTGTACGTTTGAGATGGAACCCCCTGACGGCCGCCTGTCTGAATTGTACGATGTTCTCAATCGTTGCAATGATATGGTCTGGACAGGCGCGTTCACTTGGTGGGCAGACCAAAAGCTGATGGTTTGGCGCTATGGTCTGTGCCTTGCGGGCGGCCAAGTTGCGGGGCCAGAACAGATTGATCGGCTGATTTCCGCGGCTGTCATGGCGGCAGAGCGGTTTTACCCCGCCTTCCAACTGGTCACTTGGGCCGATCATAGCCCTGCCGATGCGATCAAGGTCGCCATTGCAGAGGCTTACGGACGCGCCTAGTCTGCCCAGCTATAAAGCAGGGGGCGGCATGAAACTTGATCTGGTGAATGAAAAGGGATTGGTCTTGCTGGGTTGCGGCAAGATGGGCTCTGCCATGCTACAGGGATGGCTGCGCGAAGGGCTGCGTGCAGATGCAGTCTGGGTCAATGACCCGAACCCGTCTGATTGGCTGAAAGCACAGGGCGTTCATCTGAATGCGGCACTTCCGCCATCGCCGGCGATCGTTCTGGTGGCGGTCAAACCGCAGATGATGGCCGCGGCCTTGCCAAGCCTTCAGGCGATGGGCAATGGCGCGACGCTTTTCCTGTCGGTCGCTGCCGGGACCAGCATCGGATATTTTGAAACCGTTCTGGGGGAACAAACGCCCATCGTCCGGGCGATGCCCAACACACCTGCTGCGGTTTCGCGCGGCATCACCGCGATCGTCGGTAATGCGCAAAGCACCGAAGCACATCTGGCCCTCGCCGAGGCCCTGCTCTCGTCTGTGGGGGAGGTGGTGCGTCTTGATACCGAACATCAGATCAACGCGGTGACCGGGCTTTCGGGCTCTGGCCCCGCCTATGTGTTTCACCTGATTGAGGCCATGGGCGCGGCGGGTGAGGCGCAGGGCCTCGCTCCGGACCTTGCGATGCGGCTTGCGCGCGCCACGGTCAGCGGCGCGGGGGAATTGGCGCATCAGGCGCCCGAAACGGCAGAGCAGTTGCGCATTAACGTCACCTCTCCGGGCGGTACCACCGCGGCCGGGCTGGCCGTTTTGATGGACCCGGAAACCGGATTTCCGGATTTGCTGGGGCGCGCCGTAGCTGCGGCAACCGCGCGGGCCGAGGAGTTGGGCAAATGATCAGCTATGCCGATTTTGAAGCCGTCGATATCCGTGTGGGCCGCATCACTCGGGCCGAACCCTATCCCGAAGCTCGCAAGCCTGCGATCAAGCTCTGGGTGGATTTCGGCCCCGATCTGGGCGAGAAACGCTCTTCCGCGCAGATTACAAAACATTACACGCCCGAGGGGCTGGTGGGCCGACAAGTGCTGGCGGTTGTCAACTTCCCGCCCCGCCAGATCGGCAAGGTAATGTCCGAGGTTCTGGTGCTGGGCCTGCCCGACGCAGAGGGAGAGGTCGTGCTGATCGGGCCGGGCCATGATGTGCCATTGGGAGGAAAACTGTTTTGACACCGCAAGTTCTGATAACCCGGCCCTTGCCGGACAAGGTCATAGCGCAGGCTATGACGCGCTTTTCGCTGACCCTTCGCGAAGACACCACACCGATGACGCAGGCCGAATGTATCGCCGCGCTGCATGGCTATGACGCGGTGCTGCCCACGCTGGGCGACCCCTTCACGGCACAGGTTTTTGCCGAGGCCCATGCGCCGCGCTGCCAGATGCTGGCCAATTTCGGGGTCGGGTATAACCATATTGATGTAGTCGCCGCCAAAGCCGCAGGCATTGCTGTGACCAATACCCCCGGCGCCGTGACCGAGGCGACTGCCGACATCGCACTGATGCTCATGCTGATGACGGCGCGGCGCGCGGGCGAAGGTGAACGTCTGGTCCGGGCGGGCGGCTGGCAAGGCTGGCATCCGACACAGATGCTGGGAACGCATATGTCGGGCAAATCCCTCGGCGTGATCGGCATGGGCCGGATCGGCAAGGCGATTGCCCGCCGGGCGCATCACGGTTTCGGGATGCAGGTCCGGTTCTACAACCGCTCCGAGGTTGCAGATCCGGGTGTGCCGGCGCAACAAGTCCCGCTTTCCGAGGCTCTGGGCGCAGAATTCGTGGTGCTCGCAGTGCCGGGCGGCCCCGCCACGCGCCACCTGATCAACGCCGAGGCCTTGGCCGCCATGTCCCCCGATGCTTTCCTGATTAATATCGCGCGCGGCGATGTGGTGGACGAAACGGCGCTCATCGCGGCCTTGCAGGGGGGCAAGATCGCGGGCGCAGGGCTGGATGTCTACGAGCAGGAACCAAAACTGCCCGACGCGCTCCGCCAGCTCGAGAATGTGACGCTTCTCCCGCATCTTGGCACTGCAGCGCTGGAGGTCCGCGAAAGCATGGGCCTTATGGCCGTGGCCAATCTCGTCGCGCATTTCGATGGCGCGCCCCTGCCCAACCCGGTCTGATCTGATGGTAGCCCCTGACTTCTTCTTGGTCCAAATACCTTCGCCGAAGGCCCTTGGTCAGGGGCCGGCCTCAAAGCTCCTGTGCCCGGTCAGTCCCTCGCGCTGGCAAGGCCGGTCGAGGGGCCTCGATGGCCCCAAGACCGGCAGCCCCAAGACCGGCAACCTTGTGCCATGATCCTGTCGCGGGGGCGCGGATATCTCTTTGTCCATATCCCCAAGACGGGGGGAACCGCCTTGGCACTGGCGCTAGAGGCGCGGGCCAAAAAGGACGATATCCTGATCGGAGACACGCCCAAGGCAAGGGCGCGGCGCAATCGGCTCAAGGGTTTGAAAGTCGCCGGGCGGCTTTGGAAGCATTCCACCCTCGCCGATATTGACGGGCTGATCACCCCTGCCGAAATTGCCAGCCTGTTCACCCTGACACTGGTGCGCAACCCTTGGGACCGCGCCGTCAGCTATTACCACTGGCTTCGGGACCAGAGCTTCGCGCATCCCGCCGTCGGTCTGGCCAAGACGTTGAATTTCAGCCGCTTTCTGCACCATCCCCAGACCCGGATCAGCCTCGCCCATGCGCCCGCCTCCTCCTATATGCGTGACGCCACCGGGGCCGAGCATTGCCGCGCCTATCTGCGGCTGGAACATCTGGCCGAAGATATCGCCCCCTTCGAGGCGCATCTGGGCTTTGCCTTGATGCCGCTTGCCCGTGTTAACCGATCTGATCGGCAGGCGGATTGGCGCAGCTACTACACCCCGGAAGATGCCGCCCTTCTGGCCGATCTTTGCGCCGAGGATATCACCCGCTTTGGCTATCGCTTCGACGATCTGCCCTGCCCTTGAACGCCGCCCTCTTTTCAGAAAACAGGGCGGCCTCGCCACGCGAACCGCCCCGATCTCTTTTCCTAAAGTCCCGCCTCACCCGTCAGGGCGGGGCATCTGGTCCGGTCAGGCCGCCTTTTGAACTGGCGCGAACCGGCCATAGAAGCTTTCGCCCTTCTCTGCCATCTCGCGCAGCAGCGCCGGGGCCGCAAAACGCGCGCCGAATTCAGCGCTCAGACCGTCGCAGATCTCAACCGCCCGTGCCGCGCCGATCATATCGAGCCAGGACAAAGGCCCGCCCGACCACGGCGCAAAGCCCCAGCCCAGAATAGCACCGACATCGCCTTCGCGAATATCCATCAACACGCCCTCTTCCAGCGCGCGCACCGCCTCCAGCACCTGCGCCATCAGCAAGCGATGCTGCACGAGGGTCAGCTCGGGCTGGTCCTCCGCGACGGGATAGGCGCTGGCCAAACCGTCCCAAAGGCCCTGCCGCTTTCCCGCGTCATCATAGCTGTAAAAGCCGGAGTTGGATTTCTTGCCCAACCGCCCCTGATCGGCCATGGCGAACAAGACCGCGTCCACCGCCCCATCCGGGTAGGCATCGCCCATCGCAAGCCGTGTCGCCTTGGCAATCTTCACGCCCAGATCGATCGAGGTTTCATCGACCAGTTGCAGCGGACCCAGCGGCATCCCCACCAGCTTCGCGGCATTCTCGACCAGCACCGGTTCCACCCCTTCGGCAACCATGCGGATACCTTCATTGATATAGGGAATGATGCAGCGATTAGCGTAGAAGAACCGCGCATCATTGACGACAATCGGCGTCTTGCGGATCTGACGCACGAAATCGAGCGCTTTTGCCACGGCACGGTCGCCCGTGGCTTTGCCGCGAATGATCTCCACCAGCAGCATCTTGTCGACAGGGCTGAAGAAATGGATCCCGATGAACTGATCAGGGCGCGCGCTGGCCTTCGCCAGATCAGAGATTGGCAGGGTAGAGGTGTTGGTCGCGAAGATGCAATCGGGGCCGACAACCGCCTCGACCTTCGCGGTCACTTCGGCCTTGATCGCCATATCCTCGAACACCGCCTCGACAATCAGGTCACAGCCCGCCAGTGCCGCGTAATCGGTGGTTGCGGTGATCCGGCCTAACACCTCGGCCTTCTTTTCGGCGGTGACTTTCTTGCGGGCGATCCCTTTGTCCAGCAGGCCTTCGGAATAGGCCTTGCCCTTGTCGGCGGCCTCTTGCTTGGCGTCGACCAGCACAACCTCAATCCCGGCATTGGCCGAGACATAGGCAATGCCTGCCCCCATCATGCCAGCACCGATCACGCCAACTTTGGCTACCTTCTGGTCGGGCAGGGCAGGGCGCACAGCCCCTTTTTCCAGCGCTTCCTTGTTGATGAACAGGCTGCGGATCATCGCAGAGGAGGAGGGGTTCATCAGCACATTCGTGAACCAGCGGGCCTCGATCTTCAACGCGGTGTCAAAGGGCACCAAAGCGCCTTCATAGACGGCGGCCAGCAGCGCCTTCGCGGCAGGATAGACCCCCATCGTCTTGCCCAGAACCATGGCGCTTGCGCCGACAAAGGTCATGAAGCCGGCGGGGTGATAGGGCGCGCCACCGGGCATTTTGTAGCCCTTAGCATCCCATGGCTTTACCAGATCGGCATCCTTGGCACCCAGCACCCATTCCTTGGCGCGGGTCAGCAGGTCTTCGGGGGCGACCACCTCGTCAATCAGACCTGCGGCCTTCGCGGCCTTCGGGGCGGAAAGCTTGCCCTCCAGCAGGAAAGGGGCTGCCATCATCGCGCCCATCTTGCGCACAAGCCGGGTGGTGCCGCCCGCACCGGGGAAAATGCCGACCATAATTTCCGGCAGGCCAATCTTGGCCTTGGGATTGTCGGCGGCGATGATCCGGTGACAGGCCAGCGGAATTTCGAACCCGATCCCAAGCGCCGTACCCGGCAGGGCGGCCACAATCGGCTTGCCGCCTTTGAGGGTCTTCGGGTCCATCCCCGCCCGTTCGATCTTGCGCAGAATGCCATGCATGGCCATCGTCGCTTCAAAGACCGATTTGGCCGGGTTATCGCCGCCCGCCGCCTTCATCTGGGCGATGACGTTCAGATCCATCCCCCCCGCAAAATCTTTCTTGCCCGAGGTGATGATGATCCCTTTCACGCCTTCATTGGCCAGACCTTTGTCGATCAGACTGTCCAGCAGTTCAAAGCCGGGCTGGTTCATCACGTTCATCGACTTTTCGGCAACGTCCCAAGTGATTGTGGCAACGCCCTCGGCGTCAACGGCATAGGTGAAATCGGTCATGGTTTGATCCTTTCAGAGGCTCAGCATCAAGGCGGCTTTTCGGGCCGGAGGGGGCGGGGCTGCGGCCCTTAAAACAGGCCGCAACGGTTTGATTTACCAATCGGAAGCGCGGGGGCGTCCATCGGCATGGG
This sequence comes from Pseudorhodobacter sp., assembly GCA_029254215.1. Lineage (GTDB taxonomy): Bacteria > Pseudomonadota > Alphaproteobacteria > Rhodobacterales > Rhodobacteraceae > Pseudorhodobacter. Next base: position 36,747 of record JAQWYA010000102.1, on the reverse strand, counting down.
TGTAGCGACGAGAGGTGTTGTCTTTGTGGGCGATCAGATCGTGATCGGGGTAATGGATGATATCTTGCGGCAAGCGCGTGCCGACGGTCAGATAGCGGGCGTCGGCGGTGCTCCGGTTTTCAAGGCAATGGCCGATTGGCACGGCCTTCGCCCAAGTGGCCACATCGCCTGCCCGCAAAAGGGTTTCGGTATCCTCGATCAGGATCACCTCGCCCTCCAGCATCAGGATCATTTCATCCTCGGCCTCATGCCAATGCCGGAAGGAAGATCGCGAACCGGGCGGTAAAACCTCGATATGGACGCCAAACTGCGTCAATCCCCCGGCTTCGCCCAGAATGGCATAAGAATAAGGCCCATTGCCCGCCCCAAGGATCGGGTGGATGGGCTGCAGCTCCTGCGTGAGTTTGGGCATGGGAATGACGGGCATTATCGCACCTCCGGGATGTAGGGGCGGCCATCGCGGTGCTGGAAATCCATGGATTTTCCGGTGACCACGACCTTGAGGTCAAAGTCGGAATAATGGGCCACTTCGGACGCGGCTTTGGTGCCAATCACCAGAAAACGCGCCTCTGCCTCGGTGTGGTTGTGCAGATGATGCCCATCGGCCAGCCCGGCTGGAAAGGCCGCACAATCGCCCGCTTGCATCACGACCGGACCAGCATCCTGTACCAGCGTGCAGGCGCCTGACAGGATCATCACAAATTCATCTTCCTTCTCGTGCCAGTGGCGCAAGGAAGACAGGGCACCGGGTGCCAGAATGATGATATTTGCCCCAAACTGCGTCAGACCGCCTGCCTCGCCAAGGCGCAACGATTGCCGCCCGGCCATCATCGCCGCAAATGGGGCAGGATAGTTTGAACCGGTTCGGGGCGTCAGATTTGACAGATCAAGCTTAGGCATGGCTGGCCTTTCCGCGAAAGAAAGGCTGCGGCGTCAACTGACCCGGTATCGCGGCTCTTCCCTTTTGGCAGCGACTGTCATCTGGACGCCCGGACAGTTGACCATTTCGATTGCAAACCCGCCGGGCTTTTGCCGCATGTAATAGGTGGCCTTCGCCAGACCCAGCCGCTGTTCGTTTGGTCCCATCACTGACACTGTGACATAAGCCCGAAAACGACCCTCTCGCGGTGGATCCACGGCGGTTACTGCATATTGAAAATACTGACCTTCTTCGAGAGTGAGCCAGCTGTCCTGTGATCCCAGCCAGCCAAGGAAGGCGTTGACCGTACTGTGAACCTCCAGATCCTCGCCGTGTTGGACCGGGAGTGGAAAGCCGAACCCATCCGCAAATTCCTGATGCAGACCTTTGTTGAGGAAGTCGCATTGTTGCGTGAAGAACAACTGCAAATCCGAATTTGTCAAATCCGACCCCCTCAAAGACAGATGCGGTGCCGGTGTTTGGCCGCGATCCGAAATCGTTAACTTCAAGGATGGTAGCACAACTTTGCGCTGAGACCAAACAAAGGCGCACACGGCGTGGGTCTGCGCCGTGATTGTTTGCTTGATCGGACAAGGGTTGTGCGGGTCGGGTCGACATCTTTCAGACCCGCTCGATGATTGTGGCGGCACCCATGCCGGAGGCAATGCAAAGCGTGGCCAAGCCGACTTCTTTGTCTGCCCGCTCCAACTCATCCAGCAAAGTGCCGATGATGATCGCCCCGGTTGCGCCCAAGGGGTGGCCCATTGCAATGGATCCGCCGTTGACGTTCACGAGGGCGGGGTCCACGCCGAAAGCCTGCTGGAAACGCAAGACGACCGAGGCGAAAGCCTCATTCACCTCGAACAGGTCGATGTCGGAAATCTGCATGCCGTGATCGGCAAGGATCTTGTGCGTCACGGGCACAGGGCCCGTCAGCATGATCGTCGGGTCGGTGCCGATCTTTGCCGTGGCCCGGATGCGGGCGCGGGGCTTGAGGCCGTGACGGATGCCGAATTCCTTGTTGCCGATCAGAACCGCGGCGCCGCCATCGACAATACCGCTGGAGTTGCCAGCGTGGTGGATATGGTTGATTTTCGCCAGATGCGGGTATTTCAGCATCGCGATCTTGTCGAATCCCGGCATGGTTTCGCCCATGTCCTTGAACGCAGGCTTCAGACTGCCAAGGCTTTGCATATCCGTTTGCGGGCGCATGTATTCATCCCGGTCCAGAATGCTGAGCCCGTTCTGATCGGTGATGTCGATCACCGATTTGGCGAAACGCCCTTCGGCCCAGGCTTGCGCGGCGCGGCGCTGGCTTTCGACGGCCAAAGCATCGGCCTCATCGCGGGTAAAGCCGTATTCAGTGGCGATGATATCGGCCGAGATGCCCTGCGGCACGAAATAGCTTTTCATGGCCAGATGCGGGTCGACGGCAATCGCCGCCCCGTCACTGCCCATCGCGACCCGCCCCATCATTTCGACGCCGCCCGCGATATAGCCGTCGCCCGCCCCGCCGCGCACCTGGTTGGCGGCAAGGTTGACGGCCTCCATCCCGCTGGCGCAAAAGCGGTTGATCGCAAGGCCGGGGATGGCCTCATCCAGATCCGAGGCGAGTACGGCAGAGCGGGCAAGGCAGCCCCCCTGTTCACCGACCTGCGTGACATTGCCCCAGATCACGTCTTCTACCGCATGACCTTCAAGCCCGTTGCGCGCTTTGACGGCGTTCAGAATTTTGGCAGAGAGCGCGACGGAGGTCAGCTCATGCAGCGCGCCGTCGGGGCGACCTTTGCCGCGAGGGCTGCGCAGGGCGTCGTAAATGTAAGCTTCGGTCATTGTCGTCTCCATATGCATATCGGTTGGCCGGAAAGGGCCAGAAAAGGGGGGGAGGGCCGTGGCCCTGTGCGTCAACTCCGCTCCGATGGATTGCCGGGCATCATGTCATAGGGGTGCTGCCAGCCGGGAAGGGCGGCGATGCGGTCAAGCCAGCGGTCAATCGCAGGCCAGTCGGACCGCTCAAATCCAAAAGGCTCGGGGTAATAAAGATAACCGCAGCATGACAGATCGGCGATCGTGGTCTGATCGCCCACAAGCCAATCAGCCTTCGCCAGATGCGCATCCAGAACTTTATACGCAGCCTTCAGGCGGGATTGCTGAAAGGCGATCACCTCTGCAGGACGCTTATCGGGGGCGAGGAAATTCATCAGGAACCGGGTTGTTCCGACCTGGCCCGACAGCTTGTGATTGTCCCAGAACATCCAGCGCAAGACCTCGCGCCGTTCTGCCGCTGAGCGCCCGCCGAGCTTTCCGGTCTTGGAACTGATATAGTCCAGAATGACGCCGGATTGCGTCAGCGTCTGCTCCCCATCCACGAGGACCGGGACTTCGCCCATCTCGTTGATGGCGCGGAATTCCGGACTACGCGCTTCACCATTGAAAAAATCGACGAAAACCGGCGCCCATTCCATATCCGCAAGTGTCAGGGCGAGTGCTGCCTTATAGGCGTTGCCACTCTCGCCGAAGCAGTAAAGTTTTGCTGTCATGTTCCCGATCTCCCTTGCCTCAGCGCGGCGGGAGTTTCACACCCCCGCACCCCCGTGAGGTATTTTCGCCAAAAAGAAGAACGAAGTCTTAACCATTCTTCCGCCAGTATCGAGGGGCGGTACAGGCTGAGGAGCCGATGACCGCCCAAGGAGAAGTCGCCCCGGCCTTGCGTGAAGCTCTCACATGGGTTGGACCGATCCCCTGTCCGGGGCGCATTCCTTGCCAATTCTTCTTGGCAAAAATACCTGCTTCGGATGGGCCCTTTGCTGTCCGTCATTTTTTGCGACTTTCCAACTCAGCATTGAAGAGGCGCAAACGATGGGTGAGCGCCTCTTTGTCGATGACGGAGTTGAAATTCTCGAAGAGAAAGGACATGGCTTCGCCCTCGTCAAGACCAGCCTCTTGGGAAAAGCGTTTCAAGGCCCGGTAGCCGTCTTCGGTCATACCGACCGGGAAGCGGCGTGTCAGGCGGAAGCGTTTTGGCATGGTCTCCTCCCCTTTCTGGATTAGCCCGATTTATCGAGGATAAATAAGGGCTTGGTCCAACTTAGAATGCGTCTGCGGCAAGGGCCATAACCGGATCAGCGCCCGTTTCGATCCGTGCCAGATGCATTGTCGTGGCCGGCAGGTGGCGGGCCATGTAATAACGGCCGGTCGCGATCTTTGCCTCGTAGAAGTCGCGATCCCCGGTTCCGGCGTCAAGCCCGGCATAGGCGGCTTTGGCGATCCGCGCCCACATCAGGCCGAGGCAGACATGCCCCATCATATGCATGAAATCATAGGATCCGGACAGGGCATTGTTCGGGTTCTTTATGCCGTTTTGCATGAAATACATCCCGGCGGATTGCAGATCTTTGGAGGCTTTCTTCAAGGGCTGCAGGAAACCGGCAAGCCGTTCATCCCCTTCGTTTTCCTTGACGAAGGATTTGACCATCTCGAAGAAGGCCATGACATGCTTGCCGCCATCCTGCGCCAGCTTGCGACCCACAAGGTCAAGCGCCTGCACGCCATTCGCACCTTCATAGATCATGGCGATCCGGGCATCGCGGGCGAATTGGCTCATGCCCCATTCCTCGATGTACCCATGGCCGCCATAAACCTGCTGGGCATTTACCGCCATCTCGAAGCCCTTGTCGGTCTGGAACCCCTTGATGACCGGGGTCATCAGCGAGATCAGCCCTTCGGCATCCGCATCGCCAAGGCGAACGGAACGGTCGATCAGGTGAGCGCCCCAGAAGGTAAAGGCGCGCGCCCCTTCAACGAAGCTTTTCTGATCCATCAGATTGCGACGGATGTCGGGGTGGACGATCAGCGGATCAGCCGGGCCCGAGGGGTTCTCGGCCCCTGTGACGGCGCGGCCCTGCAGGCGGTCCTTGGCATAGGCGGCAGCGTTCTGATAGGCGGCCTCGGCCACGGCATAGCCCTGAAGGCCGACGCCTAGCCGGGCTTCGTTCATCATGGTGAACATGGCGCGCATGCCCTTGTGCAGATCGCCCAGCAGCCAGCCTTTCGCGCCGTCATAGTTCATCACGCAGGTGGCATTGCCATGAATGCCCATCTTCTCTTCGATCGAGCCGACAGAGACGCCATTGCGCGCGCCCAAGGAGCCGTCTTCATTGACGAGGAATTTCGGCACGATGAAGAGCGAAACCCCCTTGATCCCCTCCGGCCCGCCGCTGGCCTTGGCCAGAACGAGGTGAATGATGTTTTCGGCCAGATCATGCTCGCCCGCCGAGATGAAGATCTTCTGCCCGGTGATGGCATAGCTGCCGTCGTCCTGCGGTTCGGCCTTGGTGCGCATCAGGCCAAGATCGGTGCCGCAATGCGGTTCCGTCAGGTTCATGGTGCCGGTCCAGTCGCAGGACACCATCTTGGGCAGGTATTTGGCCTTTTGTTCGGGCGTGCCATGCGCATGGATCGCGGAATAGGCGCCATGGGTCAGGCCCTGATACATGTTGAAGGCCATGTTTGCGGAAACGAAAATCTCGCCCACGGCGGTTCCCATCAGATAGGGCAGGCCCTGGCCGCCATATTCGGGATCGCAATCCAGCGCAGTCCAACCGCCTTCTTTCATCGCGGCAAAGGCTTTGTCGAACCCTTTGGGAGTGTGAACGACGCCGTTTTCCAGTCTGCAGCCTTCTTTGTCGCCGCTCGCGTTCAGCGGGGCCAGAACGTCGCGCGCCACTTTGCCCGCTTCTTCCAGAACGGCGGAGGTGAAATCGGCCTCCAGATCCTCATAGCCGGGCACATCGCTGGCAGAGACCTTGAGAACATCATGCAGCAGGAACTGGATGTCTTTTACGGGGGCATTATAGATCGGCATCGAAATCTCCCTAACGTCTGTTGTTTTTTGCGCCCTTTCAGGCGGCTGATTTTCCAAGGCGCGCCTGAGAATAGGCGGCAAACATCTCTGCACCGTCGCGCAATTGTTGGCGCAGTTCGGCAATGGCTTCATCAAGGTCGCGGCGCTGGTTTTCCATCTGGACCAACCGATCCTGCGCCAGCGCATAGGTGCGCAGATATTGCGACTTTTCAGAGCCGTCCGTGTCATACATGTCGAGAAGCTGACGGATATCTTCGAGGCTGAAGCCGAAGCGCTTGCCGCGCAGGATCAGTTTCAGGCGGGCGCGGTCGCGCTTTGTGTAAAGCCGCCGGGTGCCGTCGCGCTGCGGGAAGATCAGCTCTTTCCCCTCGTAGAAGCGCAGGGTGCGGGCCGTTACATCAAAGGCGTCGCACATCTCGCGGATGGTCATCAACGTGTCAGTCATCATGTCTCTCGTCGCTGCGGGGCGGGGCCTGTGGCCACCTGCAACCCGCTTTGGAATATGCCCTGAACATGGGCGCTTGCGAGAGGGATACCAGAGTGCTTGACGTTAACGTAAGTCTGACGTCACGTCAGGGGCCGCGATGACGTGGTGTCAGCGGCGCTTCAAAGCCTCAGAGCGAATTCTGAGCCGTTTCGCGCAAGGCGCGCAGGTCTTCGATGCTTTGTGTCAGTTCGGTCCGCTGGCGGTCCAACTCTGCCAATTGGCGGTCTGCAAGGGCGATCCACGCCTCAAGTTGCGCGCGGGTGCCGTCTTTCCGATAGATCAAAAGCCATTGCCGGATTTCTTCAAGGCTGAAACCAAAGCGGCGACCCCGCAGGATCAGGGTCATCCGGGCGACCTCACGCGATCCGTACCAACGGGCGCGCCCATCCTTTTCCGGGGACAGAAGCTCAATATATTCATAATAGCGCAAGGTCCGGGGCGTTACGTCAAACTTGGCGCACATTTCCTTGAAGCTTAGTTTTGTATCAGGCATGGCTCTCGTCTCTCCCTTTGGGCAGGTTATGCCGATGTGGTCAGTTGCGCAATCGGCAGAGGCGGAATTCCCCATTGCCCTTGCGTCCTCGCGCTGATTGGCAAACATGGGGGCGAACAGGGGACTCGGAAGGGAACGACATGCAGGCATCTGATAAAGTCGCGCGGCAATTCATGGAGGCGCTGCCCCATTCGCGGGCCTTGGGGATGGTGCTTGAGAAGATGGAGGATGGGGTTGCCGTTGTCTCTATGCCCTATGACGAGCGGTTTATCGGGGATCCGGTCACAAGGGTCATTCATGGCGGCGCGGTTTCGGCGTTGATGGATACCGCCAGCGGTGCATCGGTCATGTGCCATCCGGCTGGGTCGGTCTCCACCGCGACTTTGGACCTGCGCATCGACTACATGCGCCCCGCAACCCCCGGTCAGCGGATCACGGCGCGGGCCGAATGCTATCACGTCACGCGCACGGTGGCTTTTGTGCGCGTCACCACCACGGATGATGACGCCAGCCGCCCCGTGGCTGCCGCGACGGGGGCCTTCACTCTTGAGCGCCCGAAAGGAGCAAAAGCATGAACGAGCAGCCCCCGAAACGCTCCCGGCCTGAACCGGTCCAAGTGGTCAAACAGCGGCGCGATGCGGCCTTGCGCGGGCTGGTGGATGGGGTTCCCTATATCCAGTTTCTGGGCATCCAGTTTGACCGGCGCGGGGATGAGCTGACAGCGGTCCTGCCCTTCGACGAAAAGTTGATCGGCAACCCGATCCTGCCTGCGATCCATGGCGGGGTGACAGCGGCCTTTCTGGAAGTCACCGCCATCATCGAGCTAAGCTGGTCCCTGATGTGGGAGGATATGGAAAGCAACCCGCAGGACCCTGCCGCAGTGCGCGCTTTCCGGATGCCCAAGACTATTGATTTCACGGTGGATTACCTGCGGTCGGGCCTGCCGCGCGATGCCTATGCGCGGGCACGGGTGAACCGGTCGGGGCGGCGCTATGCCTCGGTGCATGTCGAGGCATGGCAGGACAATCGGTCGCGTCTTTTCGCACAGGCGACCGGGCATTTCCTGATGCCCTTGCCAGACGATCCCATCGACGAGCCTGCCACCTGATGCAAACGCCCCTTGACCGCACTGGGGCCCTGACCCATGGCCGCGTCTTGCGCGTGGCCGTGCCAATTGTGCTGGCCAATGTGACGGTGCCTTTGCTGGGGGCCGTCGACACGGCTGTTGTCGGGCAAATGGGCATGGCGGCCCCGATTGGCGCCGTGGGCCTTGGCGCGATCATCTTGTCTTCGGTCTATTGGATTTTCGGCTTTCTGCGGATGGGCACCTCGGGGCTTGCCGCACAGGCGCAGGGGCAAGGCGATCAGGTGGAAAGCACCGCGATTTTGCTGCGCGCCCTTGCGGTGGGGGCGCTGGCGGGGCTGGTGTTCATTCTGGCGCAGGTGCCCCTGACCTTTGTGGCGCTGGCCCTTTCGCCGGGCAGCGCCGAGGTGGAAAGCCTCGCGCGTGGATATTTGCAGATCCGCATCTGGGGCGCGCCCGCAACAATCGCGCTTTACGCCGTGACGGGTTGGCTGATCGCGGTGGAACGCACCCGCGCCGTTCTGGCGCTGCAACTCTGGATCAATGGGTTGAACATCGCGCTGGATCTTTGGTTCGTGATCGGGCTTGGCTGGGGTGTTGAAGGCGTTGCCTGGGCCACGCTTTGCGCGGAATGGACCGGGCTTTTGTTCGGCCTGTGGCTGTGCCGCGAAGCCTTTGGCCCGGCGCTTGGCCCGGCCTTGGCCCGCCTGCGCGAGGCCGAGGCGATTGCCCGCATGATCGCGGTCAATCGCGACATCATGATCCGCTCTGTCCTGCTGCAAATCAGCTTTACCAGCTTTCTGTTTTTGGGCGCGGGCCTAGGCGATGTCACGCTGGCGGCCAATCAGGTGCTCATGCAGTTGCTGACGGTGGCCGCCTTCTTTCTGGACGGTTTCGCCTTCGCCGCCGAGGCTCTGGTTGGTCGGGCGATTGGCGCGCGCTCGGTGGGCGGGGCGCGGCGCGCGGCGATTCTGACCTCTCAATGGGGGGTGGGGGCGGTTGCCTGCCTGTCGCTGGCCTATGCGCTGACCGGCCCGCTGATCATCGACCTGATGACGACCTCAGTCGAGGTGCGCGCCGCCGCGCGGCTCTATCTGCCTTGGTTGATCGCCGCCCCCCTGATCGGCGTTGCGGCCTGGATGCTCGACGGTATTTTTATCGGGGCCACGCTGACCCGCCAGATGCGCCGGGCTATGCTGCAATCGGTGGCGGTCTATGCTTTGGCGCTGGCCGTGTTGATCCCGGTGGCGGGGAACCACGGCTTGTGGATGTCGCTGATGATCCTGAACCTGACAAGGGGGGTGACGATGGGCCGCCAATGGCCAGAGGTGGAACGCAAGGCGGGCCTCGCCTCCGCAACGGTCTAGCGGCGCAGCAAGGCAAAGCCTGCCGAAGCCCCCCAGCCCGCGATCACCGCAAGCAAAAGCGACAAGAGCCCGTAAAGCAAAGGTTGGTCATGGGCGAGCACATGGATCAGCCGCTCAAACCCCGCCTTGTTGACGATGATGACTTCCTCATGCAGGTCAACCACTGCGCCATCGCGGGTGATGAACAGGCGGACGATGTAATTGCCTTCGGTCAGGTTGGCGGGCAGGGCGATATCGGCGCGAAACAGCGTCTCCTCCACCAGAATGACCGAGTTTTCGGCCATCGCGTAATCGCCACGCTCTTCTTCCAGCCGGACGAGTGCGTCGACAAAATTCGGGGCATCCTCGGCCTCGGAGGCAATGCCCACAGCCCGGATCGCCCGCGGGATCGTCACCGAATGGCGCAGCTTTTCGGTGTCTGACATCGCCACGTCCATCGGCGCAGACGAGGCGATGACATAGAAGCTGGGGGCCTGCGAGATGTTCACGGCCTCAGTGTTCATCCAGATGCCGTAGCGGCGTTCCTTGCGGCGCACGACCACCGGGGCCGAGGGGCCTTGCACGGTAACCACCACTTCCAAGGGGGCATCATCGGGGGGCACAGGGGCTTCGCGCTTCACCGCGCCATAGATCAAAATCTCGGAGCCGGTGAAATTCGTGGTGATCGACACCATGTCCTGGCTAAGGCCCGCGACAATGGTTTCGCTGCGCGCAGGCAGGGCGCAAAGCAAGGCTGCAACGGCAAGGGAGATCAGGCGCAGGGTCATATCGCCACCCCGCGCGTGATGGAGTAAAGCTCATCCGGGGTCAGCAACAGATCAAGCGCGATCCGCAGGCAGACGGCCAGCACCATCAGCGCCAGCAGGATGCGCAGCTGTTCCGCCTTCAGCTTGACGCCCAGCCGCGTGCCGATCTGCGCGCCGATCACGCCGCCGATGATCAGAACAAAGGCCAGAACCATATCGACCGACTGGCTTGTGACGGCATGCATGACGGTGGTGAAGGCGGTTACGAAAATGATCTGAAACAACGAGGTGCCGACGACCACTTTGGTTGGCATTCCCAAAAGATAGATCATCACCGGCACCATGATAAACCCGCCGCCAACCCCCATGATCGCTGACAAGAACCCGACCGACGCCCCGGCCAGCAAGGGCGGGATTACCGAGATATACAGCCCCGAGGCCCGGAACTTCACCTTCAGCGGTAGCTTATGGACCGAGTAATGCACATGCGACCGCCGGATCGGCGCATTGGCCTTGCGTGAGCGCATCAAAGCCCCAAGGCTTTCGCGCAGCATCATCGCGCCGATCAGCCCAAGGAAAAGCACATAAGACAGTTGTACGAACAGGTCGATCTGCCCCAGCGTGGTCAGCCAGGCAAACACCCAGATGCCGAAGGCCGACCCCAGCAAGCCGCCAGCCAGCAGAACGAAGCCCATCCGGAAATCAACGGCTTTACGCTTTAGCTGCGCCAGAACCCCGGACACCGAAGAGGCGACGACCAGATTGGCACCGGTCGCCACTGCAACGGCTGGCGGGATGCCCATGAAGAACAAAAGCGGCGTGATGATAAACCCGCCGCCCACGCCGAACATGCCCGAAAGCACACCCACAATCCCACCAAGGCCCAGCAAGGCAAAGGCATTTACGGAAAGTTCGGCAATGGGCAGATAGAGCTGCATATCAGGGGTGATGGGCGCCGTTCGGCGAAAAGGAAGGAATAGGTCAGCGCGGTCACGCCGGGATGCACGGGATCAGCTTTTCAAGCTTAATACCCAAGACTTGCGCGCCTCTGCACCCGTTGTCAAACCCCTCACGGCGGTATCGGGGCTTGGGACGCCCGGATTGGCGAAAAAGTTTTGTTACAAAGCTTACAGCCTGTGAAAAAACTTTGCGGGCAAACGCGCCAAACCAGATCGGCGGTCGGTCCCAGGGGCCCGATTGGGCGCTACCGCTCTTTCACATAGGGCTGCCCGCCTGCACGAGGCGGGATGGCCTTGCCGACAAATCCAGCAAGAATGATGACCGTCAGGATATAGGGCAGGGCTTGCATGAACTGCGATGGCACCGTGAACAGGCCCAGATCGATATTGGGAAAGCGGTTGCCCACAGCCTCCAGAAACCCAAACAAAAGCGTGGCCCCCAGCGCATACCAAGGCCGCCACTTGGCAAAGATCAGGGCTGCCAGCGCGATAAACCCGCGCCCGGCTGTCATCTCTTTGCCAAAGCCCGCCGCCAGACCAAGCGCAAGGTAAGCCCCGGCAAGTCCGCATAGAATGCCGCAGATGGCGACGGCGGCAAAGCGGATGCCAATCACCGAAACGCCCGCCGTATCGACCGCTGCAGGGTTCTCGCCCACGGCCCGCAGGCGCAAGCCAAACCGGGTGCGATATAGCAACCAAGCAGAGGCAGGGACCATCGCAAGCGCCAGATAGACCAGCGCCGAATGGCCTGAGATCAACTCGGCATAGATCGGCCCGATAATCGGATAGGGGGCAATTGCATCGGCAAAGGGCAGGGTGATCGGCTCAAACCGCCCGCCTGTTGTCAGGGCCGGAGTGCGCCCGCCAAGCCCAAACCAGTTCTGCCCCAGCAAAACCGTCAACCCAGAGGCCAGAAAGTTGATCGCAACGCCTGAAATCAGCTGATTTCCCCGGAAAGTGATCGAGGCCAGTCCGTGAATCCCCGCAAGTATCAGCGAGGCAAACATCCCCGCCCCAACGCCCAGCCAGACATTGCCCGTCACCGCCGCTGCCGCCGCCGACAAAAACGCGGCCGCCAGCATCTTGCCTTCAAGGCCAATGTCGAAAATCCCGGCGCGTTCAGAAAACAGCCCCGCCAGACAGGCAAACAGCAAAGGCGTGGCCAGCCGGACGGTCGAGTCGAGGATCTGAATGAGCGTTGCGAAATCCATCAGGCTTTCCCCTTCCGCGCCATGATGAACACGGCCTCAACGGGGCGGCGCACCATATTGTCCAAGGCACCCGTGAACAGGATCACCAGAGCCTGAATGACAACGATCAATTCACGCGGGATCTTGGTCCACAGCGCAAGCTCTGCCCCGCCTTGATACAGAAAGCCGAACAAAAGCGCGGCCAGCAGCACGCCGAACGGGTGGCTTCGGCCCATCAGCGCCACGGCGATCCCGATGAACCCCGCCCCCTCGACGGAGTTCAGGATCAGGCGTTGCGCCTCCCCCATCACGGTGTTGACCGCCATCATCCCGGACAATCCGCCAGAAATCAGCATCGCATACATGGTGATCCGCACCGGGTTGATCCCTGCATAGACCGAGGCTTTTTCCGATTTGCCGAAGGCGCGAAGCTGATAGCCAAGCCGGGTGCGCCACATCATGACCCAAACCCCGAAACAGGCAAAAAGCCCGATGATCAGGCTGATATTCGCGGGGTTGCGGTTGTTGAACGGGATGCCGACCAGCGCCAGAATATCCGACAGCGACGGAAGTTGCAGCGCCTCACCGAACCGGGCAGAGGCACTGTCCATCGATCCTGCGGGGCGCAAGACATTGACCAAAAGATAGACAAGCAGCGCCGAGGCGATGAAGTTGAACATGATCGTGGTAATCACCACATGGCTGCCGCGTTTGGCCTGCAGATAGGCCGGAATCGCCGCCCAGGCCGCACCGAAAACGCCCGCCGCAATTAATGCGCCCGCAAGCGCCAGCGACCAATGCGGCCAAGGGATGTAAAGGCAGGCCAGCGCCACGCCAAGCCCGCCCAAAGAGGCTTGCCCTTCCCCCCCGATGTTGAACAGCCCAGCCTGAAAAGCGATGGAGACCGCCAGCCCGGTAAAGATGAAATTCGTGGCGTAATAAAGCGTATAGCCCCAGCCATAGGTCGAGCCGAGCGCGCCCGTCACCATCAGCTTCATCGCGGCGACCGGGTCTTCACCGATAGCCAGAATGACCAGCCCGGAAATCACGAAGGCGATCAGCAAAGAGATCAGCGGCACCAGAACCGCATCGGCCCATTTCGGCATCAGTTGCTTCCCTCTGTTACGCCAGCCATCAGCAAGCCCAGGGCGCGTTCATCGGTGGTTGCGGGGTCGCGCTCTCCCATGATCTGGCCATCGAACATGACGGCGATCCGGTCTGAAAGGCTCATGATTTCATCGAGTTCGACCGAGACAAGCAGCACGGCCTTGCCCGCATCCCGCAGCGCCACGATCTGTTTGTGGATGAATTCGATCGCGCCGATATCAACGCCGCGTGTCGGTTGGCCGACCAGAAGAAGATCAGGGTTGCGATCCATTTCACGGGCGACGACGATTTTCTGCTGGTTCCCGCCCGAGAAATTCTTGGCCGCGAGCGTCGGGATCGGCGGGCGCACGTCATAGCGTTCCATCTTGGCGACGGTATCGGCGCGCAGCGCGTCATTATCCATCAGCAGCGCGGATTTTTGATATTCCGGGGCGTGGTGATAGCCGAAAGCCACGTTTTCCCAAGCCGTGAAATCCATGATCAGGCCGAGTTCCTGCCGGTCTTCGGGCACATGGGCAATGCCCCGCGCCCGGCGGCTTTGGCCATCGGCCTTGCCCGTCATGTCAATCGCCTCGCCATTCATGCGAATGGTGCCTTTGCCCTTGGCGATGCCGCCCAGAACCTCCAGCAATTCCGATTGGCCATTGCCCGCGACCCCGGCGATCCCCAGAATTTCGCCCGCCCGGATGGTCAGATTGATGCCCTTGAGGCGCTCCACCCCGGCTTCGTCCCAGACCCGCAGGTTTTCAACCTCCAGCACGGTCTTGCCGGGGTTGGAGGCTTTCTTTTCGACCTGAAGCAAGACTTTGCGCCCGACCATCAGTTCGGCCAATTCTTCGGGGCTGGTCTCGGCGGTTTTGACGGTGGCGGTCATCTGCCCGCGCCGCATCACCGAAACCGTATCGGTGATCTCCATGATCTCGCGCAGCTTATGGGTGATCAGGATAACGGTTTTGCCTTGTTCTTTCAGGCCGTTGAGAATGCGGAAAAGCTGATCGGCCTCGGCGGGGGTCAGAACGCCCGTCGGTTCATCAAGGATCAGGATTTCGGCCTGACGATACAGCGCCTTGAGGATCTCCACGCGTTGCTGGTGGCCCACGGACAGGTCTTCGACCACCGCGTCCGGGTCAACGTCCAGCTCATACTCCCGCGCCAGATCGGCAAGCGTCTGGCGGGCCTTCGCCATAGCACCCCGCAGCATCGCGCCGCCCTCGGCCCCGAGGATCACGTTTTCCAGAACGGTAAAGTTCTGAACCAGTTTGAAATGCTGAAACACCATCCCGATACCGGCGCGAATGGCGCTCTGGCTGTCGGGAATGGGGGTGAGTTGGCCGCCGATGAAAATCTCTCCGGCGTCGGCCTTGTAGAAACCATAGAGGATCGACATCAACGTGGATTTTCCGGCGCCGTTTTCACCGATGATCCCGTGGATGGACCCTTTGGCCACCTTGATGGAAATGTCTTTATTGGCCTGAACCGGCCCAAAGGATTTGGAAATCCCGCGAAGTTCAATCGCGAGAGGGGGGGTGGGGGCGGCAGTTGCCTGCCGCCCTGTTTGATGTGCCGTATCGGTCATTCAGAAAGAAAGAGCCGGGCAGGATTCGTCGGACATGTAGTCATGAACGCGCAGCGTACCGTTGCCGATCAGCTTGGCGGCCTTGTCGATCTGGCCTTTCATGGCATCGGATACGAGCGCTGCGTTGTTTTCGTCCATCGCATAGCCCACGCCGCCAGCGGCGAGGTCCATGACCGAGATCCCGGCTTCCAGCGCGGTGCCAGCCTTGAACGCGTCATAAACAGCGTTGTCGACACGCTTGAGCATGGAGGTCAGAACCTTGCCGGGGTGCAGGTAGTTCTGGTTGCTGTCCACGCCGATCGACAGGATACCTTCGTCAGCAGCGGCTTGCAGAACACCGATGCCGGTGCCGCCCGCTGCGGCATAGATCACGTCTGCGCCTTGGGCTTTCTGGGCCTTGGCCAACTCGCCACCCTTCACCGGGTCATTCCACGCGGCGGGGGTTGTGCCGGTCATGTTGGCGATCACGGTTGCATCCGGGTTCACGGCCTTGACGCCTTGCGCATAGCCGCAGGCGAACTTGCGGATCAGCGGAATATCCATGCCGCCGACAAAGCCCACGGTCCCGGTCTTGGAGGCCATCGCCGCCATCATGCCCACGAGGTAGGAGCCCTGCTCTTCGGTGAAGACCACCGATTTCACGTTCGGCTGATCGACAACCATGTCGATGATCGCGAATTTGGTGTCCGGGAAGTCCGGCGCAACTTGTGCCAGCGTGTCCCCAAAGGCAAAGCCCGTCATCACGATCGGGTTGGAGCCAGCCTCGGCCAGACGGCGCAGCGCCTGTTCGCGCTGGGCTTCGGATTGCATTTCAAGTTCCTTGTAGGTGCCGCCGGTTTCGGTGGCCCAACGCTGCGCGCCCTCATAGGCGGCCTCGTTGAAGGATTTGTCGAACTTGCCGCCAAGATCGAAGATCAGGGCGGGATCGGCGGCAACCATGCCAGCCGACAGGGCCAGCGTCGCGGTTGCGGCCGCAAGGTGCTTCATAAGGGTCATCTGCGTCTCCCAGTTGTGTTTTTGAGGCCCCACGATAAAGAATCGTCAGCCCGCGTTCGGGCTGCCAAGGGGGATCGTTTTCAAATTAGGGCGGGTTTGCAGAGAGGGGTCAATAGCTAGTTCAGGGCTTTTGTGCTCGCTTTTGGCCGTTTGGTCAAAATAGCGGCGTGGGCCCGGTGATTGCCGTAGCGTCAAGGCTCCGTGCCAAAACCAGAGCATCCGTCCGACGCCCGTCCGGGTCCTGAAAATACCCTTTGCGCAGACCCGTTTGGACAAAGCCCAAGTGGGAATAGAGGCCAATGGCGGCTGGATTATTGCGCGCAACCTCCAGAAACGCGGTCGTTGCCCCTCGCTTTGTCGCCTCGACAAGAAACTCCTGCATCAAGTGCCGCCCAAGGCCTTTGCGCCGTGCCATTGGGTCCACCGCCAGCGTCAGAACCTCAGCCTCATCCGCGATGCATCGGCCCAGCACGAAGCCTTGTGCGGAGCCAAGCGCAAAGACCAAAGGGCTATCACAAAGGCCTTGAAACTCCGCCGCGGACCAAGGGCGGGGCGTTGTGAAACAGGCCGCGTGCAGCGTTGCCATCGCCTGAGCGCCAAGCGTCATGGCGCATCCAGAATGACGGGAGGCGGATCGGAAGACGGGGTCGCATCGGCGGCGCGCAGATAGAAGGGCGCGGGGCGGGGCTGGCCCTGGGGCTTTGCGGCAGCAACATGCGCCATGGCCTCGGCAACCGGTAGGCCGGGCAAAAGAACGGGGCCGCCAAGACGCTCGGCGGCAGAGCCGGTTGCTGCTGCGCCACCTGCGATCTGTTGGGCCTCGGCGTCAGTCATCAGCGCTGCCCCGCTTGGGCCGATGCCAAAGCCTTGCAGATAAATCATCCCCCGGCGCGCATCTTCAGCGACGATCAGCGGGCGGGGCAGGCCATGGGCCAGTGCCTCGAACTGCGTCACGCCAATGGCGGGGCGGCCAAGGCCAAGCGCCAGACCCCGCGCCGCTGATACGGCGATGCGGATGCCGGTGAAATTGCCCGGACCAACCCCAACGGCGAGGGCATCCAGATCACGCCACCCCGCGCCCGCGCTTTTCAGCACCTCTTCCAACAAGGGCATCAGCCGTTCGGCCTGCCCTTTGGCCATCGGTTCGGTGACCGAGGCGATAATCTGCCCCCGCGACAGCAAAGCGGCCGCGCAATGCGCGGCCGATGTGTCGAAGGCCAAAAGCGTCTGGTCAGGCGGCAACGGGCCGAACCTCCAGCACCTCGGGGATATAGTGACGCAGCAGGTTCTCGATCCCCATTTTCAGCGTCAGCGTAGACGAGGGGCACCCCGCACAGGCGCCCTGCATATGCAGATAGACAACCCCGCGGTCAAAGCCGTGGAAGGTAATGTCGCCACCATCCTGCGCCACGGCCGGGCGCACCCGAGTATCCAGCAACTCTTTGATCTGACGAACGATATCGCCATCTTCGCCAGTGTGCTCGGCATGGCCGGAGGCCGCTTGTTCCCCTTCCAGCACGGGCGCGCCGGATTGGTAATGCTCCATGATCGCGCCCAGAATGGCAGGCTTGATGTGATCCCATTGCGCAGTTTCGGCTTTGGTGACCGTCACGAAATCATTGCCAAAAAACACGCCCGTCACATCGCCAGTGGCATAGATGCGCTTGGCGAGCGGCGATTTCTCGGCTGCTTCCTGAGTTGGGAAATCAGCCGTCCCCATCTCCAGCACGGTCTGACCGGGCAAGAATTTCAGGGTGGCGGGGTTCGGCGTGGACTCGGTCTGGATGAACATGATAAATCTCCGACAGTTCCAGTCAGATATGGACCCGTCCCGACCATGTGTCAAGGATTGGAACGATTCTAAGATCATCGGGCGGGCAAAGGTTGGCGCGTGGCAGGGCCCAGGGGATCAGGTGATCCGCTCCAGCCGTTCTTTTGACATTTCCCCCGGCACGATAGTGATCGGGATATTGAGGCTGCCGGAATTGCGGCTCATTTGTGTGACAAGCGGGCCGGGGCCACCTTTGTCATTGCCAGCCCCCAGAACCAGCACGCCGATTTCCGGATCCTCGTTCACCTGTGCCAAAATCTCGGTCACGGGGTCACCTTCCCGGATCACCAGTTCCGGATCGACGCCCTGCCGGTCGCGCATCCATTTGGCGAACACCTCAAAATGAGCCTCGATGCGCTCGCGGGCTTCGGCGCGCATCAAGTCGGCAACGCCCATCCAGTGCTGAAACTCTTCCGGCGGGATGATAGACAAAATCTGGACACCCGCCCCGGTATGGGCGGCGCGCAATGCGGCAAAGCGCATGGCATTCAGACATTCCCGGCTGTCATCCAGTACGACCATAAACTTGCGCATGATATTCCCCCAGTGCGGAGCCTGATATTGGCCGAGAACGGCGTCAGAGGCAACGGGGTTGCCGCGTCACCCTCGCAGGGCGGGACCGCCTGCGGGGTAAGGCTGCGGCTTCAGGCCGTGCTTTGCGCCCAATCCCAGTACAGGCTGCGGGCGCGGCGGGTGACGGGGCCGATCTGATAGGCGGTGTCGTCAAAGGCGGTCACAGGCATCAGCTTGGCGAAATTGCCCGTCAGGAAAACCTCGTCCGCCGCGTGGAAATCGTCAAAGCTCAGAACGGCTTCGACCACCTCCACGCCATCGGCGCGCAGATTGGCGATATGGCGGGCGCGGGTGATGCCTGACAGGAAAGTGCCGTTGGCGATCGGGGTGAAGACCACACCATCCCGCACCATGAAGACGTTGGAGGTCGCGGTTTCGGCGACATTGCCCATCGCATCCGCTACCAAGGCATTGCCAAAGCCTTTCGACCGGGCCTCGACCAGCATCCGCGCGTTATTGGGGTAAAGGCAGCCTGCCTTTGCGTCACACACGTTATCCTCCATCACGGGGCGGCGAAAGCGGGTGCGGGTCAGGGTTGTTGCGGCCTCGGGGGCGGGCATGGCGATTTCTTCCAGACAGATGGCAAAGCCTGTCGCGCCGATTTTTGGGGCAACCCCGATGTCAGACCCGTCCAAGGCCCAGTACATCGGGCGGACATAGACTGCGGCCTGCGCGTCATAGGCGGCGAGCCCCTCGCGGATGATCGCCTCCATGTCCGAGGGATCGACCGTGGGGGTGATCATCAGCGCCTCAGCCGAGCGATTGACGCGGGCGCAATGCTTGTCGAGATCGGGGACAACGCCGTCGAACTGCCGCGCCCCGTCAAAGACCGAAGACCCCTGCCAAAGCCCGTGATCGGCGGCGCGCATCACGGGCAGATCGCCGTCATGCCAACTGCCGTTGAAATAGGTGCGGATATTCGTGCCAAATGCCATGAGGCCCCCGATAGGTTTTCGCCGGGCGGACGCCGGGCAGTGCAGGATTGGGGGGAGTTAACCACTCCTGCACCGAAGGGTCCAGATGGTGGATCCATTTGGTGGGGTTGTCGGGTAAACCGGCTGTCCGGCTCAACCGCTGTCAGGTAGAACGACGGTCAGGCAAAACGGCGGCGGGCATCCAGCGCCAGACCGCTGCCGACGCTGCCCAAAAGATCCCCCGTGGCAATCGGAATGCCCGGAAGGGCCTTCGCGACGCAGGCCTGCAACACTGGCAAGCTCGACGATCCGCCCGTGGTAAAGACCGTGCCGATCTGATCCGGGCGCAATCTGGCCTGCGACAACACCTCGGCAATGGCAGCCCCGATCCGGTCCATCGGCTTTGCCACGGCCTCTTCAAACCGGGCGCGGGTCGCTGTGGCATCGGCCCCGCCGGTAAAGGCCGCAAGGTGGATCAAGGCCGTCTCGGCACTGGAGAGGGCGATTTTACAATCTTCCACCGCGATCAGCAAAGAATGTCCGTGCCGCTCCTCAATCACCCGCATCAAGCGGTCGATCAGATCGGGGCGGGCGGCCTCATACCGGATCTGGCGCAAATCGGTCAGCACGCGCGAGGCGTAAAGCGCGTTGATCCGGTGCCAGGTGGCCAGGTCATGGTAGTAGTGCAGCGGCATCGGCGTCTTGCCATGGTTGATCAGGCTGCCAAGGCCCAGCAAGGGCATCACGTCAGACAGGCTCAGAAGCCGGTCAAAATCGGTGCCGCCTACGCGAATGCCGTGATTGCCAAGGATATCAGCGCTGCGGTCGGCTTTGTTGGCAAGATCGGGCGAGACCCTGCAAACCGAGAAATCCGAGGTGCCGCCCCCGATATCGACGATCAGCACCAGATCCTCGCCCGTCACGCGGGTTTCATATTCCAGCGCCGCCGCAATGGGTTCAAACTGAAAGGCGATTTCGGTGAAGCCCTGCGCGCGGGCGATGGATTCGAGGACATCCTGCGCGGCCTGATCCCCTTCCGGGTCATCATCGACGAAATGCACCGGGCGGCCCAGAACGGCGCGGGTGACACCGGGGGCCTTTGCCTCCAGCTTGCGGCGCAGATGGCTGAAAAAGCTGCCCAGAATGTCGGTGAAAGCCAAAGCGCGGTTGCCGACGCGGGTTTTCTCATGGATCAGCGGTGATCCCAGCGTGCTTTTGAGGCCGCGCATCAGGCGCCCATCCTCGCCGCTGGTATAGGCCGCAATTGCGTCGCGGCCAAAGCGCGGCGGCAGGCCGTCGGCGTCCCAGAACACGGCTGAGGGCAGGGTGGGGGAGGTTCCCTCCAGCGGGATCAGCGCGGCCCCGGTCGGGGTCGGCACGGCGAGGGTGGAATTCGACGTGCCAAAGTCGATCCCGCAGGCCTGAATATCAAAACCCATCGTTTCTGCCCCCCAAGCCCTGTTTGAAACCGCGACGGTCACAAGACCGGGGGCGATACGGGGTTTGCGCAGGTCTGTAAAGGGTGGCTAGCCCGCCTCGGCGATCAAGGCCGCGACATTCAGCGGCGCATTGACCATTTTCAGCTTGCCCGATGCATCGCGCGGCCAGTCGGCTTGCGGCTTGTCGCGGTAAAGTTCCACGCCGTTGCCATCGGGGTCTTGCAGGTAAACAGCCTCTGAGACGCCATGATCGGCGGCCCCATCCAGCGCGATCCCTGCCGCCATCACCCGCTTGATCGCTGCCCCAAGGCTGGCGCGGTCAGGAAACAGAAAAGCAGTGTGATAGAGCCCGGTGGTGCCGGGGGCAGGGGGCGGCCCGCCAAGGCTTTCCCAAGTGTTCAGGCCGATATGGTGGTGATAATCGCCCGCCGCCAGAAAGGCCGCCCGCTCTCCGTAATTCTGGACCACCGAGAATCCGAGGACGCCCGCATAAAAGCCGATGGCCCGATCAAGGTCCGCGGTTTTCAAATGCACATGCCCGATGCGGGTTTCGGGCGGAAGGGGGGAAGTCATCTGCGCCTCCGTTGAGTTGCTGAGGACAGAATAGGGGCTGCTTTACCCAAAGCATAGGCACCAGCGCGCACAGAAACGGTGCGGGAATCGGAGACAGGGCAAGCGCGCGGATAGGGGGGAAAGGGCGGGGCCGAGGCCCCACCCTGTCAGCGATAGCGGGACCGGATCATGCCGATGATGTCGTAAACCTCATCGACGATGGGCCGGGCGATGGCGTCTGCGCGCTCGGCCCCTTTGGCCAGAATGCGGTCAATCTCGGCCTCGTCCTGCATCAGACGGGTCATTTCCGTCGTAATGGGGGACATTTTTGCGACAGCAAGATCGGCAAGCGCGGGCTTGAAGGTGCCAAACTGCGCGCCCGCATATTCGGCGATCACTTGCGCGGGGGTCATATCCGCAAGGGCTGCGTAGATATTGACCAGATTGCGCGCATCCGGGCGGTCTGCCAGACCGTCAACCGTTTCGGGCAGCGGCTCCGGGTCGGTCTTGGCCTTGCGGATCTTCTTAGAGATCGTGTCGGCGTCATCGGTCAGGTTGATGCGGCTTTGGTCCGACGGGTCGGATTTCGACATCTTCTTGGTGCCATCGCGCAGGGACATGACGCGGGTCGCCGCCCCTTCGATCACCGGCTCGGTGATGGGAAAGAAATTCACGCCATAGTCGTTGTTGAACTTTGCGGCGATGTCGCGCGTCAACTCGATATGCTGTTTCTGGTCTTCGCCAACCGGAACATGGGTTGCCTTATAGGCTAGAATGTCGGCGGCCATCAGCGCCGGATAGGCGAACAGACCCAAGGAAACATTCTCGGAATTCTTGCCAGCCTTGTCCTTGAACTGGGTCATCCGGCTCATCCAGCCCATACGGGCCACGGTGTTGAAGATCCATGCCAGCTCGACATGGGCCGACACCTGACTTTGGTTGAACAGGATAGAGCGCGCAGGGTCGATCCCGGCCGCGATGAAACCGGCCGCCGCCTCGCGCGTTTGCTGGCGCAGGCGGGCCGGGTCTTGCCAGACGGTGATCGCGTGCATGTCCACAAGGCAATAGACAGTTTCGATCCCCTCGTCCTGCTTTTGCACAAAGCGCTTGAGCGCGCCCAGATAATTGCCCAGCGTCAATCCACCCGAGGGCTGGATGCCCGAAAAGATGCGGGGGGCGAAAGCCTGAGGCGTTTGGACCGGCTCGGCCATATCAATAACTCCATCTGGAAACTGCTGCGTCCCTCGCTTACCCTTGTGGGAAAGGGGCGTCAATGAACTGCCCGATCCAGAGGAAAGAGCAAGGATGCACCAAGATCACAACGCGGCCCCGCTGAACCCCTTGCCGATGATCGTCTGGGTGCTGGCGCTGCCGATCATCGCGATGGAGCTGGTCGTCGGGCTTGCCGGGCGGGGCCTTCTGGGGGGCGCGCAGGGCGTGGGGTGGCGGTTGCAGGCGATGGAGCGCTTTGCCTTCTCGCCCGACCTGATGCGCGCGATGATCGAAACAAGCAATTATGCGCCCCAGAACGTCCTGCGGCTGGTCAGCTATCCGCTGGTGCATCTGAACCTGACCCATGCTGTGTTTGTGATCGTTTTCCTTCTGGCGCTGGGCAAAATGGTGGGAGAGGTGTTTCGCTGGTGGGCCGTGCTTGCGGTGTTTTTCGGCGCGGCGGTTGCGGGGGCTGCGGCCTATACTGCGCTGCCGATGATCCATGCGCCGCTGATTGGGGGCTATCCGGCGGTCTACGGGCTGATTGGCGCTTTCACCTTTCTGCTTTGGACCAATCTGGGGGCGACTGGGGCCAATCAATACCGGGCCTTCTCACTCATCGGTTTTCTGATGGGGATCCAGTTGTTGTTCGGGCTGTTGTTCGGCGGTGGCTGGGATTGGGTGGCCGAGCTTTCGGGCTTTGCCGCCGGGTTCCTGTTGTCCTTCGTGGTCAGCCCCGGCGGCTGGGTGCGGGTGCGCGAAAAGATCCGCGAACGCCGCTAGTCTTTCTTGCGCCGCCGCAGGGCACTGCCGAAATCCGCCATCCGAAACGCGCCGATCAGCCCGCCCGAGCCGAAATAGGTCAGGATTCCGCTGACGACCAGCACAGCCAGCGCGCCATAGCGCAGGCCGGGGGTCATCAACATCGGCCCCAAGGCTTGCGCCAACAGCCACAGCACCCCGCCCATGATCCCGGAGGCAAGCGCTATCCGGGGCAGGCGGTGGCGCAGGCGGGCGTCGATCCGTGCCGCATCGCCCATCCCCCGAACGCCGCGCCACAATTGCCAGACCATGACCCAGCCCGCCAGCGTCGTGGCAAGTGCCGCCGCGCCAAAGCCGATGAACGGCATCAACCCGATTGCCACGCCTGCATTTACGGCCATCGCCACCAAGGCGAATTGAAACGGGCGGCGGGTGTCTTCGCGGGCATAATACAAGGGTTGCAGCACTTTTTGCAGCACAAAGGCAGGCAGACCGACCCCATAGATCGCCAGCGCCAGCGCGGTTTGGGTGCTGTCTTGCGCGGAAAATGCCCCACGTTCGAACAAGACCGAGATCAGCGGCACCGCAATCACGACCAGAGCCACCGCAGCAGGCACCGTCAGTGCCAGCGCGAATTCGCAGCCTCGGTTAAAGCTGTCGCGCCCGCCCACCTCGTCCCCGCTGCGCAGACGCCGGCTGAGATCGGGCAGCAAGACCGTGCCGATGGCAATGCCCACCACCCCGAGGGGCAGTTGATACAGCCGGTCCGCATAGGACAGCCACGCCACGGCGCCCTCGGTAAAACTGGCGACCTGACGACCCACCAGAAGGTTGATTTGTACGACCCCGCCCGCCAGCACGGCAGGGGCGGCAACGGCGGCCAGATGGCGCAGTTCTGGCGTGAACTTCGGGCGCGACAGGCGCAGGCCAAACCCCGCCTGCCGGGCCCAGAACCATGTAAAGGCGAATTGCACGATGCCCGTGGCCGGAACCGTCCATGCCAGCGTCAGGCCCATATCCCAGCCCAGCCGGTCGGCCAGAAGCATCGCCGCGATGAACATCAGGTTCAGAAGGACGGGCACGAAAGACGCCTCGGTAAACCGCCCCAACGTGTTCAAGATGCCCGACAGCAGCGCCACAAGCGAGATGAACAGGATGTAGGAAAACGAAATCTGACCAAACAGAACCGCCAGATCGAACCTCTCATCCCCGGCAAAGCCCGAGGCCATGGCCCAAACCAGCCAAGGCATCGCGAAAGACCCAAGGATCACAAAGACCAGCAAGACCGCCGTAAGCGCGCTGAAAGCATCATTGGCAAAGCCCTTTGCATCTTCGCCCGCCTCCATCTTCTTGGCGAAAAGGGGCACAAAGGCCATGTTGAACGCCCCTTCCGCGAAGAAGCGGCGAAACATGTTCGGCAGGGAGAAAGCGATCAGAAAAGCCTCGGCCACAGGGCCGGAGCCAAGATAGGCGGCCATCATGATGTCACGGGCAAAGCCCACACCACGGCTGACCAGCGTCCACAGGCCCACCGTCAGAAAGCCCCGGACGAGGCGGATGGGTTTCATAGTTTTGCTCTTTCAGCACCGTCGACAATCGCTTGCCGCAAGCGTTTCTCCAACGCTTCCTGTTTGGATTTGGTGTGCAGCTTGAGGCCGAACATGTCCTTGACGTAAAAGCTGTCCACAACCTGTGCGCCGAATGTCGCGATCACGGCGCTGGCAATATAGATGTTATTGGCGGCCAGCGTGCGGGTCAGATCATACAGAAGGCCGGGGCGGTCGCGGGTGTCCACCTCGATGATGGTGTAAATCTCGGAGCCTTCGTTGTCGAAAATGATATGGGTGGGAAAGCGGAACTCGCGCTCGCGCTTTTTCACCTTATCGCGGTCCTTCAGAGCCTCGCGGGCCAGAACCTCGCCGCCAAGGATCTTTCCGATCATGCTGCGCAGGCGGGGCAGGCGGCTTGCCTCATAGGGGCTGCCCTCGGCATCCTGAATCCAGAAAACCGCCGTGGCATAGCCATCCTTGGAGGTATAGGTCCGCGCATCGACCACATTGGCCCCGACCAGCGCCAAGGCCCCTGCCAGCCGCGAAAAGATGCCGGGGTGATCGGCAAGCGCAAAGGCCGCGCGCGTGGCGTCACGGTCGGAATCGGGGTGAAGATCAATGCGGATTTCGGTGTCTTTGATGTCGCGCAGCAGATTGGCAAAGACCACCTGCGTCTCGGTGGCCAGACCCTGCCAATAGGGCGGGTAATGGCGTGCCGTTTCGGCGCGGATCTCTTTGGCGTCCCAATCCTTGAGCCGCTCACGCAGCAGCTTTTTCGCGGCATCGGCGCGGTTTTCTCGGTTGAGCGTTTCCAGCCCGCCCTCAAGTGCTGCAGCGGTTTCGCGGTAAAGCTGCCGCAAAAGCATGGCTTTCCAGTTGTTCCACGTGCCGGGGCCAACGCCGCGAATATCGCAGACGGTCAGGACACACAGAAGGTCCAGCCGCTTGCGGGTTTTCACGAGCTTGGCAAAGTCCCGCAAGGTGCGCGGGTCGGACAGGTCGCGTTTTTGGGCCATGTCGGACATCAGCAGGTGATAGCGCACCAGCCATTCCACGGTGTCGCATTCCTCGGCATTCAGGCCCAGCCGGGGCGCCACGCGCCGCGCGATCTGCGCGCCAAGGATCGAGTGGTCTTCGGGCCGTCCCTTACCGATGTCATGCAGCAGCAAGGCCACGAACAAGACCTTGCGGTTCACCCCTTCCTTGAGGATGCCCGAGGCGACCGGCAGTTCCTCGACCAATTCCCCCCGCTCGATCTGCGCGAGGGTCGAGATGCATTGGATCGTATGCTCATCCACCGTGTAATGGTGGTAAAGGTTGAACTGCATCATCGCCACGATCGCTTCGAATTCGGGGATGAAAGCCGACAAGACGCCCAGTTCATTCATCCGCCGCAAGGCGCGTTCGGGGTTGCCGTGGCGCAGCAAGAGATCAAGGAAAATGCGGATTGCCTCTTTATCGCCGCGCATCTTGTCGTCGATCAGGGACAGGTTGGCAGCAATCAGGCGCATCGCTGCCGGGTGCAACAGCATCCCCGTGCGCAACCCTTCCTCGAAGATCCGCAGCAGGCTGAGCGGTTCTGACTTGAGATTGACACCGGGGGCAAAATCGATCCGCCCCTGAACCTCCACCATCCCATGCTTGAGCTTCTTGCGGCGGCGGAAAAACCCGATCAGGGCGGGTTCGCTTTTGGCATGGCGCGCTTCAAGCTGGGTCAGGAAGATGCGCGTCAACTCGCCCACACGCGTTGCATGGCGAAAGTAATGCTGCATGAAGATTTCGACGGCACGACGGCCCGAGGTGTCGGTATAACCCATCCGGGTTGCAACCTCGACCTGAAGATCGAAGGTCAGCTGATCCATCGCGCGGGCCGTGATGTAATGCAGGTGGCAGCGCACAGTCCAAAGGAAATTCTCGGCACGTGCGAAGGTTTCGTATTCGTCCTTTGTCAGCAACCCCGCCGCGACAAGGCCGGAAGCCGATTGCACCTCATGCAGGTATTTCCCGATCCAGTAGAGCGTTTGAAGATCGCGCAGCCCGCCTTTCCCTTCCTTGACGTTCGGCTCCAGCACATAGCGTTGCCCGCCCTGACGTTTGTGGCGGTCCGCACGCTCGGCCAGCTTGGCCTCGATGAATTCAGGGCCTGTTTTGCGAAACAGTTCCGACCAGAGCTTGTTGCGCAAATCCTTGGCAAGGCTTTCCTCGCCCGCGATGAAGCGTCGTTCCAGAAGGGCGGTGCGAATGGTGATGTCTTCGCGGGCAAGGCGCAGGCAGTCCTTTGCGGTGCGGGTCGAATGACCGACCTTCAGCTTCAGGTCCCACAGGATATAAAGCATCGATTCGACGACCGATTCCGCCCAAGGGGTCACCTTGTAGGGGGTCAGAAACAAGAGGTCCACGTCGGAAAAGGGCGCCATCTCGGCCCGGCCATAGCCGCCGACCGCCACCACGCAGATCTGCTCGGAGGTGGTTGGATTGGGCAAGGGGTGCAACAGATCGGACGCGACAGCCAGCACGGTTTCCACGATCCGATCCGTTAGCCAGGCCTGCGCGCGGATCAGTTCCCGCGCTTTGCGGGGGGCAAGGCGAAACCCCTCTTCCAGCTTGGCGTTGGCCGCTTGCCGCGCCGCCGCAATCTGGCGCACGGCGACGGCTCGGGTCTCGCGGGCATCGGGGCGTTCCGCGTGCGCGATCTGGGCCTTGATGGAGGCAAGCAGGCCGGGACCGTCGAACAAATCGGCAGGCGAAACCAGAAGATCATCTGTGGTCACGTCGGGCAGGTTCATGAAAGGGGCCGGTGCCGTCGGTGTGACGGCGGACGCGGGTACCACGAGGTCAGGCATGTCGGGGGCCGTTCAAAAGAGGGCAAGCTGCCGGGTCAGAACCCGGCACCGCCGAAGCTGCGGGGGGCTGGATCAATGATCACCAACTGGGAGTTGCGGATCTCGGCCACGGCAAGGCCGCGCTGGTTTGTGCCATCGCTGCGCAGCCGGAAGATGCCGTTCACGCCGACAAAGCCAGACCCTTGCGTCAGCCCGCTGGTGCTGAGCGCATTCGCGTTGCCTTGCTTGATCAAAGCGCCGATTGCGGCGATCCCGTCATAGGCAAGGCCCGAGATCGGGTGCGGGGCAGAGCCGAAGGTGCTTTGATAGCGCGCCTGATATTGCTGGTTTGGTGCCGGGTCGGGCAAGGCAAACCAACCTCCCTGCACCGAAGGAAGCGCCAATGTGGCTGCCGGGATGTCCCAGCGGGTCAAGCCGATGAACTGGGCCACAGAGGGGTCGATCCGATTGTCGCGCAGCATCTGTGTCAGAAGCGGCAGCGCGCCCGACGTGTCGGCGGTCATGAACAGGGCATCGGCGCCGGTGCTGCGGATCTGGGCGGCGATCTGCGGGGTCGCCTGGACGATCCCGTTTTGCGAGAATTCATAGCTTGCCGTTCCGACAACTGTCCCGCCCGCCGAAGATACCCCTCGTGAAATCGCATTCCGACCGATCTCACCCGCCGGGTTGCGGTCGTTCACGATCAGGACTTTGCGCTTGCCCTGCTGTGCGGCGTAAGAGGCAAGGCGGTCGGCTGTGTTCTGGAATGTCGGCCCCAGAACAAAAACATTGCCGCCCGCGATGTCAGTGTTGTTGGAAAAGCTCAGGACGTTGATGCCGCGGCTGGCCATAGCCACCCCAACGGCATTGGCCTCTTGCGCGAAGACCGGGCCGAGGATGATCTTGGCGCCTTCATCGGCGGCGCGCACGGCCATCGCCTGCGCCTGACCGGGCTGCCCACCGGTTTTGTAAACCCGCAGGTCGATCCGAACGCCCCCCAGATCGGCGATTGCCATACGGGCCGCGTTCTGCAACGACAGGGCAAGGGTTTCATCCCCCGCCTGGCCTGACCCACCGGGGACCAACAAGGCCACCGGAACCGGGGCTGACGTGTCAACGGACGGGCCACGAGAGGCCACGGGTTGGCAGGCTGCCACGGCAAGCGCCGCCACTACCAAACTGCTGCGTCTGATCTTTTGGCCAAGGCGGTTCAGTATGGACAACATGGGTTTCCTCTTTCCGGTGGTACAGGCACTGCAGGAAGCCTATGCCTTAACAAAAGTGAAGTAAACTTTCGAAGGGAGGTGTCAGATGAGTTCCGACGCAGGAAATACCGGTAGCGACACCCGGTTCCGTCCAGATCCACGCCCCTTGTCTCCGGGGCTGTACTTTCTGGCCACGCCGATCGGGGCTGCGCGCGACATCACCTTGCGGGCGTTGGATATTCTGGCAACAGCCGATGTGCTGGCGGCAGAGGATACCCGCACCCTGCGGCACCTGATGGAGATCCACGGCGTGGCGCTGGGGGATCGGCATGTCTTTGCCTATCACGATCATAACGGTGAAGTGATGCGCCCCAAACTCCTGCGCGCGCTGGCAGAGGGCAAGACCGTTGCCTATGCCTCCGAGGCAGGAACCCCGCTTGTCGCAGATCCGGGGTTTCAACTGTCGCGCGCGGCCATCGCTGCTGGCCATCCGGTCTTTGCGGCCCCTGGCCCCTCTGCCGTGCTTGCCGCGCTGACCGTTGCAGGCCTGCCCAGTGACCGATTTCTGTTTGCCGGTTTTTTGCCCACCTCGGGCGGGCCACGCAAGCGCATGCTGGCCGAACTCTGCGATGTGCAGGCAACGCTCGTGTTCTACGAATCACCGAAACGAATTGCGCGGCTGCTGGCCGAACTCTCGGAAAACTGGGGGGGACAACGCGAGGCCGTGGTCTGTCGCGAGCTGACAAAAAGGTTCGAGGAGGTCTCGCGCGGGACATTGGGAAGCCTTGCAGAGGGTTTTGCCGAACGGACCGTCAAGGGCGAGATTGTTCTTTTGGTGGGGCGGGCCGATCCGGCAGAAAATGATCCAGATCAGATAGATAATGCGCTAAGATCCGCCCTTTCTACCCTCTCCGTCAAAGATGCCGCAGCGGATGTCGCGGCCCGTTTTGCCTTGTCCCGCCGTGACCTCTATCAAAGAGCGCTTCAAATCTCTGCCGAAGACAAAGAGCCGCTGGATGAAACGTGAATTCGCCAAAAATTAAGGGATTCGCGGCATGCTGGTCCGGAAGCAATAGGGGGACGCAAAGCAATGCAGCAGCGACAGATCCGCGGAAGTGTGGCCTATCATTCCGGGCGGGCGGCAGAAGGGGCAGTTGCGCGCCACTATCAAGATACCGGCCATTCTGTACTTTCGGAGCGCTGGCGCGGACCTTTTGGGGAAATCGATCTGATCTTGCGGGACAAGGACGAACTCGTTTTTGTTGAGGTCAAAAAGGCGCGAAGTCATGCTCAGGCGGCGGAACGGGTCACACCGCGACAGGTCGGGCGGATTCTCAGATCTGCGTCGGATTACTTGCGGGGCGAACCTGCCGGCCAGATGACACCCTGTCGTGTTGATGTTGCCTTGGTGGATGTTTTTGGTCGCGTCGAAATCCTCCACAACGCTTTGGCGGCATGATCCGCAGGTCACAACGCACGTTGCATACGGTTCCGCCTTGCGCCAAGAAAGGGGCAGCTTGAAAAGGGGAATGCGATGGGCCTGAAAGTTGCCTTGCAGATGGATCCGATCGGATCTGTCAATATTGACGCAGACAGTACGTTCCGGATCGCTGTTGAAGCGCAGGACCGTGGTCACTCGTTGTTTTTCTACACTCCGGATAAGCTTGCCTTTCGCGAAGGCCGGGTCGTTGCGCGGGGGTTCCCGATCACGCTGCGCCGCGAGAAAGGCAATCACGTCAGCTATGGGGAGGAAACCGAAGTCGATTTGGCGGAATACGATGTTGTTTGGCTGCGCCAAGACCCTCCGTTCGACATGGGCTATATCACGACGACCCATCTGCTGGAGATGATCCACCCTCGCACGCTGGTTGTGAATGACCCTTTCTGGGTGCGCAATTTCCCCGAAAAGCTCTTGGTTTTGCGCTTCGCCGAATTGACGCCGCCGACGATGATCGCAAGGGATCTTCAGGCCATCCGGTCCTTCAAAGAAAAGCACGGCGATGTGATCTTGAAGCCGCTTTATGGCAACGGCGGCGCGGGCGTTTTCCGGCTCGACCGTCAGGACCGCAACCTCGCTTCCCTGCATGAACTCTTTTCGTCGATCAATCGTGAGCCGTTGATCGTGCAGAAGTTCCTTCCGGCTGTTTCCGCTGGGGATAAGCGGGTTATCCTCGTGAATGGGGAGCCTGTGGGCGCGATCAACCGCGTTCCGCAAGCGGGTGAAACCCGTTCCAACATGCATGTCGGGGGACGCGCAGAAAAGGTTGGCCTGACGCCTCGCGATCTTGAGATCTGTGCGGCCATTGGCCCGACGCTGCGTGACAACGGGCAGATTTTCGTGGGAATTGACGTGATTGGCGACTTCCTGACGGAAATCAACGTGACCTCGCCCACCGGAATTCAGGAGTTGGAGCGTTTTGACGGAACCAACGCCGCGGCCCTCATATGGGACGTCATTGAGGCGAAGCGGGCCTGAGTTTGGCCGCCGGGCGCAATGCTTGGGGAAATCCAACCGGCGGGGCGCATCGCTGGTTTTTTGCCACCCCGGACGGCCGGTAGGCAGTGCGGAGGCGGATTGCTGCTGTGTGCCCAAACGTTGCTCCCGGTCGCAGGCTCGGCGCCTCTGCACTCAATGTAGCATTTTGAGCCACGGTCGGTAGAAACGCCCCCCGAAGCATAGCCCGCTTTACGGGGGGCATTTCCCAAAGAAAGCCTACCGTAGAGGTCTTGCGCTATTCCCTCGGACCTATTGTCAGCCGAAAACTGATGGCTTCGGCCAGATGGTGGTGGCGCAGATCCTTGGATTGGTCGAGATCGGCGATCGTGCGGGCCACGCGCAAGACCCGGTGATAGCCCCGCGCCGACAGACCGAAGCGATCCGCGACCTTGCTCAGAAGCGCGCGGCTTTCGGCATCGAGGGGGGCGATGTCTTCAAGCACGGCCCCTTCTGCTTCGGCATTCACCCGGATCTTGGGGTGGTTGGCGAAGCGCTTGCTTTGCACATCCCGCGCCCTTGTGACCCGTTCCGCGACGGTGGCAGAAGTCTCGCCCGCCGCCGGAAGGTCAAGGTCGGTATAGGCGACGGGAGGAACCTCCACACGCAGATCGAAGCGGTCCATCAGCGGGCCAGAGATACGGCCCATATAATCCTCGGCACAGATTGGCGCCCGGCTGCAAGCGCGGTTTGCATCGGCCAGATGGCCGCATTTGCAGGGGTTGGCGGCCGCAACGAGTAAGAACCGGCAGGGGTAGCGGATATGCGCATTGGCCCGCGCCACGGTCACTTCGCCGCTTTCCATTGGCTGGCGGAGTGTTTCCAACACGTTTCGGGGAAACTCGGGGAATTCATCCATGAAAAGCACGCCGTTATGCGCAAGGCTGATCTGGCCGGGTTTGGCCCCTCTCCCCCCACCAACGATCGCGGCCATGGAGGCGGTGTGATGCGGCTCACAAAAGGGGCGGGAGCGGCTGATGCCGCCTTCGGGCAGGATGCCCGCCAGCGAATGAATCATCGACGTTTCAAGGGCTTCCAGCGGGCCGAGTGGCGGCAATATGCTGGGCAGCCGTGCGGCCAACATGGATTTACCCGAGCCGGGGCTGCCCACCATCAGCAGATGATGCCGCCCCGCCGCGGCGATTTCCAAGGCGCGTTTGGCCCGTTCCTGCCCTTTGACATCCCGCAGATCCCGCTGCGGGGCATCCGGCGTGACGTCTTTAGCCTCGGCGGGGGTCAATGGCGCTTGCCCGGTGAAGTGGCGAACGACCTCATCAAGCCCGGCTGCGGCCAGAACCTGCGTCGCGCCGACCCAAGCTGCCTCTGCCCCGCAGGCTTTCGGGCATAAAAGTGCCCGGTCACTTTCGGCGGCGGCCATCGCTGCGGGCAAGGCCCCGACAACGGCGATCAGCCGACCATCTAGGGACAACTCCCCCAGCGATACCGTCTCCGCGACATCCTCTTTCGGGATGATCTGCAATTCTGCCAGCAGGGCCAAGGCGATCGGCAGGTCGAAGTGAGAGCCCTCTTTCGGCAGATCGGCAGGCGAAAGGTTGATCACGATCCGCTTGGAGGGCAAGGCAATTGCCATAGCCGAAAGGGCAGCGCGCACCCGTTCGCGCGCCTCCGACACGGCCTTGTCAGGCAGCCCCACGATGCCGAAATAGGGCAAGCCGGGGGTCGTGGTGCATTGCACCTCGACCAAACGCGCGTCGACGCCCTCGAATGCGACCGTAAAGGCCCGTGAGACCATTCCCCGACCATCCTTGCACCAGTGCTAACCTTGGTTAAGGAGTAGCCGGGGAATGGTTTACGAAGTGTAAATCGCCATGAATTTTGGCCAGGCTTCCGGGTCGGCCACGGTCTTGTCGCGGCAAAAGGCGTTGCAAAAACCCCAGATGCGGCCCCTTGCCTCCAGATAATGGGTGATCTCTTTGCCGGAATAGGGACAGAGCGCGTTCACCGAGGGGCCAGAAGCAACAGCCTTGGCCGTAATCGGGCGCGGTCCCGGCCATTCGCGCTGGGGGTAGGGGCGGGCGTAAGGGGCCTGATCGGGGCCGTCCGCATGGCCCATGGCGCGCCATTGCCGAAAGGACGGATGGTTCAGATGCGCCGACACATAGGCCTGTGCCATGGCCCCGACGCGCAGTCCATAGCCTGCGATCCTTGCGGCGACCGGCGCGAAGAACACATCTGCGGCGCAATACTCCCCGCAAAGCCAAGGCCCTTTCGCCCCGGTCTGCGCCCGCGCCCAGTCCCAAAGCTGCTCCAGCCGCGCGAGATCGGCGAGAACCGCCTCGGGAGGGGAGCAATCGGAATAGCTGACGCGCAGGTTCATCGGGCAATGATTGCGCAAGGCGGTAAAGCCGGAATGCATTTCCGCCATAAGCGCGCGGGCGACGGCCCGTGCCTTGGGGTCGGCGGGCAGAACGCCCGCGTCCGGGTGGCGAGAGGCGAGCTCTTCGGCGATGGCCAAGCTGTCGGGGATCACCAAGCCATCCTCCAGCCTTACCGCAGGCACCGACCGGGCCGGGGCAAACCGGGCCAGAAGTTGTGCGAATTCATCGGTGTAAAGCTGCGCCCGGTCTGTCTTGACGGCGATGCCGAAGGCCTCAAACAGCAGCCAGCCCCGCAGGCTCCAACTGGAATAGGCGCGGTCTCCGATGGCAAGGGTATAGGTCATGTCGGGCTTCCTGATTTGCGAGATATGCCACCCTAAAGCGGGCGGATCATTTCCGGAAACGCGGTTTTGTGGGGGAATAGATCACGGAATGTGATTGATTGCCCCGGCACGCCAGCCGCCGTCAAAGGTGA
This sequence comes from Pseudorhodobacter sp., assembly GCA_029254215.1. GTDB lineage: Bacteria > Pseudomonadota > Alphaproteobacteria > Rhodobacterales > Rhodobacteraceae > Pseudorhodobacter. Next base: position 2,791 of record JAQWYA010000102.1, on the reverse strand, counting down.
TCTCGGTAACCGAAAGATTGTCGATCCGGTGGCTGAAGGCGGCATAGGCCCCGATGCCAAGGGCGCGCTGCACTTGCGTCAGGATCACCCCGAAATGGGCGACGACGATGATGTCTTGCGGGCCGATCAGCCGGTCCACCGCGTTGTTCACGCGGGCCGCCACGGCGTTCCAGCTTTCGCCGCCGGGGGGGGCGATATCGCCCGGCTCCTCCCAGAAACGGCGGATCAGGGGTTGGTCTTCGACCTCGTCAAAGCGCTGCAATTCCCAAGCGCCGAAGTGGATTTCGCGCAGGTCCGGGTCATGCGGCAAACGGGGGCGCGTGCCCTGTACGGCATTCGCCGTGGCCGTGGCGCGCAGCAGATCAGAGGAGATCACCGGCGCGTGGGGCAGATGCGCCCGAAGCCGCGCGATGGCCGCATGGTCGGAAAGATCAGCGGGAAGGTCGCTCCACCCCACCATGGTTTTGGCATGGGTCGGGCCGTGGCGCAGAAAATGAAAGCGGGTCACAGGCTGCCTTTCAGCACAAGTGGCAGGCCGGAAATCACGGTGATGACGCGATCTGCCTGCGCCGCGATCTGCTGGTTCAGCCGTCCCTGCGCATCGCGAAAGCGGCGGGCGAGGGCGTTTTCCGGCACGATGGACCAACCCAACTCATTCGTGACCACTGTAACCGGGGCCGGGCAGGCGGCCAGAGCCTCCAGCAAAGTGGCGGATTCTGCGGCGATATCCGCCTCGGCCAGCATCACATTTGTCAGCCATAACGTCAGGCAATCGACCAGCACGGCGGCCCCGCCATCCACGCCCCGCAAGGCACCGGCCAAGTCATAGGGGGCGTCCAGAGTTGTCCAATCGGCGCCGCGCTGGTTGCGGTGGTCGGCAATGCGGTTGCGCATCTCGTCATCCCAAGCCTGTGCGGTTGCGATATAGACGCGCGGCCTTTGTGTCGCCGTGACCAGCCCTTCGGCAAAGCGGGATTTCCCTGATCTGGCCCCGCCGGTCACCAGCGTTAGCGCGGTTTGTGAAATTGTCATCGGCAAATGTGATCCGGTTCGGGCTGGGGGGCGTAGAACTGTCAGATAAAGCAAAATGCTGACAGGGGTACAGAGATGGCACAAGTTGGATATAGTGACCAGACGATGTCTCGCCAAGCTATGAAGGCGGAACTGCTGGATGCCGAGACGGAACTGCGCCTCGCCTATGCATGGCGTGATCAGCGCGACGAAAAGGCGCTGCACCGGCTGATCACGGCCTATATGCGTCTTGCGATTTCGATGGCTTCCAAGTTCCGTCGCTATGGCGCCCCGATGAACGATCTGATCCAAGAGGCGAGCCTTGGCCTGATGAAGGCCGCCGACAAGTTTGATCCGGATCGTGGCGTGCGCTTTTCGACCTATGCGGTCTGGTGGATCAAGGCGAGCATTCAGGATTATGTGATGCGCAACTGGTCCATGGTGCGGACGGGGTCGACCAGCAGCCAGAAGGCGCTTTTCTTCAACATGCGCCGCGTTCAGGCCAAGCTGGAGCGGGAGGCAGCACAGGTTGGCGAAACGCTTGACGCGCATCAGCTTCGCCAGATGGTTGCCACAGAAGTGGGCGTGCCGCTTGCGGATGTCGAGATGATGGAGGGCCGGCTGTCGGGGTCGGACTATTCCTTGAACGCGACCCAATCGTCGGAAGATGAAGGCCGGGAATGGATTGATGCGCTTGAAGATGATGGCGCGCAGGCCAGCGATCTGGTCGAAGGCGCGCATGACACGGCCTGCCTGCGCAATTGGCTGGTGAAAGCCATGACCGACCTGAACGCCCGCGAACGCTTCATCGTGACCGAGCGCAAGCTGCGCGATGAGACGCGGACACTGGAAAGCCTTGGCGAAGAGCTTGGCCTTTCAAAAGAGCGGGTGCGCCAGTTGGAAGCAGCGGCTTTTGCCAAGATGCGGCGCAGCCTTGAAACCCAGTCGCGGGAAGTGCAACACTTCCTTCTATGAGATTTGGAGTTGGCATTTCGGCGGTGGCGATGGTCCTGTTCGGGGCATTGCTGCCGCCGTTTGCTTATGGGCAGACCGTGGATTTCACGTCCCTGCCAGAGGCCCAGATCGTGATTTTGGGTGAAATCCACGACAACAAATATCACCACGACAATCAGGCTTTGGCGATTGCATCCATCGCGCCGAAGGCGCTGGTGTTTGAAATGCTGGACCCGGCGCAGGCAGAGGCGGCCGTTGGTATTGACCCGACGGACAAGCCCGCATTGGAGGCCGCTTTGGGCTGGAAAAACTCCGGCTGGCCAGATTTCGCCTTATATCATCCGTTGTTCACCGCAGCTCCGCAGGCGCGCCTTTATGGGGCGGCCTTGCCGCGCGATCAGGTGCGCCGCGCCTTTGCCGATGGGGCCGCCACCGTCTTTGGCCTTGATGCCGGGCGTTATGGCCTTCTGGAGCCGCTTTCCCCCGAGGAACAGGCCGCCCGCGAGGCCGATCAGCAAGCAGCCCATTGCAACGCCTTACCGACCGAGATGCTGCCGGGCATGGTCGCGGCCCAACGCCTGCGCGATGCCGCCTTTGCGCGGACAGCCTTGGAGGCTCTGACGGAAACGGGGGGGCCGGTGGTTGTCATCACAGGTTCGGGCCATGCGGATAAACTGCGCGGTATTCCCGTGGCGCTTGCTGCTGCCGCCCCGCAGGTCTCGGTTTTGTCCGTGGGGCAGATCGAAGGCGACGGCGATGTTCCGGCCGGAACCTTCGATCTATGGCTCCGGTCAAAGGCCACCCCGCGCGGCGACCCTTGTGCCGC
>JAQWYA010000101.1 GCA_029254215.1 Pseudorhodobacter sp. | reverse complement strand
AACAGGCCGATGGCCACACCCGCGATCCCCGCGATGCCCGACCCAAGCCCGAAGGTCAGCATGTTCACGCGGTCGGGGTTGATCCCCATGCTGGCGGCCATGGCCGGGTTTTGGGTGACGGCGCGGGTCTCCAACCCCAGACGGGTGCGTTTCATCACGAACAGGAACAGCGCCAGAAAGATCAGCGCAAGGCCAAAGATCGCGATGCGGATATAGCTGATCGAGACCACGTCATTCAGCACCCAAGCCCCGTCCAGCCATGCGGGCGAGGTCAGCGGGCGGGCCTGCGTGCCAAAGATGTTCTTGGCGATCTGCTGCAGCGCGATGGAGATCCCGAAGGTTGCTAGCAACGTCTCCAACGGTCGGTTGTAAAGGTGGCGGATCACCAGCCGCTCCATCGCCACCCCTGCGGCGAAGGTCACCAGAAAGGCCAGGGGCAGCGCCACAAGGATCGAGATCGTGTAATCTGGGATGATCTGCTGGACGACATAGCCAGTATAGGCGCCCATCATGATGAATTCCCCATGCGCCATGTTGATGACCCGCATCACCCCGAAAGTGATGGCAAGCCCGATGGCGGCCAGAAAGAAGATCGAGGCAAGCGAGAGCGCATCCAGCCCCAGATCGAGCGCCTGAAACAGCCCCACCCGCAGCCCGATGCTGGTCAAGGCGGCCTCGGCGGCCTCGGTGACGGCGCTGCTCGGCTCGTCGTAGATATCGGCGAAAACATGGGCGGCCAGAAGCGCCTCGGCGGTTTCATCCGGGACAAAGGGTGTGCCTTTGCCTTCCACCACCAGCGCATCATAGGCGCGCAGGCGGGCGGCTTCGGTGTTCAGGCTGGCCAGTGCCACGCCACCCACAAAGCCGCCTTCGATATTGGCATTCAGGGCGGCCAGAATATCGGCCTGCGTGATGCGCGGCTGGGCTGATCCCGCATCGACCAGCATCCGATAGGCATCGGCCTCGGTAAATCCTTCGTCGCCGGGTTCCCATACTTTGGCCACGTTCAGACCTTCGGGGATCGCGCCTTCAAAGACACGGCGCTTGACGGTCAGAAGCGGGTTCAGCGTGCCGCGCACATCCAGCCCTGACGAGGAGGACAGCGCCTCAATCGCGGCCACGCGGGCCTCGGTGTCCGAATCGAAGCGGGCCGTCAAAAGCCGTTCCAGCCATTCCTTCTGGGCGCGCAATTCCGGGTCTTGCTCGGACGCGATCGAGGCGCGCAGCGGCGCCAGATTGGCCGCTTCTGGATTGCGCTGGATGGAGGTGAGGGCCGCGGCCCGCTGTTCACGGTTCGGGTCAGACAGTTGGAACTGCACCAGCGCCGAGGCCATCACCGCGCGGATGCCGGAATTGGGTTTCAACTGATCCAAGTCGGATTTCTTAACATCGCCAATGGCTTGACCACTTTCCACATCTTCGAGGGCAATGGTATCGCCCCGCCGTTCGGGGCCAAAATAGAACAACCCGTCAGATTTGCGCAGCCACATCTCGCGTGCTTGCCAGCGCAGCAACACTTCTTGCGCGCGCGCAAGGCCGGACCCGGCAATCGCGTCAATCGCAGGCCCAATCGTGCGGCGAGAGCTTTGCTCTATCTCAGCGCGGAAGGTTTGAAGCAGCGTTTGAACCGGGGTCTCTTGCGCCGTTGCAGGGCCGGGGCCGATCATCAGCAGGAGGGCGCCAAGAAGGGCTGCCACGAAAGTCCGCATGGGGTTTTTTCCGTTCAATTCTGGTCTGACTGGGGCAGGTCTGAGTGGGGGGAGAAGGTCGGAAAAAGGGGGGCCATCTCTGGCCCCCCGAATGTGCTCGTGGGCCGATCAGTAATTCGACAGCAACTGCACGCAGGTCTTGGTCTCGGTGTTGTACATCCCGCAATCGAGATCTTTCCAATCCGATTCCAGCACAGCCGAGGCGGGCAGGAAGTCGGTCCAGGCATCGCCGGGAACCTCTGCGGTCTGGCTGATGATGTCGAACTGGCCATCGGCCTGAATCTCACCGATCAGAACCGGCTTGGTCAGGTGGTGGTTCGGCAACATCGTGGCGGTGCCGCCGGTCAGGTTCGGAACCTCAATGCCGTACATCGCTTCGCGGACCGCATCCACATCGGTGGTACCAGCAGCCTCAACGGCCTTCACCCACATGTTGAAGCCGATGACATGAGCCTCCATCGGGTCGTTGGTCACGCGGTTTTCGCCCATCCGGGCCTTCCACTTGGCGATGAATTCGTCGTTCAACTCGCTTTCAGCCGATTGGAAGTAGTTCCAAGCAGCGAGGTGGCCAACGAGGTTGGTGGTATCCAGACCCGAAAGCTCTTCTTCCCCGACCGAGAAGGCCACGACCGGAATGTCATCGGCCGAAACGCCTGCCGCTGCCAGTTCCTTGTAGAACCCGATATTCGCGTCCCCGTTGATGGTCGAGATCACGCCGACTTTCTTGCCATCGGCACCAAGCGCCACCACATCGGCCACGATCTTGGACCAGTCGGAATGGCCGAACGGCGTATAGTTCACGAAGATATCGCCTTCCGCGATGCCTTTGCTTTCCAGATAGCTTTCCAGAATGTTGTTCGTGGTGCGCGGATAGACATAGTCGGTGCCCAAAAGCGCGAAGCGTTCAACCCCAAGTTCTTCGAGGAAGTAATCGGTGGCCGGGATCGCCTGCTGGTTCGGGGCAGCGCCGGTGTAGAACACGTTCTTTGACGACTCTTCGCCCTCATACTGCACCGGGTAGAACAGAAGGCCGTTCAGCTCTTCGATCACCGGCAGCACGGATTTGCGGCTGACCGATGTCCAGCAGCCGAACATTACATCGACATTTTCAACCGTCAGCAATTCGCGGGCTTTTTCCGCAAAGAGCGGCCAGTCCGAGGCCGGGTCCACGACGACCGCCTCAAGCTGCTTGCCCAGCAGGCCGCCCTTGGCGTTCTGCTCGTCAATCAGCATGAGCATCGTGTCTTTCAGCGTGGTTTCCGAAATCGCCATCGTGCCGGAAAGCGAGTGCAGAACCCCGATCTTGATCGTTTCTTGTGCCATGGCATAACCGGAAAGCGCGCCCCAAAGCACAGTTCCTGTCAGCGCCGTCTTGAGAATGGTCATAGAGATCCCCTCTTTAGGCGGAAGAAAAGCGGCAGCGCCCTTGCAGCAGCCTGCGCCGGGCCTTACCTTTCCCCCGCAACATCCAATGTTGCATCCGTGTGGCGGCCCGTCAGATTTCCACGTCATCGGGTCGTCACACACCCAGCCGAACGAATTTCAGCCCCGGTGTGCCCTCATGGATGCTGCAATGCGGCGTTTGGGCAATCACCCACTGCGGAATTTCCCCCGAGCCTGCGTTGATTGCTTATTTCGCGGGCAAGTGTTCCGGGTTGCGCAAAAAAATTAGGCGCAGTCTGCATCATTAGGGGCGACAGGTCGGATTTCCGATGCTTGCGCCCTCAAAAGACCCCAAACAGAGGGAAAAGGCGCCCGTCAGGGCAGGGGGACAAAGATTACCATTCAAGCCCATATCACCAGCCCGGTTTTGACGCGGGCGCGAGGCGCATTGCGCGTCAGCAGCAAGCTGCGGGCGGGGGCCTCTGTGCTGGATGGGCTTTATCAGTCGGGATGTCTCAAGCTGTTGTTCCCGCGTGCGCAAGCCGATGCCTTGACCGGGGTTTTCCTGAATACGGCTGGCGGATTGACGGGCGGGGACAGGATTTCGCTTGACGCGCGGGCAGGGGCGGGCAGCCGCCTGACGCTGACCTCGCAGGCCGCCGAACGCTGCTATAAAGCCACGGGAGAGACTGTGGCCTTGATGTCCACGGAACTGACTGTCGAGGCAGAGGCCCGGCTGGATTGGCTGCCGCAAGAGACCATCCTGTTCGATCAATCGGCCCTGCGGCGCAGGCTTTGTGTCCAGATGGCCCCGGATGCCCGGTTTTTGATGGTAGAACCGCTGGTTCTGGGTCGTCTGGCCATGGGCGAAGTGATGCGCAGCGGGCTGTTTCAAGACAGCGTCCGGGTGTCGCGCGGTACCGATCTGGTGTTTGCCGATGCGGTGCGGCTTTCGGGGGATATTCCGGCCATGCTGCGCGGGTCTGCCACGGCGGATGGGGCCGGGGCGATGGCCTCGGTGCTTTATGTCGGCCCGGATGCCGAGGCGCATCTGGCAGCGCTCCGCTCTCTCATGCCAGCGACGGGCGGCACCAGCCTGCTCCGTCCCGGCGTGCTTTATGCCCGGCTTCTGGCCCCCGACAGTTTTCTTCTGCGCCGCAGTCTGATCCCGGTGATCGGGCAATTGCATGGGCGCGCCCTTCCCAAGACATGGATGATGTGAATGCAGCTTACCCCCCGCGAAAAAGACAAACTCCTGATCGCCATGGCCGCCGAGGTGGCCCGCAAGCGCCTCGCACGCGGGGTCTTGCTGAATTACCCCGAAGCGATTGCCCTCATCACCGATGCCGTGGTGGAAGGCGCGCGTGATGGCCGATCCGTTGCGCAGATGATGGAATATGGCGCGCAGATCATCACCCGCGACCAATGTATGGAGGGCATCGCCGAGATGATCCCCGAAGTGCAGGTCGAGGCGACCTTTCCCGACGGCACCAAGCTTGTCACCGTTCACAACCCGATCCGATAAGAGGCCCCCGATGAAATATCTTTCCTTTGGCATTGCACTGATTTCCGCCGCTCCGGCTTTGGCGCATCAAGCGCCGGTCGCCCATCTTCATGCAGGGGGCGACGCAACCGGCCTGATCCTTGGCCTCTGCGCCATCGGCGTTGCGGGGGCTTTGGCCCTGTTTCGGGCGCGCCGTGTGGTCAAGACCCGCAGTGCCGCGAAAGTCCGCGCATGATCCCCGGAGAGGTCTTTCCCGCACCGGGCAATCTGACCCTGAACGAAGGGGCGGCCCAGATCACCTTGATGGTGGCCAATACCGGCGACCGCCCGGTTCAGGTCGGCAGTCACTATCATTTCGCCGAATCCAACCCTGCACTGGACTTTGACCGGACGGCGGCGCGCGGCCACCGCTTGGATATCGCCGCAGGCACCGCCGTGCGGTTTGAGCCCGGCCAGCGGCGCGAGGTTCATCTGATCCCGCTGTCGGGCGCGCGGATTGTCTATGGTTTCAACCAGCAAGTGATGGGGGGCCTCTGATGCCGGCTCAAATCTCGCGCCGCGATTATGCGGCGATGTATGGCCCGACCACGGGTGACCGCCTTCGCCTTGCCGATACAGATCTGATCATCGAGGTCGAATATGATCTGACCGCGCGGGGGGCTGGCGGCGGCAATGCCGAGCGCTATGGCGAAGAGGTGAAGTTCGGCGGCGGCAAGGTGATCCGCGACGGTATGGGGCAAAGTCAGGTGACGCGGGCCGGGGGGGCGGTGGACACGGTCATCACCAATGCGCTGATCGTCGATCATTCGGGCGTCTACAAGGCGGATGTGGGCCTCAAGGGCGGACGGATCGCGGCGATCGGCAAGGCGGGCAACCCCGACACCCAACCCGGCGTCAATATCATCATCGGGCCGGGAACCGAGGCGATTGCAGGCGAAGGCCGGATCCTGACCGCAGGCGGGTTTGACAGCCATATCCATTTCATTTGCCCGCAACAGATCGAAGACGCGCTGCATTCGGGCCTCACGACCATGCTGGGCGGCGGCACTGGCCCGGCGCATGGCACGCTGGCCACGACTTGCACGCCCGGCCCTTGGCATATCGGGCGGATGCTGCAATCGGCGGATGCTTTTCCGATGAACCTTGCCTTTGCGGGCAAGGGCAATGCCTCGCTTCCTGCCGCACTGGAGGAACAAGTGCTGGCCGGGGCTTGCGCGCTGAAACTGCATGAAGACTGGGGCACCACCCCCGCCGCCATTGACTGCTGTCTGGATGTGGCCGACCAGATGGATGTGCAGGTGATGATCCACACGGACACCCTGAACGAATCCGGTTTTGTGGAACATACGCTCAAGGCGATGAAGGGCCGCACGATTCATGCCTTCCACACCGAAGGGGCAGGGGGCGGCCATGCCCCGGATATCATCAAGATCTGCGGCGAGCAGCATGTGCTGCCCTCCTCCACCAACCCCACGCGCCCCTTCACGGTGAACACGGTTGAAGAGCATCTTGATATGCTGATGGTCTGCCATCACCTCGACAAATCCATCCCCGAGGATGTCGCCTTCGCCGAAAGCCGCATCCGCCGCGAAACCATCGCCGCCGAAGACATCCTGCATGACATGGGCGCGTTTTCCATCATCGCCTCCGACAGTCAGGCGATGGGCCGGGTGGGGGAGGTGCTGATCCGCACCTGGCAAACCGCCGACAAGATGCGCAAGCAGCGCGGTCGCCTGCCCGAGGAAACCGGTGAGAATGACAATTTCCGGGTCCGCCGCTATATCGCGAAATACACGATCAACCCGGCCATCGCCCATGGGATCAGCCATGAGATCGGCTCCATCGCCGTGGGCAAGCGCGCCGATCTGGTGCTTTGGAACCCGGCCTTCTTTGGGGTGAAGCCAGAGATGGTGCTGATTGGCGGCTCGATCGTGTGCGCGCAGATGGGCGATCCGAACGCCTCGATCCCGACGCCGCAGCCGGTGTATTCGCGGCCCATGTTCGGGGCTTACGGACGGTCGGTGGAACAAAATGCCGTGGTCTTTGTCTCGGCGGCGGCACATGCGGCGGGGATTGGCAAATCGCTGGGTCTGGCAAAGCAGACACTGGCCGTGCAAAACACCCGCAAGATCGGCAAATCCGATCTGATCCTCAACAATGCAACCCCCAAGGTCGAAGTGAATCCCGAAACCTATGAGGTGCGCGCCGATGGCGAATTGCTCACCTGTGCCCCGGCTGAGGTTCTGCCGATGGCCCAACGGTATTTCCTGTTCTGATGGCGGATTTCATCGCACATTCCGTCCGCTCTGCGGGAGATTGGGAGGGCGCGGCGGATCGCTGCGTGCTGACCTATGACGAACGTTTCCTGCGCCGCAAGGTGATCCGCACGGATGCAGGGGCCTCGGTTCTGGTGGATTTGCCGCA
>JAQWYA010000095.1 GCA_029254215.1 Pseudorhodobacter sp. | reverse complement strand
AAGCGGCTGACAGCGCCTTTCAAGGGTTCCAACTGCTGGTCAAGATAGGCGCGCAGACGTTCCAATTCGATCGGTTCGGCCAGATCCTCGGCCTTGATCTCTTCGTCGAACTCGGTGGTATAGACCTTGTAATTCGGGTCGGCATCGGAATGGGGCGCGGGGGGCGGAGGCTCCAAGGGCGCTTCGCCCTCGGGCATCTCGGCCTCTTCGCCGTCTTCCATCTCGGCCATGTCATCTTCCGACACTTGCGCCTGAGAGGCATCCTGCTGTTCTTCCTGAGAGCGTTCGGGGGCGGCTTCGCTGTCCTCGCCCTCGTCCTCGTCCTGCCCGGTGCTGTCGGGCTGCTCTTCGTCCTGTTCGGCCTCGTCAGAGGATTGATCGTCCTCTTCCTCGGCATCGGGATCATCGCCAAGCTGATCGCCATAGCCAAGATCCGAGATCACCTTGCGGGCCAGACGGGCAAAGGCCGCCTGATCGGCCAGCACATGGTCAAGGTTTTCAAGCGTGCCGCCTGCGCTGTCTTCAATGAAGCCCCGCCAGAGGTTCATGACATTTTCGGCGGCTTTGGGCAGATCGCGCCCCGTGGCCAGATGGCGCACAAGGTAGCCCGCCGCCGTGGCCAGCGGCACATCGGCGGCCTGCGTGATTTCGCCGTAGCCCTTGCGGGTGGCCTCATGGTTGATCTTGGCGTCAATATTTCCGGCGGTGCCGGGCATGGCGCGCGCGCCCACGGCTTCGCAGCGGGCGGTCTCCATCGCCTCATAAATCTCGCGGGCGAGATTGCCGGAGGGGGCATAGCGGCTGGCCGTCGCCTCGTTGTGATAACGGCGGCGCAGCGCAAACGCATCGGCGGTGCCGCGCGCCAGCAGCACCTCGTCGCGGGTCATGCGGCGGCTGACCTGTGGCAGGCGGACGCCTTCCTTGGTCATGCCCGCCGGGTCAACCGAGTAAGACACCGTCATCTCCGGGTCATCGGCCATGACCTTGGTGGCCTCGGCGAGAGCCTTCTTGAACGGATCGGCGGGGTTATCGGTGGGTTTGGTCATGTCGCGTCTTTCAAAGGGGGTATCCTTCTGCCGCCCGTCGCCCGGCGGCAGAAGGAAAGACAGCGGTGGTTTACTTCATCGCCATGCTTGCAGCCGATTCCGGCAGTTCCTCGGCAAAGCAGCGCTGGTAGAATTCGGCGACGGTCTGGCGTTCCAGCTCGTCGCATTTGTTCAGGAAGGTCAGGCGGAAAGCGTAGCCCACGTTCTGGAAGATGCGGGCGTTTTCGGCCCATGTGATGACGGTGCGCGGGCTCATGACCGTGGAGAGATCGCCATTCATGAAGGCGGTGCGGGTGAGGTCCGCCACGGTGACCATCTGGCTGATGGTCTTGCGGCCCTTTTCGGTATTGTAATGCGCGTTTTTCGCCAGAACGATGGCGGCCTCGGCATCATGGCTGAGGTAGTTCAGCGTCGCCACCAGCGACCAACGGTCCATCTGGGCTTGGTTGATCTGCTGGGTGCCGTGGTAGAGCCCGGTCGTGTCGCCAAGGCCAACGGTGTTGGCGGTCGCAAACAGGCGGAAGGACGGGTGCGGTGTGATGATCTCGTTCTGGTCAAGCAGGGTCAGCTTGCCGTCATGTTCCAGAACGCGCTGGATCACGAACATCACGTCGGCGCGGCCCGCGTCATATTCGTCGAACACGATGGCCACGGGGTTGCGCAGCGCCCAAGGCAGGATGCCTTCGTGGAATTCGGTGACCTGCTTGCCGTCGCGCAGCTTGATCGCATCCTTGCCGATCAGGTCGATCCGGCTGATGTGGCTGTCAAGGTTGACGCGCACGCAGGGCCAGTTGAGCCGGGCTGCAACCTGTTCGATATGGGTGGATTTGCCCGTACCGTGATAGCCCTGCACCATGACGCGGCGGTTATAGCCAAAGCCCGCAAGGATCGCGAGGGTGGTATCGGGGTCGAACTTGTAGGTCGGGTCAATCGCCGGAACACGGTCGGTCGCTTCGGCAAAGCCTTTGACCTTCATGTCGGTGTCGATCCCGAACACCTCGCGCACAGAGAGGTCTTCGGTCGGTTTCATCGGTGTGTCCAGCATTGCAGCGCCCGTCTTTTGAGTGGCCCGGACGCATCGGCCCGGCAGGAAAAGTCTGAATTGAGTGATGGAACATAACGCGCGGGGGTGCAAGGGAAAGGCTTATTTATTCAGCGCAGCGCAATGGCCCAAAGATTATCGCCGCACTATCTGCCGCCGATGTTGAAAGGGGCCACCGAGACGGACTTGAGGATGGCGAAACAAGGGCTGCCCGGCTCAAGCGACAGGGCCGCGACTGACCGCCGGGTGATACGCGCCAGCAAAAGATCATTGCCTGCGCGCAGTTGCACAAAAGCGCCCGGCCCTTCGCCGATGCGCAGGCTTTGCACGGTGGCGGGCAGGATATTGAGCGCCGAAAGCCCCTGCGGCGCCTCGCGTGACAGCAGCACATCCTGTGCCAGAATGCGCACCCGCAATTCTGTGCCAAGGCTCGCTGCGACATGGGGCAGCAAGAGCGGCCCGGCCGAGGTTTCAAGCCGCGTCAGCCCGTCCGGCTCTTGCGCGGCGATCCGGGCCTTGATCACCGCCCCTGCCTCGCGCAGGCCAAAGCTGCGGGCGGCGGCGGGGTCGGCAAGCAGGGCCGCGACTGGGCCTTGAAGCCGGATCGCCCCTGCCTCAAGGATCACCAGATGATCGGCCAGCCGGGCAACTTCGGCGGTGGAATGGCTGACATACAGGATCGGGATGCCCATCTGGTCGCGCAGCCGTTCCAGATAGGGCAGAATTTCGGCCTTGCGCGCCTCGTCCAGCGCTGAAAGCGGCTCGTCCATCAGCAAAAGGCGCGGGCGCGTCAGAAGAGCCCGGCCCATCGCCACGCGAGACGCCTCTCCACCCGAGAGGGTCTGGGGGCGGCGGTTCAGCAGGGGGGCAAGATCAAGGGCGCGGACGACGTCCTCCCATCCGGGGCCGGGCAGGGATTTGGCGCGGCTATCGGCATAGGCGAGGTTTCCGGCCACGCTCAGATGATTGAAAAGCCGCGTGTCCTGAAAGACATAGCCGATGCCGCGCAGATGGGGCGGGGTCAGTTGGCCGGGGCCTTGCCAGACCTCTGGCCCCATGGCGACGCGGCCCGTGGCCCCCGTCTCCAGCCCCGCGATCACGCGCAAAAGCGTGGATTTTCCCGACCCGGAATGGCCGAAAATCGCGGTGATCCCGGCCAGCGGCAGATCGGTTTGCACGGCCAGCCGGAACGCGCCAAAGCTAAGCTGCAGGTCAAGAGAAAGGCTCATGCCCGCCCCCCCATCGGGAAGCGGCGATTGAGGCTGTAGACCAGCACCAGCACCGAGAAGGAGAACAGCAGAAGGATCGCGGCCAGCAGATGCGCCTCTGCGTAGCGCAGGGTTTCGACATGTTCATAGATCGCGATGGAGATCACCTTGGTCTGGCCCGGAATATTGCCGCC
>JAQWYA010000090.1 GCA_029254215.1 Pseudorhodobacter sp. | reverse complement strand
AGGCCGCGCGCGGTGCCGATGCGGGTCTGGGTGCGGCTGTCGCTGGGGTTCATCCCGATTTCAGCGGCCCCGAGAGTGGCCTCCATCGCGGCGAGGGGCTGGCTGATTTCATGCACGATGGCGGCGGACATGCGGCCAAGGGCGGCCATTTTCTCGGAATGGATCAAGCCTTCCTGTGCGGCGCGAAGTTCGGCCTCGGTCTGGCGGCGGGCCTGAACCTCCCGCGCGAGATCGCGGGTGCGTTCCTCGACCCGGCTTTCCAGAAGGGCGTTCTGGCGCAGGCGAAGCTGGACCAACTGGCGGCGCTGATGCGCGATCTTGGCAAGCCCCGTGGCGAGCATCGCCAGCAAGGCAGCACCCATCGCCCAGACGCTTGCCGTCCTTTGGCCCGGCGCAAGCGGGGCGGCGGCGATCAGGGTCCAGCCTTCGGCGGCGATCGGGTGCATCCGCGCGCCCAGATTGCCCTGCGCTTCGCGAAAGGTCAGCGCGCCGGGGGCGGGCAGGATCGGCGGGACTGCGTCAAGGCTGATCCCTTCATAGGTGCGCGCGGCCTGAATGCGGGCCAGCGCCTCTGCCGCAAGGGGGGTGAGAGGGCGGTAAAGCCAGCCAGGCTCTCCGGTCAGAAAGATCACGCCATCGCCATCGGCAATCGCCGTGGCCAGCCCGGCATTGGCCCATGTCTCTTGCAGGGGGGTCAGATCAACCTTGACCACGAGCACCCCTGTCGCCCCGCCCGCCGTGATCCGGGTTGACAGGAAATACCCCGGCAGGCCCGTGGTCACGCCAATCGCATAGAAGCGGCCTTTGCCCGTCATCAGCGCGTTGCGAAAATAGGGGCGAAAGCCGTAATTCTGACCGATGAGCGATTGCGGGGTTTGGAAATTGGAGGCGGCGATTGCCTCCCCTCGGTCATCAAGCAGGAAGAGTTGCGCGGCTCCGGTATGTTCGGTGATCTGCTCCAGATAGTGGTTCGCGGTGGCAATCGCCGCTGCGTCGGTCGGCTTGGCAATGGCCGCGCCGATCCGGACATCTTCGGCGGCAACATCGGGGAGGGCGCGAAACCGTTCAATCTCGCTTTCGATGGTGCGGGCGGTCAGGATCAGCGATTGGTCAAGCTGAGTGTCCAGATCCGATTGCGCGCCCTGACGCGCAACCGAAAACGCAAGGCTTGCCGCCAGAAAGGCCAGGGCCAGGGCTGCAAGAAGCGTCCGCATCGCCGCTATGGCCCGTTATGGCCAAGCAATGTCTCGGCGATATGCGCGGCAATCGGCAGCGCCGAGGTGGCGGCGGGCGAGGGCGCATTGCAGACATGTAGCGAGTGGCGGGTTTGCACGAAGAGGAAGTCGTCGATCAGCTTGCCATCGGGGCTGACGGCCTGCGCGCGGATCCCGGATTTATAGGGGGCAAGATCCTCCAGCTTGATCCGGGCACAGTATTTCTGCACCTTGGTCAGGTAGCGGCGTTTGACGATGGCCGAGGCCAGTTCATCCACCGCCGAACTGGCATTCGCGGCCACTAGTTTCCAAAAGCCGGGGTAGGACAGGCTGGAGGCCAAGTCTTTCAGCGAGATGTCGGTCTTGCCATAGCCTTCGCGCGCCATGGCCAGCACCGCCGAAGGGCCAACCGTAAAGCCGCCATTCATCTTGCGGGTCAGATGCACGCCAAGGAAGGGGCGCTCGGGGTCGGGGATCGGGTAGATCAGGCGTTTGACCAGATCGGCGGGCTGGTTCTTGATGGCAAAGTAATCGCCCCGGAAGGGGATGATGCGAAACTCTATCGCTGCCCCAAAGAGCTTTGCCAGACGGTCCGCCTGCAACCCGCCGCAAAAGACCGCCTTGGCGGTCGAGAACATGCCCTGAGTGGTGTGCAATTCCAGCCCGTGTTCGGTTTCAAACCCGCCCGTCACCCGGCAATCGCACAGGATCTCTCCGCCCGCCTTGGTGAACAGATCCGCGAGTTTCAACGCCACGACGCCGTAATCCACGATCCCGGTGCTGGGCGACAACAAAGCCCCCACGGCCGAGATATTCGGCTCCAGCTTGCGGGCGTCTTCGCCGGACAGACGTTCAATCGGGATGCCATTCGCGCGGGCGCGGGTTTCAAGCGCGGCCATGCGGATCAGTTCAGCCTCATCGGTGGCGACGATCAGCTTGCCGCAGGTTTCCATCGGCACGTCATGTTCGGCGCAAAAGGCGCGGGTCGCGGCCACGCCCTTGGCGCAGAACTTGGCCTTGTGGCTGCCCGGCGCGTAATAGACGCCTGCGTGGATCACCCCGGAATTGCGGCCCGATTGGTGACGGGCGGGGGCGGGTTCTTTCTCTAGCACGATAATCTTGGCCTTGGGGTGGCGGGTTTGCAGGTCGCGCGCGGTTGCAAGCCCGACGATGCCGCCCCCGACGATGATAAAATCTGCCGTTGTCACTTCAGTCTCCGCAAGGTTTCAGGATCAGGGGGGCGCTTGCTGTCGCGCCCAGTTCGCGGCATTCGGCACCGCTGCACAGGGTCCATCCTGCGCCAGTTTTGCCCGAAGCGGCAAGCCGCAACAAGGGCACGGTCATATCGGGGTTCCAGACCCACCAGCCATTTTCGAGCCGCGCACTGTCATCGGGTTCCATTCCGGCCCCCGACCCTTTGATCGCGACGCGGGTCAGGCGCAAAGCCTCCGCCTCGATCGTCCAGTCTTCGACCCAGCCGATCTTCTCGACCGAATGGGTCCAACTGAGGGTGAAGTCCGGGGCGGCGAGGGTTATCATCGCCGCCCCGATCATCAGGCATCCGCTCACGCAGTGGCCCTTTTGTTTTGCATCCAGACCGAGAGCCCGAAGAGCGCGACCAGCGCAAAGCCGATCTCATCCGTGATGGGCAGGGCGGCGATCAGCGTGCCGGCTGCGGCGATGGCCAGAACCCGCTGCAAGATCGCCAGCGGTTGGCCGAGCCAGCCGATCACGGCCGCGCCCCAAAGGGCAATCGCGATCCCGGCTTTCAGGACGATATAGGCCACGGCGGGGGCAAAGCCGATGGCCTCGGCCAAGGGTCCGCCGGGTTGCAGCATCAGCGCGGGCGTATAAACCGCCATATAGGGGATCACAAAGCCCGCCGCCGCGATCTTGATCGCCTGAATGGAGATCTTGAGCCCATTCTCCTTGGCGATGGGGGCGGCGGCAAAGCAGGCCAGCGCCACAGGCGGGGTCAGATCGGCCAGAATGCCGAAGTAGAACACGAACATATGGCTCACGATCAGCGGCACGCCGAGTTCCAGAAGCGCTGGCCCCGCGATGGCCGAGGTGATGATGTAGTTCGGGATCGTGGGGATCCCCATGCCCAGCACGATACAGGTGAACATCGTGAGGATCAGCGACAGGATCAGGCTTTCGCGCCCGACGCTGACGATGAAGCTGCCGAAGGTATTGGCCGCCCCGGTCAGGGTCATGGTGCCGATGATGATGCCCACCAGCGCGCAGGCGATGCCCACCGGAAGGGCGGTTTTGGCCCCGTCGGCCAGCGCGTCGCGGCAGATCAGCAGCGTCTCGCGCCCGCCTTTGTAAAGGGCGTTCCACGCCACCAGCGCGGCAATCGCCCCGGTGACGACCCAGATCCCGAACTCAAAGAACGCGCCCGCGATCAGGCCAAGGAAGATCCAGAAGATCACCCGGATGATGCCTTGCGGCAGGTTCAGCGCGGCCGAGGCCCCAAGGATCAGCATCGCCGTCAGCGCAAGGCCGATGGTGCCCGCAAATAGCGGCGTGTAGCCCGAGAACAAGAGGTAGACCAGCACCGCCAGCGGCAGGATCAGGTGCCAGCCTTCGCGGATCGCCTTTTTCGGCGAGGGAAGATCGGCCTCGGACATGCCGGTCAGTTTCATGCGACCCGCCTCCAGATGCACCATCCAGAAGGCAGAGGCGAAATAGAGGATCGCGGGGATCAGGGCGGCGGTGACGATATCGACGTAATCGACGCCCAGCGTCTCGGCCATGATGAAGGCCACAGCGCCCATCACCGGCGGCATGATCTGCCCCCCCATGGAGGAGGTCGCCTCGACCCCGCCTGCAAAGGCAGAGCGGTAACCAAAGCTTTTCATCAGCGGAATGGTGAATTGCCCGGTGGTGACAACGTTCGCGACGCCCGAGCCTGAAATCGTGCCCATCAGGCCCGAGGACAGCACGGAAACCTTGGCCGGGCCGCCCTGCTTATGCCCGACAAGGCCAAGGCTGACATCGGTGAACAGCTTGATCATCCCGGCTTTTTCAAGGAAGGCCCCGAACAGGATGAAGAGGAAAATGAAGGTGGAGGAGACATAGGTCGGGATGCCGTAGATCCCTTCCGTCCCATAGGTCATGTGGTCGATCACCTGCGCGAAATCATAGCCACGGTGATTGAAGGGGCGGGGCAGATGCTCGCCAAACAGGCAATAGGCGAGGAACATGCCCGCGATGATCGGCAGGGCAGGGCCCATCAGCATCCAGGCGGCGGCAAAGACGGTGAACAGGGCAATGCAGCCAAACACGATGTCTCGCGTCAGCGGGTCGCCCGCGCGCATGATCAGCGGCACATATTCCCACCACTGGTAGAAGGCGACCGAGAGGCCCAGCACCGCCATGGCCCAGCCGATGAACCGCGCGCGGGAACTCCCGAATTTGGCGATGGACAGAAGCGGGAAGCCCAGCAGCGCCAGAAAGCCTACGTGAAAGGCGCGGGTGATCTGGCTGGCGAAATCGACCAGATGGGCGGCGGTTGCGATCTGAAAGGTGGAAAAGGCGACGGCGATCCAGAACAAGAGCCGCCCTTCAAACCCCGGCGGAAAGCCGGAGGCGAGCGGATCGTGATGGACAACTGTATTTGGCGCGGTGGCACCTGTGGCTTCTGCTTGCATGGAAAACGCCCCTCCCCGGCGATGAAAAGGGGGCGGCCCTGTAAAAAGGCCGCCCCCCGATACGCGTGTGCGCAGATTACTTGATCAGGCCGACTTCGCGGTAGTAACGCTCGGCGCCCGGATGCAGCGGGATCGGCATGCCGGACAAAGCGGTGTCCAGCGTGATGGAGGCTGCGGATTTATGCGCGGCAACCAGCGTGGGCAGGTTTTCGAACATGATCTTGGTCATCTGGTAGGCGGTTTCTTCGGACACATCTTCATGGGTCACAAAGAAGTTCATCACGCCTGCGGTGGGCACGTCTTCGGTCTGGCCTTCATAGGTGCCAGCCGGGATGGAGCCGACAACAAAGGGTGCGCCCAGCTTTTCAACGACTTCGGCCGGGATGGCGACCATCTGGGTCGGCATGTTGGTCGAGAGGTCCTTGATCGAGGCCACACCAAGGCCAGCCGATTGCAGCGTCGCGTCAAGCTGACGGTTCTTTTGCAGTTCGACCGATTCCGCGAAGGGCAGATATTCGACCTTGGCCATGTCTTCATAGCTCATGCCTGCGGCTGCCAGAATGGCGCGGGCGTTCAGCTCGGTTCCCGATTTGGGCGCGCCGACCGACAGGCTTTTGCCCTTGAGGTCCGCCAGCGTCTTGATGCCGCTGTCAACGGTCGCTGCGATCTGGATGTAGTTCGGATAGGCCGCAGCAATGCCGCGCAGCTTCGAGAGCGGGGCCGCAAAGCCCACATCGGCATTGCCTTCCCAAGCGAATTTCACGGAATCGCCCAGTGCGAGGGCGAGTTCACCCTTGCCCTGCTGCAGCAGGTTCAGGTTTTCAACCGAGGCTTTCGTGGATTGGACCTGCGCCTGAACGTCGGTCATCTTCTCGCCATAGAGCGTGGCAAGGGCGGAGCCGACGGGGTAGTAAACGCCCGAAGTGCCGCCGGTCAGAACGTTGATGAATTCCTGGGCGTGAACGGCAACGGGGGCCGTAGCAAGTGCCGCGCCAGCGACAAGCGCCCGCAGAGATGCGGTCATTTTGGTCATGGTTTCCTCCTCACAGGTGTCAGTGTCACGCCTTATTTTAAGCATGATCGGCGACAGTGTGGGCCGAATTGCAGCGCAGGCTCAATCCTTTTCGTCGAAAAAAGGCGAAAAAACAGGGCGGGGTTTTGCCAGCGGGGTGGCGAAACCCCGCCAGAAACGCCGCATCAGCCCTGCCGGGCCTCGTCTGTCTGATTGGCCAGCCATTCGATCACGGCGGGGCGGACGGATTCTTTTCCTTCGGCGCGGGCGGCATCAATGACGCTGCGCAGTTGCCGCAGATCGACCCGTCGCAACAGCGTCTTGACCGGGCCGATAGAGGCCGGGCGCATCGACAAGACGCGCAGGCCCATGGCGGCAAGGCAGATCGCCTCGATCGGGCGGCCCGCGTCTTCGCCGCAAAAGGACAGGCTGGTGCCGGATTGCGCGCAGCGGTCCACGATGTTTTCGATGAAGCCCAGAAAAGAGGTGTTCAGCGTGTCATAGCGGCGGCGGACGCGTTCATTCTCGCGGTCGGCGGCAAAGAAGAACTGCTTGAGGTCATTGCCCCCGATCGAAATGAAGTCAGCCTCGTCGAAGAAGGCTTGCGGGGCATAGGCAAGGCTGGGGGTTTCCAGCATGGCGCCGATCTCCAGCGTGGAGGGGACCGGGTGGCCAAGCGCCGTTTCGCGTTCGACCTGCTGCAAGACATGGGCGCGGGCGGATTTGAATTCGGCATATTCGCAGATGAAGGGGAACATGATCGACAAAGGCCCGCCATTGGCCGCCCGGATCAGGGCCTGCGCCTGCATCCGCAAGACGCCCGGTTTATCAAGACCGACCCGGATGGCCCGCCAGCCCATCGCGGGGTTGGGTTCGTCCTGCGGTTTCATATAGGGCAGCACCTTGTCGGAGCCGATATCAAGCGTGCGGAAGGCCACGCGGCGGCCATTTGCGGCCTGCATCACTCGGGCGTAGATATCCGCAAGCTCTTGCCGTTTGGGCATTTTGTTGCGCACGAGGAACTGGAGTTCCGTCCGGAACAGGCCAACCCCTTCGGCCCCCGATCCTTCAAGGCTGGGCAGATCGGCCATCAGCCCCGCGTTCATCTGCAAGGCGATCGTCTGGCCGCAGAGGGTCAGGGCGGGTTTGTCGCGCAGCCCGGCATAGCGCTGCTGGGCCTGCGCCTGCATCGCCATCTTGTCGCGGAAGGCGGCGCTGACGGTTTCTTCGGGGCGCAGATGGGCGATGCCTTGATCGCCATCGACCAAGATTGCATCCCCGTTGAGCGCCTGCGTCGTGATCCCGCTGGCATTGATGACCAGCGGAATGGCCAAGGCCCGCGCGACAATCGCCGCATGGCTGCCGACCGAGCCTTCCTCCAGCACCACGCCGCGCAGCTTGCGCCCGTAGTCCAGCAACTCTGCCGGGCCGATATTGCGGGCCACAAGCACGGCGTTTTGCGGCATTTCGGCCCCGGTATCGCTGCCCTGTCCGGTCAGGATGCGCAAAAGGCGGTTCGACAGATCGTCCAGATCATGCAGCCGGTCGCGCAGATAGGCGTCGGGGACCTGACTGAGACGGGCGCGGGCGGCGGATTGTTCTTTTTCAACGGCAGCTTCGGCAGAGAGGCCGCGCTGGATATCCTCTTCCATCCGGCGCAGCCAGCCGCGCGAATGGGCGAACATCCGATAGGCCTCCAGCACCTGCTTTTGCTCTTTATCAAGGCTTTGCGCGGCCAGAAGGTCATCGACCGACACGCGCAACTCGCCCACCGCAGAGCGGATCCGTTCAATCTCGGTCAAGGGGTCATCAGCGACGGGATTGGTGACGACGACACGCGGTTCATGCAGCCAGACAAAGCCTTCGGCGGTGCCTTCCTGCCCGACAGCGCCGCGCAGCATCACCGATTGCTTGTGCAGGGCGCGCAGGGCATCGCCTTCGCCGACGAAAGCGCCCAGTTCGGTCATCTCGGCCAGCACCATGGCCACGACTTCCAAGGCATAGACCTCGTCATCGAGGAATTGCCGCGCGGCCTTGGATTGCACCACCAGCACGCCCAGCTTCTCCCCGAGCCGCTGGATCGGGACGCCGAGGAAGGAGGAGTAAATCTCTTCGCCGGTTTCGGGCATGAAGCGAAAGCCCGGCTCTTGCGGCGCATTGGCCGAATTGACCGGCAGACCGAATCGCGCGACGCGGCCGACAAGCCCTTCGCCCAGCCGCAGCCGGGTTTGGTGCACCGATTCGGCGCGCAGGCCCTCAGTGGCGCAAAGTTCCAGTGTTTCGGGGTCGCGAAAGAGGTAGATCGAGCAAACCTCGGTCTTCATCGAATCCGCGATCAGATGGGTGATTCTGTCCAGCCGCTCTTGCCCTTGGCCGGGTTCGGCCAAGCTGTCGCGCAAGCGCTTGAGAAGCTTGCGACTGTCGCTTTCGCTGCGTTCTGGCATATCGGCTCCGTCAAATTGCCGCCTCCCCCTTGCTATAGGCCAGTTGGCCGGGAAAGGGGAGGCCGTAAAACCGGCCTTGGCGTCAATTGGGTGAAACGCGGTGCGAGACGCCGCGTTTTGCAGCGTTGATTGCTCGGGTTGCCTTTCCGAAAGCTAAGGCGCGCCAGCAAAGACATGCCGGCGCTGCGCTTTTCGGTCAAAGAGGGGCTGTGAGCCGCCTTTGCTCAGGCCTTGTCGAGATCAAACGTGTCGTGCAGGGCCTGAACCGCCAATTCCATGTATTTCCGGTCGATCAGCACGGAAATCTTGATCTCGGAGGTGGAGATGACCTTGATATTCACGTTTTCCTGCGAGAGCGCCTTGAACATGGTCGCGGCAACCCCGGCATGGGAGCGCATGCCGATGCCCACGACTGAAACCTTGGCCACATCGGTATCGACGTTCAACTCGTCATAGGCGATCAGCCCGGCGGCCATCGCATCTTCCATCGCCTTGCGGGCGCGGGCGACCTGATTGACCGGGCAGGAGAACGTCATATCCGTGACTGCGCCGGGGTGGTCGTCGTAATCGCGTTCCGAGATGTTTTGCACGATCATATCGACATTGACGCCAGCTTCGGCCAGAGGGCCAAAGATCGCGGCGGCGATGCCGGGGCGATCCTCGACCGTCACAAGGGTGATTTTCGCTTCGTCGCGCGAATAGGCGACACCAGAAACAACTTTCGATTCCATGATTTCATCCTCGTCGCAGACCAGAGTGCCAGAGTTTTCGTCGGTATCTTCAAAGGAGGACAGCACCCGCAGCCGCACCTTGTAGCGCATTGCCAGTTCGACCGACCGCGTTTGCAGGACTTTCGCGCCAAGGCTGGCGAGTTCCAGCATCTCCTCGAAGGCGATTTTTTCAAGCTTGCGCGCCTTGGAGGTGATCCGCGGGTCGGTGGTGTAGATCCCGTCCACATCGGTGTAGATGTCGCAGCGTTCCGCGCCAAAGGCGGCGGCAAAGGCCACGGCTGTCGTGTCAGAGCCGCCACGGCCAAGGGTGGTGATGCGGCCCTCCGGGCTGACGCCCTGAAAGCCTGCGACCACAGCAACCTTGAAGCCTTCAGCGAATTTCGCATCCAGATTGTCGCGCGGGATCGACACGAACCGCGCCGCCGAATGGGCGGAGGTCGTGTTGATCGGCACTTGCCAGCCCTGCCAGCTGCGCGCCGGAATATCCATTTCCTGCAAGGTCAGGGCCATCAGCCCCGCCGTCACGTTTTCGCCCGAGGAGACGATCGCGTCATATTCGCGGGCGTCAAACAGGGGCGAGGTTTGCTCGACCCAGCCGACCAGTTCATTGGTCTTGCCCGACATGGCGCTGACGATGACGATGACGTCATAGCCACGCTCCACCTCGCGCTTGACCTTTTGCGCGGCATTCTTGATGCGCGCCAGATCAGCGACGGACGTGCCGCCAAATTTCATCACGAGAAGCGGCATGGTGTTCCCCCCGCGCGGCCTGTTCAAACTCGGGCGCTTCTTATGCGCGCCTTGCGGGGGGTGCAAGCGAAAGGCGCGGGGGCAAATGCGGCATTGTCACAATGCTGTGGCCTGTTTCCCACGGTTCGGGCGATAGCAGCGCCTCAGTCCAAGGCGCGCCAGCCGATATCGCTGCGGTTGAACCCGTCGGGCCAGTCGATCCGGTCCAGCAGTGCATAGGCGTTTTGACGCGCCTCAAGCAGGCTGGCCCCGCGCGCCGTGACATTCAGCACCCGCCCGCCGTTGGACAGGATGGCCGGGCCATTGGCCTTGGTGCCTGCGTGAAAGACCATGTTGAAGCTGTCTTCGGGCAGAGCCTCAAGGCCCTTGATCTCGGTCCCCTTTTGATAGGCGCCGGGATAGCCCTTGGCTGCCATGACAACGGTGATCGCATGGTCATCGGCCCAGTTCACCTGCATCTGGTCCAGCCGCCCTTCGGCGCAAGCGAGCAACATATCCAGCGCCTGCGCGCCCAGCCGCATCATCAGGACCTGACATTCCGGGTCGCCAAAGCGCGCGTTATATTCCACCAGCCGGGCCTTGCCGTTTTCGATCATCAGCCCCGCATAAAGCACACCCTGATAGGGGGTGCCGCGCCGGGCCATCTCGGCAATCGTCGGGCGGACGATCTGATCCATGACCTGCGCCTGCAACGCATCCGTCAGCACCGGCGCGGGGGAATAGGCCCCCATGCCGCCGGTATTGGGGCCTTCGTCGCCATCATAGGCGCGCTTGTGGTCTTGGGCGGTGCCGATGGGAAGGGCGTTTTGCCCGTCCGAGAGGATGAAAAAGCTGGCCTCTTCTCCGGCCATGAACTCTTCAATCACCACTTCGGCCCCGGCGCTGCCAAAGCTGCCACCGAACATATCGTCGAGCGCGTCAAGGGCGGTCGCCTCGTCCATAGCCACGATCACGCCTTTACCCGCCGCCAGACCATCGGCCTTGATGACGATCGGCGCGCCTTTGGCGCGGACATAGTCCTTGGCAGGGGCGCTTTCGGTGAAGCGCGCCCAAGCGGCGGTCGGCGCGCCGCAGGCATCGCAGATTTCCTTGGTGAATGTCTTGGAGGCTTCCAGCTTTGCCGCCTCGGCTGAGGGCCCGAAGGTCAGAAGCCCCGCCGCGCGTGTCGCATCGGCAACCCCGGCGGCCAAGGGGGCCTCTGGCCCGATCACCACGAAATCAATCGCGTTTTCCTCGCAGAAGGTCACCACGGCGCTGCCGCTTTCAATGTCGAATTCGGCACATTCGGCCAGCATCGCAATGCCCGCATTGCCGGGGGCGACGATCAGCCGGTCGCATTTCGGGTTCTGCTTGATTGCCCAAGCCAGCGCATGTTCCCGCCCGCCACTGCCCAAAATCAGAATATTCATGAATGCGCCCCCGCTTGGCCTTTTGTCGCCTGCGTTCTAAGGTTTGCAAAAGCAGATCACAAGCAGGCTGGCCCATGTCCGATATGTTCGAAGATAGCCCCTCTGGCGATGGGCCGGGGAATGCCCCAGAATTCACCGTCTCGGAACTGTCAGGCGCGGTGAAGCGTGTCATTGAGGGGGAGTTTGGGCTGGTGCGCGTGCGCGGAGAAGTCGGGCGCGTGTCGCGGCCGGCGTCGGGGCATCTGTATTTCGACCTCAAGGATGATCGCAGCGTGATTGCCGCGATCAGCTGGAAAGGGCAGGTGGCGCGGATGCAGGTGCGCCCCGAGGAAGGGATGGAGGTGGTCGCCAAGGGCCGCATGACGACCTTTCCCGGCCAGTCGAAGTATCAGTTGATCGTCGAGGATGTGGCCCCCGCAGGCGCGGGGGCGCTGATGGCGATGCTGGAGGCGCGGCGCAAGAAACTCGCCGCCGAGGGGCTGTTTGACGAAGGGCGCAAGCGCCCGATCCCTTTTTTGCCCAAGGTGATCGGGGTGGTGACCTCGCCTTCGGGGGCGGTGATCCGCGATATCTTGCACCGCTTGCGCGACCGTTTCCCCCGCCATGTGCTGATCTGGCCTGTGGCGGTGCAGGGGCAGGCCTGCGCGCCCGAGGTGACGGCGGCGATTCGCGGCTTCAATGCGATTGCGCCGGGCGGGCCGGTGCCACGCCCCGATCTGATCATCGTGGCGCGGGGCGGCGGCAGCCTTGAGGATCTGTGGGGCTTTAACGAAGAAGCCGTTGTCCGGGCTGCGGCGGAAAGTGAGATCCCGCTGATTTCTGCCGTGGGGCATGAAACGGACACGACGCTGATCGATTTCGCCTCGGACAGGCGGGCGCCCACGCCGACGGCGGCGGCTGAAATAGCGGTGCCGGTGCGGCTTGATCTTTTGGCCAGCGTCGATCAGCAGGGCGCGCGGCTGTCGCGGTCGGTGGCACAGGGCATGGCGCAACGGGGGCAACGGCTCCGCGATTTGGCCCGCGCCCTGCCGCGCCCCGAGGCGCTGACGCAAACGGCGGCACAGCGCTTTGACCTTTGGGCGGGGCGGCTAGCGGGGGCGCTGGTGCTGGCGCTTGGCGTGAAGCGCGCAGGGCTGGACCGGGCGGGCGCGCCGATGCGGCCAAGGCTGCTGCTGGATCTGGTGGCGCGGCGGCGTGATTTGCTGGACCGCCGCGATGAGGCGCTGGACCGGGCCGCGCGGCGGCGCGTCGAACGGCAGGCCGAACGCTTGCAACGGCTGGAGGCAAAGCTGCCCGCGCTTTTGACAGAGGCTGGCCGGGGTGTGGCGCAGGGGCGTGCGCGTCTGGCGCAGGCGGAAACGCGGCTTGACCGGGCCACGGCGTCGCATCTGGCCGATCTGGGCAAGCGGCTGTCGGCCCTGGAGCGGATGCGCCAGACGCTGGGCTATGGCGAGACCCTGCGGCGCGGCTATGCGGTGGTGCGCGGCGAGGCGGGGGTCGTGACCTCGGCCCAAGCGGCGCGGCAGGCGGGCCCGCTGGAGATCGAGTTTCACGATGGGCGTTTCAAGCCCGGCAGTGCCGCCCCAAAACCCCTTCGCCCCACGCCCCCCAAAACGCCCGGAGAGCAGGGCAGCCTGTTCTAGGCGCTGCGGCGGAATGTTTGATCCGTGCAAGAAAGCTGGAAAGCTTCGCCCTGCAACCTTTTGATCTGGCGAAATTGAAGTTCGGAAAAAGAAAGCGGTCAGACGCCCACATCCGGCCCGGTGCAGGCCAGCGGCGCATCGGTTTGCGCCACTTCCGACAATTCGGTCAGCGGCGGGTCCGAGGTAAAGCGCGCCATCAAACGCCCTTGGGACAGGTGAAACGTCCAGCATTGCGGGGTTGCGTCATGCTCATAGACAAAGCAGATCTCTTCGCCCGCCTCATACCAATGGCCGATCCGGCAGGTATCATCGACAAAGGCCCAACGGACGCGGCGTCCGGGCAGATATTGCTCGACGCCGTAAACCTCTCCGCCTTGGGCATAGGTGAGGGTCTTGCCGGTGGCGTAATCCTCGAACTGCTGCGCGGTGAGTTGGGTTTCGGCCAGCGCAGCCCCGGCGGTCAGGCAAAGGGCAGCAAGGGAGAGCAAGCGCATCTGTCAAACCTTTCAGGCTGTTATGGGCCGATCATGCCTCAGGCCCGTTGGGAAGGCCAGTCACAGCCGCGTCAGGGCGCAGCCCCGGCGATCTTCCGCCGCCAGTCGGCCAGCCGGGGGTGCATCATCCGCCGCCAAAGCGGGGGCACCAAGGCCGCGACACAGCACACCGGCAGGGAATGCGGCAAGGCCGGGGCTTCGGTCGGGGCTGGAAGGCGCAGGGCCGGATAGGGCTGGGCGGGGAGCGCGTGGTGATCGGAATGGCGCGGCGCGTTCAGCATCATATGCGCCGAAAAGCGGTGCGGGGCGTTCCAGCTGTGGCGATCCGAGAAGGGTTCCAGCCTGCCATCGGGGCCAAGGCTGCGAAACAGCCCGTAATGCTGCACATAATCGGCCAGCAAAAGCTGGGTCTGGGCGTGAAAGGCCAGCCCCGCCCAAAGGGCAACTCCGACCCATCCTGCCAGAACATACCCCAGGGACAGGCAGGCCGCTGCAATGCCGAAATACCCAAGATAGGGATGCAAACCTTTGGTATACCGCTTGTTTTCGGCTTTAAGGCCCTCTCGGAACGACCCGGCCCAAGCGCGCACGGCAAAGCGGTAAAAGCCCTCGCCGCCGCGTGCGCTGTTGGGGTCTTGGGCAGAGGCCGCAAAGCGGTGATGCACCAAGCGGTGGGCCGATGTGTGATGCCCGAACAGGAGGGTGGAATACAAAACAGCACCCAGCCGGAACAGCCAGCGGTTGCCGCGATGGATCAGCTCATGCGCGCAGGGATTGACCACCTGCCCGAACCAAAGGCCGATCCCGCCAAACAGCAGGGCCTTGGCCAAAAGCGACAGGCCCTCGGCGGTGGCAAGCACCCAGACCGCCGCCGGAAACAGCACGAGGTGGCAGGCCGACAGCACCATGAGCAGCGGATCCGCCGCCGGGAACTCTGGCGCAGAAGGGCCGCCGGGCTGCGCGCGCGCGCTCAGATGATCGAAGGTGGCGATCAAAACCGTCATGTAGATCAGGCCCGAGGCCGCCCAGACCCCGCCAAAAGCCAGCCCAAGCGCGAAGAGCGGCACAGGCAGCAAGGTGGCCAGCGCAAACAGCGCAACGGAGGCATCAGCGGGTTTCATCCGCCGCAATCTAACACGCGCTTGCGCCTTGCAAAGCCCGATCGGCGGCCGCGACCCCTCCGGCGCACGGTAATTTGGCAAGCGCTGGCCCTTTCCCTGACGGTTCGAATTGATTAGGTGAAAGAAACGCCAATCCGAGGGCCTGCCCATGTCTTTCTTCAAGAAACTGCGCGACAAGATGTTCCGCTCTTCCGACAAGATCGGGGAGGGGCTGGACGCCTTGGTTCCCGCTGAGGCCGCCGCCTCCGAGGCCAATGCCGGTATTCTGGGGCGCCTCACCGCCCGCCAACCGGCCGAGGCGCGGCGGGAATTTGACGATGCCTTGCTGGAAAGCCTCGAAGAGCTGTTGATCGAGGCGGATATGGGCGTTGAAACCGCGCTGGCAGTGGCCGCCAATATCGCCGAGGGGCGGATGGGGCGGCGGGTTTCCGTGACCGAGATCAAGCAGGCGCTGGCGGATGAGGTCGCGCGGATCATGACGCCCGTGGCCAAGCCGATGCCGATCTATCCCAAACGCCCACAGGTCGTGCTGGTTGTCGGCGTCAACGGATCGGGCAAGACAACGACGATCGGCAAACTCGCCAGCCAGTTCAAGGCGGCGGGCAAATCGGTGGTGATTGCTGCGGGCGATACGTTCCGGGCCGCCGCCGTGGATCAGTTGAAGGTCTGGGGCGAACGCGCGGGCGTGCCGGTTCTGACCGCGCCCGAAGGCTCTGACCCGGCCAGTCTGGCGTTTGATGCGATGACCAAGGCGCAGGCCAGCGGTGCCGATCTTTTGATGATCGACACGGCGGGGCGGCTGCAAAACCGCGCCGACCTGATGGAGGAATTGACCAAGATCGTCCGCGTCATCCGCAAGAAAGACCCGGAGGCTCCGCATAACACCCTGTTGGTTCTGGATGCGACCACCGGGCAGAACGCGGTCAATCAGGTGGAGATTTTCCGCAAGCTGGCCGATGTCTCGGGCCTTGTGATGACCAAGCTGGACGGGACGGCCAAGGGCGGGGTTCTGGTGGCGCTGGCCGATAAATTCGGCCTTCCGATTCACGCGATTGGCGTGGGCGAGCAGATCGACGATCTGGCCCCTTTCGACCCCGAAGAATTTGCCGCGGCACTGGTTGGCCTTGGCAAATGACCCCAGGGCCTGACACGGCGGCCCCTTAACCATGAGCGCCTGGATCCTTTCGTTGGATGGAACAGCGGCGGGGCATGACCTTGCCATGGGGCTTGCGCTTCTGGCGGCGTTTTTGCACGCGCTTTTGGGGGCGTTGCAGAAAGGGCGGCACGACCCATGGCTGTCTCGTGCAGCGATTGATGGCAGTTATGGGCTGATCGCGGCCCCCATCGCGCTGTTCCTTGTCCCCTGGCCAGAGCCGCATATGTGGCCGATCTTTCTGGGCGTCTTCGTCATACATTCAGCCTATAAGCTTTTGCAGGCAATGGCTTATTCCCGAGGGGCCTATACGGTTGTCTACCCCGTCGTGCGCGGCACCAGCCCGGTTTTTGCTGTGCTGGGTGCCAGCTTTTTTCTGTCAGAGACCTTTACGGCGGGCCAATGGGTCGGCGTGTTGGTGCTGGTGTCGGGTATCTTCGGGCTGGCGCTGCACAACTTACGCTTTGTGACCGTGTCGCGCGATACGCTGCGCGCGGCCCTGATGCTGGCACTGGCGACGGGGTTTTTTGTGGCGCTCTACACGACCTATGACGCCTATGGCATCCGCGCCACCGCCGACCCGTTCACCTTTCTGGCGTGGTTTTTCTTCATTGACGGGGTTTTCATGCCCATGATTGCCGCAAGACGGGTTTGGGCCTTGCCGCGCGCGGCGTTGCTCCCTTTATTGAGGCGAGGCATTCTGGGGGCATTCGTTGCCTTCTTTAGCTTTGGCTCGCTGATGCTGGCGACCCGGCTGGACAAGGTCGGAGAGGCGGCAGCGCTGCGCGAAACCTCGGCGGTGTTTGCGGCCCTGATCGGCTGGTTGCTGCTGGGCGAGAAAGTGACGAAACTTCAGGCCGGATTGATGGCGCTGATCGCGCTGGGCGCGGTGATTGTAAAGGGAATGGGATAAGACATGGCGGAGCGGAAGATCAACGGCGCGTTGAAAATGGCGCTGGAACTGGGGCCGATCGCGGCGTTCTTCATCGGCTATGTCAAGCTGAAGGATGAGGTGTTCACCTTTGGCGGCACGGATTACGCCGGATTTATCGTGGTCACGGCGGCCTTTATCCCCTTGATGCTGGTAACGACGGGGCTGCTTTGGGCGCTGACGGGCAAGCTCTCCAAGATGCAGATCGCGACCGTTGTGCTGGTGGTCGTGTTCGGCGGGCTTTCGGTCTGGCTGAATGATGAGCGGTTCTTCAAGATGAAGCCGACCATGATCTATGCGCTCTTCGCGGGGATTCTGGGCTTTGGCCTGTGGCGCGGGCAGTCCTATTTGCGCAGCGTGATGGGCGAGGCTTTGCCCATGCAAGAGGCGGGCTGGATGATATTGACCAAACGGCTGACCATCTTCTTCGCGGTCTTGGCGGTTCTGAATGAGGTGGTCTGGCGGGGCTTTTCAACCGAAGCCTGGGTTAATTTCAAAACCTTCGGCCTGACGGCGGCCTTGTTCCTGTTCTTCATGACGCAAGGTTCGGTTTTCTCAAAATACGGGATTGAGAAAGAAGGGGATGGCCCTCAGGGTTGATCAGGTAGTGATCTGAACAACCTTGGGATTTCGGGTTTGGGGTCTTGCGGCTTGCCCTTGGCAAGGATCGAAAAACATAAATCCCGTGCTTCTCTGCTGTGCCCGGCCTTGCCCATCCGACCCTAGCTTCGGCCTTTGGTCCGCGTTGATTCGGCCTTCGCGGGCGGATCGGGGCGGGGCGCTTTTTGGCCTTGGGTTGGGGGTTTCGGGGCTGTTTGCGCCAGACGGCCGCTTGGCCCCCAAGGTCTTGACGATTGACCTTTGCGCGCGGTGGGGCTATCGCAGAACCGTGGCGCTTTGTTACCGGATTGCGGGCCACGTTAAATAAACCGCTAAAGAGGTTCGGGCATGGCCCCGGTGCCTCTGGGTTGCCGGGGTTTTTCTTTGGGCTGGTCAAGCCGGGGGGCCGTGGAATGGCAAAAGAGTGGAAGACGCGCACGCAACTGGTGCATGAGGGCAGCCGCCGCAGCCAATATGGCGAAATGGCCGAGGCGATCTTTCTGACGCAGGGCTTTGCCTATGACAGCGCCGAACAGGCCGAGGCTCGCTTTGTCAAATCCGGCGACGATGAATTCATCTATGCCCGCTATGGCAACCCGACGGTGCGTATGTTCGAAGAGCGGATCGCCGCCATTGAGGGCACCGAAGACGCCTTTGCCACGGCAAGCGGGATGGCTGCTGTTTCGGGGGCGCTGACCTCGATGTTGCGGGCGGGGGATCATGTTGTCTCCAGCCGGGCGCTGTTCGGGTCCTGCCTGTACATTCTGGAGGAAATCCTGACGCGCTACGGCGTCGAGGTGACTTTTGTCGACGGGGCCGATCTTGCACAATGGGAACATGCGGTGCGATCTGACACCAAGGCGGTGTTCTTCGAGTCGATCTCTAACCCCACCCTTGAACTGATTGATATCAAATCCGTTTCCGAAATTGCGCATCGTTTCGGCGCGCTTGTGGTCGTTGACAACGTTTTTGCGACCCCGATCTTTTCGAACGCTGTGGCGCAGGGCGCGGATGTCATCGTCTATTCCGCCACCAAACATATTGACGGGCAGGGGCGCGCTTTGGGTGGTGTGATCTGCGGCACGCGGGAGTTTATCCGCAAGGTGGTTGAGCCCTACATGAAGCACACCGGGGGCTCCATGAGCCCCTTTACCGCCTGGATCATGCTGAACGGGATGGCGACGCTGGACCTGCGCTGCCGGGCGATGGCAGACGGGGCGGCAAAGATCGCCGCCGCGCTGGAAGGCAACGCGCGGCTGTCTCGCGTCATTTATCCGGGGCTTGCCAGCCATGCGCAGGCGGCCTTGGCCGAGCGTCAGATGGGGTCGGGCGGCACGATGCTGGCCTTCGACATCAAGGGCGGCAAAGAGGCGGCCTTCCGTTTCATGAACGCCTTGGAAATCATCAAGATTTCCAATAACTTGGGGGATGCGAAAACCATCGCGACACATCCCGCAACCACCACCCATCAGCGCCTTCCCGAGGATCAGAAGGTCAGTTTGGGGATCACGCCGGGGTTGATCCGCTTGTCCATCGGGCTGGAGGATTCGGCCGATCTTTTGGCGGATTTGCAGCAGGCGCTGGCGCAGGCCTGAGGGGCTGTGCAAAAGTCGCTGCCTTGTAGCAGGGGATAGCCGGGGCGGGTGGGGTGGTGTAAACTGCGCCCATCCGCCTTTTGCGGATAGGACGTTTGTCATTGATCCGATGCCGCCTTTGGCCCGTAAGAAGGATGAACCGTTTGATAATGAAGGGAGCGACCCTACATGGCAGGCGGTAAGGTAAATATCCCTTGGGGGCTGAGCATGAACATCCACACACCCGATATTGATCGCAAACCAAGCCGCGAAGAGGCCGAGGCGGCCTTGGCGCTTTTGCGCAAATGGGCTGGCAAGTCCTCGGACCAAGAGATCGCGTCGGTCGATCCGGCAGCGCGCGCGCTGGTCGGGGATACTTACCCCGATTTCAGCCGCGAATATCCGGCGGGTTTCACAGTGGACGAGGCCTATAAGGCGTCTTTGCCAGACCTGCAGAACGGGCCGTCCAGTCTGATCGTCGGGTCCAAAACCCAGATCCAGCATGTCGGGATTTCCAATTTCCGCCTGCCGATCCGCTATCATACGCGGGACAACGGCGATTTGACGCTGGAAACCAGTGTCACGGGCACCGTCAGCCTTGAGGCCGAGAAGAAGGGCATCAACATGAGCCGCATCATGCGCTCGTTTTATGCCCATGCGGAGCGGTCGTTCAGCTTTTCGGTGATCGAGCGCGCGCTGGAAGATTACAAACGCGATCTGGAAAGCTTTGACGCCCGCATTCAGATGCGGTTCTCGTTTCCGGTGAAGGTGGCCTCGCTGCGATCGGGGCTGAGCGGGTGGCAATATTACGATATTGCGCTGGAACTGGTCGATGCTGGCGGAGTGCGCAAGAAAATCCTGCATCTGGATTATGTGTACTCCAGCACCTGCCCTTGCTCGCTTGAACTCAGTGAGCATGCCCGCCGCGAGCGGGGCCAGTTGGCAACACCGCATTCGCAGCGCTCGGTGGCGCGGATTTCGGTTGAGGTGAAGGGCGATGCCCGGCTGTGGTTTGAAGATCTGATCGATCTGGCCCGCGCCGGTGTTCCGACCGAAACGCAGGTGATGGTCAAGCGCGAGGATGAACAGGCTTTTGCCGAACTCAACGCCGCAAATCCGATCTTTGTCGAGGATGCGGCCCGCAGTTTTTGTGCGCAACTTCAAAAGGATCCGCGGATCCGGGATTTCCGGGTTCTGGCAAGCCACCAAGAAAGCCTGCACAGCCATGATGCCGTGAGCCTTTTGACCCAAGGCCCGACATTTGCTGCCGACAGTCTGGATCCGCGTCTTTTCTCCACCCTGTTCCACGTCGGTTAAAGGGTAAATCCGCAAAGCTTGCCTGCGCAAAACAGTCCTTGTCGGGGCCTTTGCGCAGGCGTAATGCTGCGCCATCATGTTTGACACGCGCCCCGTTGTCTATGTGATCGGGCGCATCCTGATCGTCCTCGCCATCCTGATGCTGGCGCCGGCTGTGATCGATTTGCGGGCGGGTCTGATCAACGGACAAAGCTTTCTGGAATCCGCGATCTGCACGGGAAGCATCGGCGCAGCGCTGACGCTGACCTGCCGGGGCAGCCTCAAAAAGGCGTTCGATCTGCGCCAATCTTACCTTCTGACGGCATTGATCTGGTTCGTGGTGCCGCTGTTCGGGGCGCTGCCCTTCTATCTTGGCGCGCCACGGCTGCAATTCTCGGACGCTTACTTTGAGGCGGTTTCGGGCATCACCACCACCGGGGCCACGGTGATCTATGGGCTGGAGCATCTGCCCGCGGGCATGAACCTGTGGCGGGGGATGCTGAACTGGCTGGGCGGGCTGGGGATCGCCTTTATTGCGATGATCTTCCTGCCGCTGATGCGGGTGGGGGGCATGCAATTCTTTCGCGCCGAAGGGTTTGAGACCTTTGGCAAGGAAATGCCCCGCCCGACCGATATCGCCTCGGAGTTGCTGCGGGTTTATGTCTGGCTGACGGCGGCCTGTATCCTGTCTTATGGATTGCTGGGGATGGAGCCGCTGGATGCGGTGGTGAACGGGGCCGCAACGATCGCGACGGGCGGATTTTCGCCCTCGGATGTGTCTTTCTCAAAATATGCGGGGGCGGGGGAATATGTGGGCACGGCTTTCATGCTGCTCGGCAGTTTGCCCTATATCCGCTATGTGCAGTTGGTGAACGGCTCTGCCCGGCCCTTGTGGCGCGATACCCAAGTGCGGGCCTATTTCCGCTGGCTGGGGGCGGGCGTGGCGATGGTGACGGTCTGGCGGGTGTCCACCTCGGATATGGCGCTGGAGCCTGCCTTCCGCGAGACCTTGTTCAACCTCACCTCGATCATGTCGAGCACGGGGTTCTTTTCGGGCAGTTTCGCAAGCTGGGGCGGGTTTATGCTGATCGTGGCCTTTGTTCTGGGCACGATCGGGGCCTGTTCGGGGTCTTCGGCGGCGGGGCTTAGCGTTTTTCGGGTGCAGGTGGCGCTATCGTCCCTGCGCCAGCAGATCCGGCAGATCATCAGCCCGAATGCGGTTCTGGTGGTGAAATATGAAGGCCGCCGGGTGGAGCAGGACGTCACCGACGCGCTGATCCTGTTTCTGACGGGCTATATCTTGCTGCTGGGGGTTCTGACGGCGGCGATGGTGCTTTTGGGGGTCGATGGGACCTCGGCGGTGTTTGCCGTTTGGACCTCACTGGGCAATGTCGGCTATGGCTTTGGCCCCTTGGTGGAAAGGACCGGCACCTTCATTGATTTTCCCCAAGGGGCGATTGCGGTGATGACGGTTGCGATGCTCTTGGGGCGTCTGGGGCTCTTGGCGGTTCTGGTGATTTTGCTGCCAAGTTTCTGGCGGGATTGACGAATGGTTGACAGTCAGGGGCAAGGGCCGCAAACGTCTCAATCATGATCGATCTTCGCCCCGCCGGATATATCATCGGACTGCTGATCGCCACGCTGGGGGCGATGATGCTGTTTCCCATGGCCCTTGATCTGGCCATGGGCGACGAGAACTGGATGGGCTTTCTGGAGGCGGGGATTGTCACAGCCCTGTTCGGGGGCGTTTTGTCCTTGTCTTGCGCCAATGCGTCGGGGGCCAGCAAGGGGATCACCTTGCAGCAATCCTTCATTCTGACGACCGGCACCTGGGTGGCCTTGCCTTTGTTCGGGGCCTTGCCCTTCATGTTCGGCGCGCCGGATGCCAGCTTTACCAATGCGGTATTCGAGGCGGTGTCCGGCATGACCACGACGGGGACGACGGTGTTTGTCGGCCTTGATGCGATGCCGCCGGGGGTCAACCTGTGGCGCGGTATTCTGCAATGGCTGGGCGGGCTTGGCATCGTCATCGTGGCGCTGATCTTTCTGCCGGTGATGCGGGTGGGGGGGATGCAGTTTTTCCGCTCGGAAGGGTTCGACACGCTGGGCAAGATCCTGCCGCGCGCCTTTGATATCTCATCGGCGCTGATCCAGATCTACATCATCCTGACGGTGGCCTGCGCCGTGTGCTATTTCGCGCTGGGAATGAGCGGGTTTGACGCGGTGGTCCATGCCCTGACCACGGTTTCGACGGGCGGGTTTTCCAGCTCTGACATCTCGTTCGGGAAGTTTGTGCACAGTATGGAGGTGGTGGCCATCGTCTTCATGCTGCTGGCCTCGCTGCCCTTCATCCGCTTTGTGCAGGTGGCACAGGGCAATTTTGGCCCGATCTGGCGCGATGCGCAGGTGCGCGCCTATATCCGCTGGAACATCTACGCGATCATCGGGGTTGTGGCCTATGAGATGATCTATTTCGGGCG
>JAQWYA010000060.1 GCA_029254215.1 Pseudorhodobacter sp. | reverse complement strand
GCATTCTCCACCGCGCCGATGAAGCGCGGTTCATCGAAGGGTTTGACCAGAAATTCATGCGCCCCCGCGCGCATGGCCTCCACCGCCTTGTTGATCGAACCGTTGGCGGTGATCACGATGACGGATGTCTGCGGAGCCTCCGTCAACATCTCACGCATTAGGTCCAACCCGTCGCGATCCGGCAGCATCAGATCCAAAAGGACGATCCGGGGGCGGAGGCGCAAAAACTGGTCCAGCCCTTCGGTGGCGGTGCTGGCCGTGGCAACCTTGTGCCCGGCATTGGTCAGCACGGTCCGGTACACCATCTGCAAAGACAGGGTATCCTCGATCAAGAGGATGACAGGAGCCCTCAGATCCTCCCGCTTATGCGTCTTTGCAGGGTTGCTTGCGGCCATCATACATTTGCCTTGGCATCAAAAAAGGCCAGCAAGACCTGTAATTGTGCAAGCAAAGCAGGCGCTTGCAGATGAACGGCACCGGCGTCCTTCTTTTTGGCCTGCGCGTTCAGGGCCAGCGCGCGGCGGTGCAGATCATCCGCCCCCGCCGTTCCGGCAAGTGCAATCAGAATATGGGTGGCCCCGCGCAGGTTGTCCCAGCTCATCTCCGCGATCGCGTCTTTGAGGGCGATGGCGGTGCTGTGCAAATCATCCCGAAAGCGTTCGGTCAGTTCCGCCGCAGCCTCCGGTCCGGCCATGTCAAGAAGCCGCGCGAAAGCCGCCAGATCCATCTGCGGGGCCTGTTCCGAAGGGGATGTGGCGCCAGCCTCCGGAGTTTCATCCAGAAACCCGCGGGCTTCCTCACGCAAGGCCAGCAGGGCTTTGCTCAATGCAGGGTCTGACCCGGCCGCTTGTCCGGTTGGGGTCGTTTTCAACGCATCACGCAAGGCGCGCAGCGCAACAAGGGCGTCCCCGGCCAAAGTCAGGGTGCTTTGACCAGAGCCGGATCCCGGCGGCCCGGCAGGCGTGTTTCGCTCATGCTCTGTCATCATGCGTCCCAGGGAGCAGTCGTGCCAAAGGCACGCCCGCCCCAAAGAGGTGAAAGACGGCAGCGTTCTGTTGGTAATTCATTGTCATCGTCGCATCAGGTTACGCGCTTGCGATGCAATGTCCAGCAGGCAATCACTGAAAAACAACTATGAGTTGATCTAGCCCTTTGCCAATCCAAGCCCCTGAAGCGCCGTGCGGATTTCATCCAGAACCGCCGGGTCGTCGATCGTGGCCGGAGCCTTGAAGGGTTCGCTATCCGCGATCTTGACCATGGTGGCCCGCAGGATCTTGCCGGAGCGTGTCTTTGGCAGGCGATCCACCACGCAGGCGCGCTTGAAATCCGCCACGGGGCCGATCTTGTCGCGCATCAGCGCCACGCATTCCTTGATGACATCCGCTTCAGGTCGGTCAGAGCCTTTGTTCAGGCACAGGAACCCAAGCGGCGACTGCCCTTTCAACGCATCCGCAACCCCGATCACCGCGCATTCCGCGACATCGGGATGGCCCGCCAGAACCTCCTCCATCGCGCCGGTAGACAGGCGGTGGCCCGCGACGTTGATCACGTCATCGGTGCGCGCCATGATGTAAAGATAGCCGTCCTCATCCACATATCCTGCATCTCCGGTTTCGTAATAGCCGGGGAAGGTTGTCAGGTAGCTTTTGCGGAACCGGTCCTCGGCGTTCCAGAGCGTGGGCAATGTGCCGGGCGGAAGCGGCAGTTTGACAGCGATGGCCCCCAGCGAGCCTGCGGCCACCGGATGGCCTGCCTCATCCAGAACCTGCACGTCATAGCCCGGCATCGGCACGGTGGGGCTGCCGATCTTGACGGGCAAAGCCTCGATCCCGAGGGGGTTGGCCGCGATGGCCCAGCCGGTTTCGGTCTGCCACCAATGGTCAATGACGGGGATGTTCAACGCGTTCTGCGCCCAATGGATCGTATCGGGGTCGGCCCGCTCTCCGGCCAGGAAGATGGCCTGAAGCTGGGACAGATCATAATCCGCCATCAGCTGCGCCTTGGGGTCGTCGCGCTTGATTGCCCGCAAGGCCGTCGGCGCGGTGAAGAAGCTTTTGACCTTGTGTTCGGCGATCACGCGCCAGAACGTGCCCGCATCCGGCGTGCCAACGGGCTTTCCTTCAAACACCACGGTCGCACAGCCCGCGATCAGCGGCCCGTAACAGATATAGCTGTGGCCCACGACCCAACCCACATCAGAGGCCGCCCAGAACACATCACCCGCGCCCACGTTGTAAATCGCGCGCATCGTCCAGTTCAGTGCGACCAGATGGCCCGCGGAGGGGCGCACCACGCCTTTGGGCGCGCCTGTGGTCCCCGAAGTATACAGAATATAGGCCGGGTCACTGCCTGCAACGGGCACGCAATCGGCCGGGGTCGTGCCCACCTGAAACGCGTTCCAATCCACATCCAGGCCGGGGGTCAGGCCGGCGGGCTCTTGCTCGCGCTGGAAAATGACGCAGAAATCCGGTTTGTGGGCAGCCTGCGCAATCGCTCCGTCCAAAAGCGGTTTGTAATGGATCACGCGCGACGGCTCGATCCCGCAGGAGGCCGCGATGATCGCCTTGGGGTTGCAATCGTCGATCCGGACGGCAAGCTCGTTTGCGGCAAATCCGCCGAACACGACCGAGTGGATGGCGCCCAGACGGCTGACCGCCAGCATCGCCTCCAGCGCCTCGGGC
Organism: Pseudorhodobacter sp.; assembly: GCA_029254215.1. GTDB lineage: Bacteria > Pseudomonadota > Alphaproteobacteria > Rhodobacterales > Rhodobacteraceae > Pseudorhodobacter. The sequence continues at coordinate 15,885 of JAQWYA010000060.1, read as the reverse complement.
ACCATCGGCATGTAGATCAGAACGCGGTCGCCTTTTTCGACGCCCTTGGCGCGCAGCGCGCCCGCGAGCGAGGCGACGCGGGTTTGCAACTCGGCAAAGCTGAGCGTCCGCTTGGTATGGGTGACGGGGCTGTCATAGATGATGGCGGTCTGATCGCCGCGCCCGGCCTTCACATGGCGGTCAACCGCGTTCCAGCAGGTGTTGACCTGTGTCCCGGTGAACCATTCGTAAAGCGGCGCCTTGCTGGCATTCAGGGCGCTGGTGGGAGGCGTAACCCAATCGATGCCCTTCGCGGCCTCCATCCAGAACCCCTCCGGATCCGATTTCCAGCCTGCGTAGATGTCAGCGTATGCCATGGTATGCCTCCTTACCCCTGCCGTTTCTTACGACTTGATGCGGTCTGGCACAAGATTGTTGCGCAGGCGATCCGGCAAGGGAGATGCGCCCATTGGTCACGTTTTGCGCTAACGATGCGGGATTTCTTCGAAAAGGGGGGGCTGCCCCCGAGCGTGGCGCGGGAAGGCTGGGGAAGGCAGGTATTTTTTCCAAGAAGAAGCCCCCTTCGGGAAAAGGGGGCCTCAGCTTTGGTGGGGTGTCAGCCGTAATGGGCGACGGGCGTGCCCGCGATGGCCGACATGTTCAGAAGTCCACGGGCGGTGATGGAAGGGGTCACGATATGGGCGCGGTTGCCCATCCCCATCAGGATCGGACCAACCTCCAGCCCGCCACCCTTCATCTTGAGGATGTTGCGCACGCCCGAGGCCGCGTCGGAATTGGCGAAGATCAGCACGTTTGCCGCCCCATCGAAGCGCCCGCCGGGGAAGATCCGGTCGCGCAGGGTTTGGTCGAGGGCGGCGTCGATATGCATCTCTCCCTCATAGCTGAAACCGGGGTTGCGCTGATCGAGCAAGGCAAGCGCGCCGCGCATCCGCCGTCCGGTATCGCAATCAAGGTTCCCGAACTGCGACGAGGCGCAAAGCGCGACCTTGGGCGTCAGGCCGAAGCGGCGCACATGGCGCGCGGCCCCCATCGCGGTTTCCATGATCTGTTCGGGCGTCGGATCGTTGTGAACATGGGTGTCGGCGATAAACAGCGGCCCGTCTTCGAGGATCATCAGCGAGAGCGCGCCCACGGGGTGCAGAGCCTCAGTGCCCAGAAGCTGGGTGATGTAATTCAGGTGCCATAGATATTGGCCGAAGGTGCCGCAGATCATGCTGTCGGCCTCTTCGCGGTGGACCATGACGGCGCCGATAGCGGTGGTATTGGTGCGCATCACGGCACGGGCGATATCGGGCGTGACGCCGCGCCGCGCCATCAATTCGTGATAGGTGCCCCAGTAATCGCGGTAGCGCGGGTCGTTTTCGGGGTTCACCAGATCGAAATCGCGACCGGGGCGGATTGGCAGGCCAGAGCGTTCACAGCGGGCCTCCACCACCTCGGGGCGGCCGATCAGGATCGGCTTGTCGGTGGTTTCCTCGATCATCGCATTGGCGGCGCGCAGCACGCGCTCATCCTCGCCCTCGGTGAAGACGATGCGGCGCGTGGCGGTGGCGGCGGCCTGAAACACCGGGCGCATGATGAGGGCGGATTTGAAGACCGAACCGTCCAGCTTGCGCTTGTAGGCGGCGAAATCCGGGATCTCTTTGGTGGCGACCCCGGTTTCCATCGCGGCCTTGGCCACGGCAGAGGCGACGACGCCGATCAGGCGCGGATCGAACGGTTTGGGGATCAGGTATTCCGCGCCGAAGGTCAGCTGTTCGCCCTGATAGGCGGCGGCGGCCTCGGCGCTGGTGGTGGCGCGGGCGAGGGCGGCGATCCCCTCGATACAGGCCAGTTCCATCTCATCGTTGATCGTTGTTGCGCCAACATCCAGCGCACCGCGGAAGATGAACGGAAAACACAGCACATTGTTGACCTGATTGGGGAAATCCGAACGCCCGGTGGCCATGATCACATCGGGGGCCACGGCGCGGGCGTCATCGGGGGTGATTTCCGGGGTCGGGTTGGCCAGCGCGAAAATGATCGGGCGCTTTGACATGCGCGCCACCATCGCGGGCTTGAGCACGCCGGGGCCGGACAGGCCAAGGAACAGGTCCACCCCGTCGATCACATCATCCAGCGTGCGCTTGTCGGAAGCTTGGGCGAATTCGGCCTTTTGCGGGTTCATGTCAATCTCGCGGCCCTCATAGACGAGGCCGTGAATATCGCAAAGCCAGACGTTTTCGCGCTTTACGCCCAGTTTCAGCAGCATGCTGAGGCAGGCAATCCCGGCAGCTCCGCCGCCGGTGGAGACGATCTTGATATCGCCAAAGGATTTGCCCGCGACATGCAGCGCATTGGTTGCCGCAGCACCAACCACGATCGCGGTGCCGTGCTGGTCATCGTGAAAGACCGGGATGTTCATCCGCTCACGGCAGAGGGCCTCGACGATGAAGCAATCCGGGGCCTTGATGTCTTCAAGGTTGATCGCGCCGAAGGTCGGCTCCAACGCGCAGACGATATCCGCCAGCTTGTAGGGATCGGGTTCGTTCAATTCGATGTCAAAACAGTCAATATTGGCGAATTTCTTGAACAGGACGGCCTTGCCTTCCATCACCGGCTTGGAGGCAAGCGCGCCGATATTGCCCAAGCCCAGCACGGCCGTGCCGTTGGTCACCACGGCCACAAGGTTCCCGCGAGAGGTGTAGCGGCTGGCCGTCGTCGGATCCGCCTTGATCTCAAGGCAGGCTTCGGCCACGCCGGGGGAATAGGCCAGCGCCAGATCGCGACCATTGGCCAGCGGTTTCGTCGCCCGGATTTCCAGTTTTCCCGGCTTGGGGAATTCATGATAATCCAGTGCTGCGTGGCGCTTGGTTTCCTGTTTGGCGTCGTCCATTTCACCCTCCCGGCGTTTTGTTTAATGTTAAACTATCCCATCCCCGGCGCAACCCCTGTTGGGTGGGGCCGCAGCTTTCCGTGCGATCTTGCAAATTCTTGCGCCTCGACGCAGCTTGACGCAAAGCGAAAGGGAAAAGCCATGGCGGAAATCAGGGGCGAGATCAGGCTGCCGACGAAAGACCTGAAAGAGGATCTGCCGTTCTTCACCAAGACCTTGGGAATGCGGCTGGATATGATCTATCCGGCGGATGACCCGGAGGTCGCGGTTCTCTCGGGCCATGGGTTGCGCTTGCGGCTGCAACGCGGCGCGTCGGAGCCTGCGGGCACCCTGCGGCTTTTGACGGACAGCCCGCAGGATTTCCCGGCGCAGGTCTTGCAGGCCCCGAATGGCACAAGGGTTGAGATCGAGCTGCTGAATGCGCCGCTGGTGATGCCCAAGACCGAACATGCCTTTGTTGTGCGCCGTTTGGCCGATCAGGCCCCTTGGGTGATCGGGCGGGCCGGGATGCAATACCGCGATCTGGTGCCGTCCCGGCTTGGCGGGGCGATCATCGCCAGCCATATCCGCATTCCGGACGGCGGGCCGGTGCCGGATATGGTGCATTTCCACAAGGTCGGATTTCAGCTGATCTTTTGCGTCAAGGGCTGGGTCGATGTGGTCTATGAGGATCAGGGGCCGAAAATCCGGCTGACGGCGGGGGATTGTTTCATCCAGCCTCCCGAGATCCGGCACCGCGTGCTTGAGGCCTCTGACGGGATCGAGGTGATCGAGATTGGCGTGCCTGCCGAACATATCACCGAGATCGACCATGACATGACCCTTCCGACGCCGCATCTGCGCTCCGAGCGCGAATGGCAGGGCCAGCGGTTCGTGCATAATGTGGCGGCGGGGGCGGCCTGGGCACCATTCCGCATTCCGGGATTCGAGGCCCGCGACACCACGATCGCGCGGAACACCAAAGACGTGGCCTCGGTCATGGTGGCGCGGCCTGTTGGTGGGGACGCGCCCCAAACGCGGCATGGCTCGGATATTCTGTTCACCTATGTGATGTCGGGCGGAATGACGCTTGAGGGCGAGGGTAAGGCGCCGTTCCGGCTGGAGGCGGGGGATGCCTTTGTGATCCCGCCTGGGATGGCCACCCGCTATGCCGAGCCGACTGCGGATCTGGAACTGCTGGAGGTGAGTTTGCCGGGGCGGTTTGCGACAGAGGTTCTTTGACCCAAGGGCGGTGCCGGTTGAGGGCAAGGCAGGTATTTTCGCCAAGAAGAAGCCCAAGGGGGTTGCGGGTCGGCAAAGCTCTGCGCGGGCGATATGCGGCGGCTTGCAACTTGGCTTTTGTGGTTCCACAGTTGCGCAAGGTTTGAGGGAGACTGACATGACATTGCTGCAAGCCGCGACCGCTGTGCGTCAAAATGCTTACGCGCCCTATTCTCGTTTCAAGGTGGGGGCGGCGCTTCGGGCGAGTTCGGGGGCGGTGCATCTGGGCTGCAACGTCGAGAATGTGGCCTATCCGGAAGGCACCTGTGCCGAAGCCGGGGCGATTGCGGCGATGATTGCCGCCGGGGATACGGCGATTGCCGAGCTAGTGGTGATCGCGGATAGCCCCTCTCCGGTGCCGCCTTGTGGTGGGTGTCGCCAGAAAATCGCGGAATTTGCCGCGCCAGACGTTGTGGTGACCCTTTGTACAACTGACGGGAAATCAACCGCGCTGACGGTGGCGGATTTGCTGCCGGGGGTGTTTTCCTTGGCGCATATGGCGCGCACCTCTGATGCCTGAGTTTGATGCCCGCGCGATTTTGGCCGATCTGCGTCAGGGCAAGCCAGTGTCGGCGGGGGCGCTGGCGTGGTTTGCGCGCGGACTGGCCTCGGGCGAGGTGAGCGATGCGCAGGCCGGGGCTTTTGCGATGGCCGTCTGTCTGCGAGGGCTGGGCGAGGAAGGGCGCGTGGCCCTGACCCGCGCGATGCTGGCCAGCGGCGGGCGTCTTGACTGGGACCTGCCTGGCCCGGTTCTGGACAAGCATTCCACCGGCGGGATCGGTGACTGTGTGTCCTTGCTGTTGGCCCCGGCCCTTGCGGCTTGTGGGGCTTATGTTCCCATGATCTCGGGCCGGGGTTTGGGCCATACGGGCGGGACTTTGGACAAGCTGGAAGCGATCCCCGGTTTTCGCAGCGCCCTGAGCGAGGCGGATTTGCGCCAGCAGGTGCTGGAGTGTCGGGCGGCCATCGTTTCGGCCAGCGCCGAGATCGCGCCTGCGGATCGTCGCCTTTATGCCGTTCGCGATGTGACCGGAACCGTGGAAAGCCTTGATCTGATCACGGCGTCGATCCTGTCCAAGAAGCTGGCGGCGGGGTTGGAGGGGTTGGTGCTGGATGTAAAACTTGGCTCCGGCGCGTTCATGAAGACCGAAGCCGAGGCGCGGGCCTTGGCGCAGGCTTTGGTCTCGACTGCGCAGGGGGCGGGTTGCATGACCACCGCGCTGATCACCGATATGAACCAGCCTTTGGCCCATGCGGCGGGCAACGCTCTGGAGGTGATCGCCGTGATGGAGACGCTGACCGGCACCTCCGTCAACCCTGCACTGTGGGATCTGACCACCGCTTTGGGGGGGGAGGCGCTTGCCCTTGGCGGGCTTGCGGCGGATGCCGAGGATGGGGCGGCCCGGATCGGTGCGGCGCTGGAAAGCGGGGCCGCGGCAGAGTATTTCGGCAAGATGATCGCGGCGCAGGGCGGGCCTGCCGATTTTGTGGATCGTTGGCCTGACAGGCTGCCTGCGGCTCCTGTCGTGGTCCCGGTGCCTTGTCCCGCGGCGGGCGTTGTGCAGCGCATTGATGCAGAGGCTTTGGGGCAGGTGGTGGTGCATCTGGGGGGCGGGCGGCTTCGGGGGGATGATCGGATCAACCCCTCGGTCGGGCTGTCCGAAATCGCCGGGTTGGGGGAGGTTCTGATGGCCGGAGAGCCGATGGCCATGGTCCATGCCGCGACCGAGGCTGCCGCGCAGGCCGCCGTTCAGGCGGTACAAGCAGCCTATGGTTTGGGCGAGGCGGAGCTGGACCCTCCGCCATTGATCCACGCCCGGATAACCGGATAACGGGAGCGCGGGATGACAGGACGGGCCTTTTTGATCGTGATGGATTCCGTCGGATGCGGCGGCGCGCCCGACGCCGCCGTCTATGGCGATGCTGGGGCCAACACTCTGACCCATATCGCGGCTGAATGTGCCGCCGGGCGCGCCGATCAGGGCCGGCAGGGGCCTTTGCACCTGCCACACTTGGACGGTTTGGGCTTGGGGGCTGCGATCCGTCTGGCCTCGGGCGATGTGGAGGCAAATCTTGGGGGCGCTGCGCCTTTGGGGCTGTGGGGGGCTGCGACGGAGCATTCGCAGGGCAAGGATACGCCATCCGGGCATTGGGAACTGGCGGGCGTGCCTGTGCCATGGGAATGGGCCTATTTCCCCGATGAAACCCCCGCCTTTCCGCCGGACCTTTTGGCGCGGGTCTGTGAGATTGCCGGGACCGAGGGGACCTTGGGCAATTGCCATGCCTCCGGCACCGAGATCATCGACCGGCTTGGGGCCGAGCATCTGCGCAGCGGTTGGCCGATTTGCTATACCTCTGCCGATAGCGTGTTTCAGATCGCCGCGCATGAAGAGAGCTTCGGCCTCGATCGGCTGATTGCCCTGTGCAAGGCCCTATCGCCGATGCTGCATGAACGGCGCGTCGGACGGGTGATCGCGCGGCCCTTCCTTGGGACTGAAGGCGCGTTTAAACGGACCTCGAACCGGCGCGATTTTGCGATAGCGCCCCCTGCGCCGACCTTGCTGGATTGGGCGATGGCGGCGGGCCGTGCGACCCATGCCATTGGCAAGATCGGAGACATCTTCTCGATGCAGGGGATCGGGCATCTGCACAAGGGCGCATCGGATGCGGATCTGTTCGACAAGCTGATGATGCTGATGGATCATCTGGAACCGGGCGGGCTTGCTTTTGCGAATTTCGTGGAGTTCGACAGCCTTTACGGCCATCGGCGTGACGTCGCCGGATATGCCCGCGCGCTGGAGGATTTTGACAGCCGTGTCGGTGCCTTCCTTGCAAAGCTGCGCCCCGGCGATCTGGCGATCTTTACCGCAGATCACGGCAATGATCCCACCTGGCCCGGCACCGAACACACGCGCGAGCGGGTCCCTGTGCTATGCGCCGGGTGCGGGGCTGGCACCCTCGGACTGGTCGCCTTCAGCGATGTTGCAGCCTCGGTTGCGGCCCATTTGAACATCCCCGCCCAAGGGCCGGGACGGAGTTTCCTGACATGAGCGACAGACCCAAGATCGAACTTCACCTGCATCTGGAAGGGGCCGCGCCGCCAGCACTGATCCGCGATATTGCCAAGCGAAAACGGATGGATATCGGCGGTATCTTTGACGCGCAGGGCAATTACAGTTTTATCGATTTCTGGCATTTCCTGAAAGTCTATGAGGCCGCGACCTCGGTTCTTTTGACGCCCGACGATTATCACCGCCTGACGCTTGCGGTGCTGGAGCAGTCCGCCGAAAGCGGGGTGATCTACGGCGAAACCTTCCTGAGCCCCGATTTCTGCGGCGGGCGCGATGTGGGGGCCTGGCGCGAATATCTGCACGCGATCCGCGAGGCCGCCGATCAGGCGGAACGTCAAATGGGCATCACCCTGCGCGGGATCATCACCTGCATCCGGCATTTCGGCCCCGACAAGGCGCGCGAAACCGCCCGTTGCGCGGCAGAGACGGCAGGCGATTGGATCGTTGGCTTTGGCATCGCGGGGGATGAGCTTTCTGGCAAGCCCAAGGATTTCGCCTACGCCTTCGACATGGCGCGCGAGGCGGGCTTGCGCCTGACCGCCCATGCCGGGGAATGGGGCGGGCCACAAAGCATCCGCGACTGTCTGACCGATTTGCGGGTGGAACGCATCGGCCACGGCGTCCGCGCCATCGAGGATCTGGCGCTGGTCGATCAGCTGGCCGAAGACGGCGTGGTGCTGGAGGTTTGCCCCGGCTCCAACGTCGCGCTTGGCGTCTATCCAAACTGGCGCGCCCATCCCATTGGCCAGCTTTACGACCGGGGCGTGAAGGTCACCATCTCGACCGATGATCCTCCCTTCTTTCACACCACGATGAAAAACGAATATGCGCGCCTACACGAGGCTTTTGACTGGGATGACGGGGTTTTTGAAAAACTCACCCGGACGGCGCTTGACGCCGCCTTTTGTGACGCCGATACCCGCAAGAGCCTTCTGAAACGACTGGAGCCCGGCCATGCTTGATCATCTGACTGTCGTCAAACACCCGCTGGTGCAGCACAAACTGTCGCTGATGCGCGACAAGAACACCTCAACCGCCAGCTTCCGGCGGCTTTTGCGCGAAATCAGCCTGCTCTTGGCCTATGAGGTCACGCGCGAACTGGACATGACCACGATCGAAATCGAAACCCCGCTGGAGCCGATGTCCGCCCCGGTGTTGGAGGGCAAGAAGCTCGCGCTGATCTCGATCCTGCGGGCGGGGAACGGGCTTTTGGACGGGATCCTTGAACTGGTCCCGGCGGCGCGGGTCGGGTTTGTGGGGCTGTATCGCGACCCCGAAACGCTGCGCCCTGTGCAGTATTACTGCAAGGTTCCCGATGCGCTGGACAGCCGGATGACCATCGTGGTCGACCCGATGTTGGCGACGGGCAATTCCTCGGTCGCGGCGATTGACCTGCTGAAGGAAAAAGGGGCGACGAATATCCGGTTTCTGTGCCTTCTGGCCGCCCCTGAAGGGATCGAACGGATGCAAGAAGCTCATCCCGATGTGCCCATCGTCACCGCCTCTGTGGACAGCCATCTGAACGATCACGGCTATATCGTGCCGGGGCTAGGGGATGCGGGTGACCGCATGTTTGGCACAAAATAGAGGGAATTTAGGCTTTACTCGGAAACAATGATGACTCATTATCCCCGAACGCTACACGGGGGTAGTCGATGTTGTTCAAGGTGTTCGCAGTCGCAGGTTTGGCGATCATGGCCAGTGCAAGCGCTGCGGTCTGGGCCCCTGCCTATGCGCAATCGCTTCCCTCCCCTAAAGAGCGGCCCCCGGCCAGTTATCAAGGCGCGCAATATGTCGATAGCCGCGGCTGCGTGTTTCTGCGCGCCGGCATCGGCGGGCGCGTCAATTGGGTGGCGCGGGTAAACGCCAGCCGCCAGCCGCTCTGTGGCTATCCGCCATCACTGGGGGCGCCCCGCGTCGCCGTGGTGGCCGATCCCCCCGCCGCGCGGACGGCCCCTGCGGCCGCCGCCCCTCGCGTTGCGTCCGCGACCCCGCGCGCCGCCGCCCAACAGCGCCGCCCTGCGGTGACTGTCGCCAGTGCGGCGGTGGTGGCACCCCCGGCGGCCTCTGCCGATCCGGCGGTCAGCCGGCAGTCGGGCTGCCCCGATCATGCGCCTTACGGCCAGCGGATGCGGCTGACAGATGGGCGGACATCGCTGATTTGTTCCTCGGACGCGGGATTTGATCCGGTTGCCGTCGCCCGCCGGATCGAAACCCGGCCTGAGGTGAACAGCCCCCGCACCGCCCCGCGCGCCACATCCCCGGCCGCAGCGCCGGTTGCTTCGGGGGGCTATCGGTGCCCGCCTTCTGCCCCGGTGGCGAAACGCTTGCCCCTGCAGGGGGGCGGCAGCACGGTCTTGTGCGTCGCCAATGGGCGCGGGCTTGACGGTGCGACACCGCCCTTGTCGCTTGGCGATGGCAGCAGGCCGGGGGGGCGTATTGTTTCCTCCGCGGCGAACAATCCAGAGGTTCCGCGCGGTTACAAACCAGCGTGGAAAGACGACCGCCTGAACCCGATGCGCGGCATCGGCACCCTGCGCGGCAATGCAGAACAAGATCAGGTCTGGACGCGCAAGATCCCGGCGAAGCTTGTGGCCGATGAAGAGGCCCGCAAATCGGGCAAGCGCATCGTCTATGTCCGCGCGGCGAGCAATCAAAGCGGCTCGATCGTGACCTCCTCCAGCAATGGCTCCGCATCGACCCGCGCTACCGCCCAGAAGGCTGGCGGGGCGCTTTATGTTCAGGTCGGCTCTTTCGGAGTGGCCGCGAACGCACAGACGGCGATTGCGCAAATCTCGCGGCTTGGCCTGCCTGTGGCGCGAGTAAAACAATCGCGCAAAGGGCAGGCTTTGCAGGTCATCCTTGCCGGCCCGTTCAAAGAGATCGGTCAGGCCCGCCAAGCCTTGGCGCAAACCAGAAGCGCCGGGTTCGGCGACGCGTTCCTAAGATAAGAATTTTCCCGGCGTCCCGCTTGGGCGTCTGGCAAGAAGTCGGGCAGTAATCAACCTAGCACCCTTTCGCCCTGGCGAGAGGGTGGCTTTCTTTGCGCGCCGCCCCTAATCCGGTGCCGGGTTAGCTGGAACAGATGTCTTGCAGGCTGACCCAATCTTCATCGGGCATCAGGCGCGGCGGGATCACATTTGCAAAGGGGTCCGCCTCGACCAAGGCGGCTGCAAGCGGGCTGCCGGGCGGTAGCGCCGCCGCAAAGGGGGTAGAGGGCACCCCCGTTGCCTCGAACCGCTGCAAAAGTTGGGCCTCGTCCAGAACGGGCTTGGGAACGCCAAGCCGTTTCTCGGCATAGCCAGCGACGGCTTTTGCCGAAAGCGCGCCCGTTGTCAGCAACTGAAACGTCGCGTGCAGCCCGGCATAGTCCAGCAGGGGCACGACCGGGTCATTCTGCATCGCGATCAGCGTTTCCGACAGGATGAAGCCCGCTGCCAGTTCCGGCCCGTCCTGCTCTGCCAAAAGAGATTCCGACAACAGGATCTGGCGGCCCGGAATATGGGTGGCACGGGGAATGCCCTCACGCACAACAAGCACCCGGAACAGACTGTCCGTCCCCAGCAACCGATCTCTGAGGCGGTTAAGCGCATCCTGCCCGCGCCGCCCCTGACAGGGCTGGCCCGTCAGCCGGATCATGTCGATGAGCGCCATGCGCCCGATCTCCATCCGGGTGGCGATGGGCATGACCTGCGCAGTGTGGTTCACCAGCGCATCCGGCATCCAGAACGCCCCCACCGCTAGAATGGCCGCCGCCGCCGAGCCAAGCAACCCGTTGCGCAAGCGGCCCGGATGCGGCCCGGCCGCGCGCAGGGCCGCATGGACCTGCTCCAACGCGGCGATCATGTCCCGGTCCGAGGTTTCAAGCGTTTCCTCGGCATCCAGTCCGGGCGCATAGATCGCGGGCAATTCGCCCGGATTGAGCCGGATCACGGCAGGCAGCGACCAATGCGCCAAGGCAATCTCTTGCCTCGGGTCCGACAGCACCAAAGAGCTGTCGCCCAGATTGGCGATCACTTCGCGCCTTTGGCCATGGGCCGTTTCGCGCCAAAGACCGGAGCTTTCCAGCTTTGTGTATTTTGTAAGGGCCGTCATGGGCGGGGTGGGGCCTTGCCTGCTGCCACAAGTAGGCCAAACGATAGCCCAGCCGCCTGGGATGTACAATCGACCGACAGCGCGGATCACGACCCCATTTGGCAACGTAAAAGCCATGAACTGCCGCAAAGCCGCGCAAATCCCACAGGACAGGTCGCAATATCGCTTGCGGGCGCTGTGGCGCCAAGGCAGGTGTGGCGCATCTCGACCCGGAGCGCAGAGCATGGACAAGACCCCCGAACAGACCCTTGCCGCATCGGCCTATGTGCTGGGGTTTGCGCTGATCATCGGCTTCACCGATAACTTCGTGCGTCTGATGGCCGAGGAAACGGGGCTTTGGCAGTTTCACGCCATTCGCAGCGTCATGGTTCTGATCCTTGTGCTGGCGGCGGGGCGGATTTGGGGCTTTGCCTTGCGCCCCCGGAACTGGCTTCGGGTGGCTGCGCGGTCGGCGCTGCACGGGACGGCGCTTTTGATCTATTTCGGGGCTTTGGGCTTCATGCCCGTGGCGCAGGTTGCGGCGGGCCTGTTCACCGCGCCGATTTTCGTCTTGCTGATCGCCTGGCTTTGGCAGGGTCAACCGATTGGCCCGGTGCGGATTGTCGCGGTGGGCCTTGGCTTTGCGGGGGTTCTGCTTGTGCTGGGACCCGAGGCGATGCGCGGGGCCTCGCTTGCGGCCCTTCTGCCCATTCTTGCGGGCTTTCTCTACGCCGTTGGCAATGTGGCCACCCGCGAATGGTGCGCCGGAGAGAGCGCGGCAACCCTTGCGCTTGGCTTCTTTGTGGCGCTGGGTGTCATGGGCTTTGCAGGTCTTGCCGTTCTGACGATCTGGCCAACCGAGGCCGCGCCGGGGGCTGCGGGCTTCATCCAGCGCGGCTGGGTTACGCCTTCTGCCCTGTTTCTGGGGGTGACGCTTTTGCAGGCGGTGGGCTCTTTGGTCGGGGTCTCGCTTTTGGTGCGGGCCTATCAGATCGCCGAGGCAAGCCGGGTCTCGGTGTTTGAATATCTCAATCTGCCCGCGGCGGCGATGTGGGGCTGGCTGCTGTGGTCAGAGGTTCTGCCGCCTCTGGCGCTGCTGGGAATGGCCCTGATCGCCGGGGCAGGGGCCTTGATCGCCCTGCGCGCCCGTCAATCGACCGAGCAATCTCCAACCGCCTGACGCCAATGACGGCGGCACAGCGAGACATAGGTTTCATGCCCGCCGATCTGCACCTGCTCGCCATCGCGCAGGACGCTACCATCGGGGGCCTTGCGGACCACCATCGTGGCCTTCTTGCCGCAATGGCAAATGGTGCGGACCTCTCGCATTTCATCCGCCCAAGCCAGAAGAGCGGCCGAGCCGGGGAATAATTCCCCCCTGAAATCAACGCGCAAGCCGTAGCACATGATGGGAGTGCCCAAGTCATCCACCGCGCGGGCAAGCTGCCAGACCTGCGCTTTCGACAGGAATTGCGCTTCGTCGATGAAGATGCAGGCAATCGGGCCTTCAGCGAGACGCGCCTTGATCTTTACGAACATATCGTCATCGGGTCCGAACGTATCGGCCTCTTCCCCGATGCCGATGCGGCTGGCAATCCGTGCCTCTCCGGCGCGATTGTCGAACTGGGCGGTCAGCAGATAGGTCTGCATCCCCCCCTCCCGATAGTTGTGGGAGGCTTGCAAAAGCGAGGTCGATTTGCCCGCGTTCATCGTCGAGTAGTGAAAATACAGCTTTGCCATAAGCGCAAATAGCCTCAGCCCGCCCCGCTTCGCAAGCCCCGTTTGGCGGGCAACGGAGCCGCTTTTCTGGCCGGATTTGAAAAGCTGGCGCGGTCAGCCTGTGGTCGGCACCGCCCCAAAGCGCCTTTGCGCAATTTCGGTAACGGAGCACTCGCCGCCACGATCCGACTTTCGCGGGTGGCGGCGAGGCCCAAACCCCGATGCTGGGGACATCGGACACTCATCACTGTTCCAAACCACGCTGGAACTGAATTGTTTAATGACAAATCCATAACCGATGATTAATGGGAAAAGCCAAGGCGGTTTCCCCGCCTTTTTGCCCCTCATCAGGACGATTGGTATGAGTTTTCACGGTTATCTCAAGAAGCACACCGAAACCTTGGTTAAGGATGTCGGGATCGAGGCGGCCTGTACCCTTGCGGGAAAGTCCAAGGCCACCATCGGCCGCTACTACTCGGATGCGGATGAGCATGCCGACCGTTTCATGCCGATTGATGTGGTGGCAGCGCTTGAGGCGGCCTCCAGCTTTCCGCATGTGACCAGTGCTTTGGCCGATCTGCGGGGCATTACGCTGGCGTATGACGGCACGCGCCGCAATGCGAGCTCCAGCGGGGTGAATGCCGATGTCGTGGCCTTATCGCAGCGGTTCGCCATGCTGATGGGGGAATATAACATCGCGATTTCAGACGGAAAAATCTCGATCAATGAGGCAAAGCGGCTGCTGCGCGAGACGCTGGCCATTCAGCAGGTTTTGCTGGAAATGAAGCTGAACCTCGAGGATGAAGCCTGCGCCTGAGGGGCTGGGCGGCTCCGTGAACGGCCCCCTGTGCCGGGCATTGAAAAGGGGGCGCGAGGCCCCCTTTCCTGATCTTTAAGCGACGTTGCTGCGCCCTTGGGCCTTGGCACCGGGGCGGCGGTTGCGCTGCGGCTTCTTGGGTGCGTCGCCGCCCCCTTCAACACCGCGCATCGGCTTTCCCGCGCCTTGCTTGCGCGGCGCACCCTTGTTTTTGGACTGCGGACGCCCCTGCCCCTGAGGGCGTGCGCCGCGCTGTGGCGGCTTTGGTGCAGCCTTGATATCGGCCAGGCCCCACGGTGCCCCACCAATCACCGGAAGCGCTTTTTTCAGAAGCTTTTCAATGTCTTTCAACTCGCCCATCTCGGCAGGGGCGCAGAAGGCAACGGCCCGGCCATCGGCCCCGGCACGGGCTGTGCGGCCGATGCGGTGGACGTAGTTTTCCGGCACATTCGGCAGGTCGTAGTTATAGACATGGCGGACGCCGGGAATGTCGATCCCGCGGGCGGCGACATCGGTGGCCACCAGCACATCCAACTCACCATTGCGGAACTCGGTCAGGGTGCGGTCGCGCTGGTTTTGCGACTTGTTGCCATGGATAGAGCCTGCCTTGAAGCCCCAGCTTACCAGCAATTTCATAAGCTTTTCAGAGCCATGCTTGGTGCGGCCAAAGACCAGCGCCTGTTCACCCGGATGGCCCTTGAGATACTCTTCCAGCAGCTTGGCCTTGTCGCCCTGCGGCGTGAAATGGACCGACTGTTCAATCCGCTCCACCGGCTTGCCGGGGGGGGCGACTTGCACCTTGACCGGGTCGCGCAGATAGGTGCCTGCCAGATCCTCGATCAGTTTCGGCATCGTGGCCGAGAACAACATTGTCTGTCTTTTCAACGGGATATGCTGTGCAATTTTGCGCAGGGCATGGATGAAACCCATGTCGAGCATCTGGTCGGCTTCGTCCAGAACGAGGTAGCCGCAATCCTCCAGCGTCAGGGCGCGGCGGTCCAGCAGGTCGATCAGACGGCCCGGCGTTGCCACCAGCACATCCGCGCCTTTGGCCAGCTTTTCCGACTGGCGGAAAATCGAGGCCCCGCCCGTGATCATCACCACTTTGACAGGCGTGCCCTTGGTGTACACCGTCAGGTTATCCGAGATCTGGCTGACCAATTCACGGGTCGGCGCGAGGATCAGGCTGCGCACCTTGCGCGGCCCCGGCGGGTGGCCGATATCCAGAAGGCGGTGCAGCAGCGGCAGGCCGAAGGCGGCGGTTTTGCCTGTGCCCGTCTGGGCCAAGCCCATGATATCACGGCCATTCATGATATGCGGGATCGCCTGAACCTGAATAGGGGTTGGCGCGGTATAGCCGGATTGCTCCAGCCCTTTCATCAGCTTGGGCGACAGGCCCAAATCAGCAAACGAGGTCATTCAATGTCTTTCCGGCCCCTGCGGTCAGGGGCCTAGCGCCGCACCATGGCGGCAAACGGGAAGCGGCGCGCGCCTCGGGCCTTGCGCTTGCAAGCACCCCGTCGGCTCCGCGGAACCCCTGCGTGACGGTGGGAACCAGTATTCGGGCCGTTCACATGCTCACGCGGCACGGGCACTCGAATGAGGTGCAGATGGGGCTTTTGGCGCCGCATGTCAAGCGTCTGTTTTCTGTACAGCCCCTGTACAGCCCCCGTACAGACGCTGTGCTTACCGTTTTTTAGGGGGTTTGGCGCAGTCTTCCCCACAAAAGGGAGGCCGCGATGGACCTGAAAAAACAAACCCCGAAACAGCGCAAACACTACAGCTACATGATGGACGCGATGCAGCGGCTGGAATGGGATCTGCACCACCATATCGAAGCCACCAGCCGCATCCCCTTTGAATGGCACGAGATCGCCAAACGGCGCGGCCCGCAGCCGAAGGTCAAGGTGACGATGCGGCTGGATACAGATGTGCTGCGGTTCTTCAAATCGATGGGGGCGGGGCATCTGCCCCGGATGAACGAGGTGCTGGTCAGCTATATGCAGGCGCGGCTGGCAGGGGTGATCCGCGGGGCGGAGACGATAGACCATTTCCGCCACGCGGAGGAG
>JAQWYA010000051.1 GCA_029254215.1 Pseudorhodobacter sp. | reverse complement strand
GCATTGGGCACAGGCGGCGATTGTGGCGGCCTGCCGGACGCATGGGATCCTTCCCGTCGATGGCCCGTTTGGCGATTTCTCGGATGAAGAGGGGTTTCGGGCACAGGCGCGCCGGTCGGTGGTCTTGGGGATGGTGGGCAAGTGGGCGATCCACCCCAAACAGATTGCGCTTGCGAATGAAGTGTTTACGCCCTCTGAAGCCGCCGTTACCGAGGCCCGTGAGATCCTGTCCGCGATGGCCGATGCCAAGGCGCGGGGCGAAGGGGCGACTGTGTATAAAGGTAGACTCGTGGACATTGCTTCGATAAAGCAAGCAGAGGTTATCGTTCGGCAATCAGAGATGATCGCAGGATAAGCAATACCCAAGGCAGTTGAGGGAGAGGAGGCCCGACGCTGCCATTCGTGGGAGGATGCACGCCCCGGACCAGCGGTTCGGGGCGCTGCTGTATCTGGTATTCGGGCAAATCTGTGCCTGCGCCCGCCCATCATCCGGAACGGGTGAGTTGCATCCACGCGCCGCCACCGCCATATAGGGGCAGCCCATCCAGGAGTGCCGTGATGAATTATCTTGAGTTTGAAAAGCCGCTGGCCGAGATCGAAGGCAAGGCTGAAGAACTGCGCGCCATGGCGCGGTCCAACAAAGAGATGGATGTTGAAAAAGAAGCGGCGGCGCTGGATGCGAAGGCCGCACAGATGCTGCGCGATGTCTACAAGGCCCTGACCCCTTGGCAGAAATGCCTTGTCGCGCGGCACCCGAACCGCCCGCATTGCAAGGATTACATCGAAGCGCTGTTTTCCGAATATACGCCGCTTGCCGGGGATCGGAATTTTGCCGATGACAATGCGGTCATGGGCGGGCTTGCACGTCTGAATGATCAACCCGTGATGGTGATCGGCCACGAAAAGGGCAATGACACCAAAAGTCGGATTGAACGGAATTTCGGCATGGCCCGGCCGGAAGGCTATCGCAAGGCGATCCGCCTGATGGATATGGCGCATCGGTTCAAGCTGCCGGTGATTACGCTGGTGGATACGCCCGGCGCTTATCCCGGCAAAGGGGCAGAGGAGCGCGGGCAGGCCGAAGCGATTGCGCGGTCCACGCAGAAATGTCTCGAACTGGGTGTGCCGCTGATTTCGGTGATTATCGGCGAAGGTGGCTCGGGTGGTGCGGTTGCGTTCGCCACCGCCAATCGCGTGGCGATGCTGGAACATTCTGTCTATTCGGTGATCAGCCCGGAAGGCTGCGCAAGCATCCTTTGGAAAGACGCTGAAAAGATGAAAGAGGCCGCCGAGGCCCTTCGTTTGACGGCGCAGGATTTGCAGCGCCTCGGCGTCATTGACCGGATCATCAAGGAACCCGTCGGCGGCGCACAGCGCGGTGCCAAGGAAACGGTTGCTGCCGTTGGCGAGGCGATCTCTGCCATGCTGGGCGAGTTGAAAAAGATGGACGGTCCAAGCCTCATCAAGGATCGCCGTCAGAAGTTCATCCAGATGGGCAACAAGGGTCTTGCGGCCTGAAGGCAGACCCCGCCCTTTACGCGGCATTCCCGCAGCCGCGCGCCTTGGGGCGGTCCTTCGGCATGGGATAACGGCGGATTAGGGTTTCAATCCTAACTTGACGCAGAGTGGTCTTGAAACGGCCAAGATTCCCCTGTTTGACCCCTCTGAATATTCTGATGAGTAGGAAGCTTCGTGAGCCGTAGTGATGCGATTGTTAATGGTAATTTTCAGTTGGGAACGTTCGGATGGTCCGGTACGGATTTGGAGACGAACCCCGAAAACGCCTATATCTCTGGGCCAGCGTCGAACCGCGTTGCCGAAATGGACGGGCGCAGCGGCTTTCAGACGATCATGCAGCAAAGCGTCACGGTCAATTGGGGCCAGACAACCGAACTGACGTTCCGAACGGCACTTCGGAATGCTTCTTTGAAAAATGCTGGGCTCGAAGGGTTTCGGGTTGATGTGATTGACAGCACGGGCGCTGTGATTGCCACCCGGACGGTGATCCCGACCACAAACACTTGGCAAACGATTGTCATCCCCGTCACTTTTCCGACGGGGGGCACCTATACGGTGCGCTTCACCGAGTTGGGGCCGAACGATTCCCTCGGTGCGATCGTCGATGATATTTCGATGCTGGTCTGTTTTGTCGCCGGCACGATGATCGAAACAGATCAGGGCCCGCGTCCGGTCGAATCGCTGCAGGTTGGGGATCTTGTATGGACACAAGACCATGGGTTTCAGCCGCTCCGCTGGATCGGCAAGCGCCGTATTTCATTGGCAGAACAGATTGCCGACCCAACGCTGCGCCCGGTTGTGATTTCCGCCGGGGCCTTGGGTGACGGCGCGCCTTGTCGGGATCTGGCGGTATCAGCGCAGCATCGTGTCTTGTCCCGTCACTGGCGCAATGCGTTGTTCTTTGCCGAGGATGAGGTGTTGGTTCCCGCAAAATCCCTTGTGAATGGAACGAGCATCCGACAGAAAATCTGGGATCAGGATCTGGACTATGTGCATTTCCTCTTCGATCAGCATGAGATCGTTTCGTCGGATGGGGCGCTGACGGAAAGCTTTTTGCCCTCCGCCACCTCGCTGACTGGGGTGGGGGCGGAATCACGGGCTGAGATTTTGCGCCTGTTTCCTGAACTGGCGAACGGACGTCAGGTCTTGGCGGCGCGCCCCGTTCTGTCCGACCGGGAGGGCCGCCTTTGCGCCATGGTCTGAGGATGCGATAGCCCGGCAACGGCCGCAGATTGCGGGCGAAGTTTTGCGTTCAGCGCTGACCTATTCGCCCTTGGCCTTGAAGCCGACCTCAACCAGAAGGGCTTCGGATACGGCCTCAACGTCTTTTTCGAGCTTGGCCATAAAGACGTCATTCGGCAGTCCGGGCGGCATCGGGGGCAGGAAATCCACCACGGCCCGGCCCGGTTTGCGGTAAATCCCGCGCTTGGGCCAGAAAACCCCGACATTGGTCGCGACCGGGTAGCAGGGCTGCTGGAGCTGCGAGTAAAGCACCGCCGTGCCGACCTTATAGGGTTTCTTGACGCCGGGCGCGACGCGGGTGCCTTGGGAGTAGATGATCAACTGCCCCGCCCGCTGGACGCCGGATTTCACATCAGAGAGCATCTTTTTCACCGCGGCCCCGCGTTGACCGCGATTGACCGGAATACAGCCGATGCGCAGCCCGAACCAGCCGAGGACCGGGGCATAGATCAACTCTCGTTTCATGATGAACCGGCCGCGAGGGATGGCACCGAAAATGGCGATGATATCCAGAAAGCTTTGGTGCTTGGCGGCGACAAGGGCGGGTTCGGTTGGCGGTGTGCCCCGCACTTCTACCTCAAGGCGGCACAAAACCCGCAGGCTGAACAGCACCCAGCGACAATAGGCATGGCAGGCGGCCAGCGCGTAATCGGCCTTGAACAGCGCCGGGATGAAGTAAAGCACCCCCACCACAAGCATCGCGACATACATCTGGATGATGAAGATCAGCGAAAGCAGCCATTGGATCGGATAGGGCATCAGGTCAGTTCCTTGAGTTTGCGAAACGCGGCGGCGCGGGTGGCAAAGAAGGCCACGATGGCCGCGATTGGGGGCAAAAGGAAGGGCAATAGCCAGCCCGCCCCTTGAAACCCAAGACCGGTCAGAAAACCGCCCGCCGGGTCCGCCTCGGGCAGCAGCGAAATGGCGACCATCCCCAAAAGCGTTCCAACGCCCGCGCCGGACAGCGCGCGCAGGGTGAAACGGCGGACGAAAGCGCGCACGATAAAGGTGTCGCGCGCGCCGACCAGACGCAAGACCCGGATCACTTGGGCATTCGCGGCAAGCGCTGCATTGGCCGCCAAGGTAATCATCGCGGCCATCGCCCCTCCGATTAGAAGGATCGAGGCCCAACCCAGAAGCCGAAGCCGCCCCGCCGCATCAACCAGCGGTTTGAGCCAGCGGGTGTGATCATCCAGCACCGCGCCGGGGGCTTCGGCGGCGAGCCTTTGGCGCAGGCCTTCACTGTCATAGCCGCGACCATCTTCGGTGATTTCGATCAGGCGCGGGATCGGCAAGGCTTCAAGCGGAAGATCCGGGCCGAACCACGGCTCCAGCAGGGCGCGTTGTTCTTCCTCGCTGAGCAAACGGGCGCGGTCTATGCCCGGTGTTGTGGCCAGAACATCCAGCGCCGCGCGGGTTTGCACATCCGCCTGACCCTCGGGTGCCGAGATCCGGATCGTCGCGGTCAGCGCCAGCGCGTCGCCCCAACGGTCCGCCAGACGGCCAGACGCCAGCGACAGGGCCAGCGCAAAGACCGCCAGAAAGCTCATTGCGGCGGCGGTGAACCCTGTCAGCCAAGCGGTGTGCCCCGCAGGCGGGACGACCTGATCGGCCTGCGCATCGCCCTTGGCAAACAGCATCAGAACGCGCGCGATCACAGATCCGCCCCCGCAAGCTGGATGCGCCGGTTTGAAATCCGCAGAACGCGCGCTGAAAGCTGCGCCTTGGCTGCCCGGATCAGGTTCAGGTCATGCGTGGCCACAAGGATGGTTTTGCCCATCTTGTTCAGCTCGACCAGAAGCGTCAGCAGCCGCAGCGACATTTCCCAGTCAAGATTGCCCGTCGGTTCATCCGCCAACACCACATCGGGAGACATGATCACGGCGCGGGCCACGGCGGCGCGCTGGCGTTCGCCGCCCGAAAGCTGGGGAGGGCGGGCATCGGCCAGCGATGACAGGCCCACCCATGCCAGAAGATCCGCAAGATCTTCGGCACCATGCGCCCGACCCGAGACCATCGCCGGCAGGGTGACATTGGCCGAAACGGGCAGGTGATCCAGAAACTGGCAATCCTGATGCACGACGCCGATCCGCCGCCGCAGTCGGGCGACCTCATCCCGGTTCAGGCTGCGGACCTCGCGGTCAAAAAGCGTGATATGCCCGGCGGTGGGCAGCAGTTCCGCGTAGCACAGCTTGAGAAAGGTCGATTTTCCGGCCCCTGACGGCCCCGTCAGAAAGTGGAACGATCCGGGGGCAAGCCGCAGGGTCAGGTCCGACAGCAACTCCCCCCCGCCATAACTATAGGCGACGTTGTCGAAGGCGATCACGGTTTGCTCCGGCGGAGGTTCATCGTCTGTCCTTTTTACACGCTGCGGATGCGTCGCGGTTTTGGCATATTCTCTGTGTTGCGCGTTTGTGCAACAGCGATCCGGCGCAATGCCGCATTCCGGCCAGTTTCGCGCAAGGGGCAGGGGGATTCAATCGTTCATCAGGGCTGAAAGCGTTACAAAGGCTTGGATATCCGAAGTATCAGCGGTAGATAGGAAACAATGCTGTGGATTAATGGGGCGTGGTAAAGCGGATGCGGCTTGTTTGCCCAAATTGCGATGCGCAATATGAAGTGGATGATGACGCGATCCCGGACCTCGGTCGGGACGTTCAATGTTCCAATTGCGGGCATGCCTGGTTTCAACGCCACCCCGAAGCAGAATCCCTTGAAGCGGATGAGGAAGCGTTGTTTGGCGCGACGACGGGCGCACGCCCCGCAGCCGATTCTGCGCCCGCAGCCCCTGTGACGCCAAAAGCAACGGCTTCCGCCCCTGCACCCGCCCGCCCGTCGCGGCCCGCAGCGGCAAAGCCCATTCCGCCCGAAGCCGAGCCTGAGGACGAAACCACCCGGCGGCCCGAGCAAATCGCACCAACGGTGCGGCGTGGTCTGGACGAAAGCCTGCTCGCCGTTCTGCGCGAAGAGGCCGAGCGCGAGGCAGCCGTCCGTCGCAAGGAATCCCCCCGCGGGCTGGAGACGCAATCCGATCTGGGTCTGGAAGAAACCGCCACGGCGAATACCAAATCCGTGCGCGAAAGGCTGGCTCGTCTGCGCGAGGCAGAGCCTGAGAAGCCCGAGGCAAAGGCCCCGGAAGACGGTGATAAGGCGGCGTCGCGCAGAGATCTTTTCCCGGATATCGACGAAATCAACTCGACTTTGCGGGCCTCCAACGAACAAAGGCCCGCGCGAGGCGAAACCGGTGCGCGGGCTTCCCAGTCGGACCAGCCTCAGGGGCGGGGCGGCTTTCGCAGTGGCTTTTCACTGGTCGTGCTGGTCGCGGTGCTGGCGCTTGTGGCCTATGTCGCGGCCCCTCGCATCACCGAGCAGTTCCCCCAGATGAAAGAGCCCATGGCGACCTATGTGACGCAAGTCAACAAAGGCCGCGCCTGGCTTGACGGGGTCATCCGTGATGCCACGGCCCTGGTAAAGCATCTGACCGAAAGCTGAAGCTTTTTGCTGCGTCCCGTCCCCGCAACGCCCGATCTTTCCAGCCCCGATCATTTCGCGATCAGAACAGATCGAGCAACCGCTTAAGGTAGTCGCGTTCGCTTTCCGGGCGCGCTTGATCCCCTTGGCGGCGACGGATTTCATCCAGCAGATCCTGCGCGCGGCGGTACACGTCATCGCCTTGCAACAGGTTGCGGTCCGATCCGATCCGCGCCCCATCGCCGGGTTCACGCCCCAACGGGTCGCGGGCCGAGTTCGGGTCTGCCCGGCCGACAGCCTCCCCTTGTTGCGAGCCATCGTTTTCGCGCTGCTCCTGCGCCATGGCCTCGCCCAGATCGCGCATGCCTTCGCGCATCGCGCGCATCGCATCGGCCTGACGGTCAAGCGCGCCCGGCAGATCGCCGTTGCGCAAAGCCTCTTCCGCTTCTTCCATCGCCCGACCCGCCTCATCAAGCGCGCGGCGCCCAGCCTCTCCCTGTTCGGTGCCAGCGCCCGGAAGGTTGCCGCCGTTCAAGCGCCCCAGACGGTCGCGCAGATCGCGTTGGCGTTCGGTCAGGCTTTGGCCCTGACCCTCACCCGTCTCGCCGGTGCCTTGCTGGTTCTGGCCCTGACGTCCCTGCTCGCCCTCGCCTTGCTGGCCATCCTGACCTTGCTGGTCGCCTTGCCCCTGCTGGCCCTGTTCCCCCTGCTGATCGCCTTGGTCCTGGCCCTGCTGGCCGTCCTGATTTTGCAGCTCTGAAAAGCTGTCATCCGACAGGCCTTGCTGGTCGCGCAGCGTTTCGGCAAGGTCGCGCATGGCTTGCTGACCGGGGCCACCCTGACCGCCTTCGCCCTGCGTTACCTGCATGTTTTCCATCAATTGACGGAGCATTTCCATCAATTCGGCCGCTTCCTCCATCCGGCCTTCTTCCAGCATCTGCTGCAGCTCTTCCAAGAGTTGCTGCAACTGATCGCCGGACATCTCCATGCCCTCTTGTTCCTGCGCGGCCTGTCCCTCGGGGTTGCGCGCGGCCTCTTCGGCCAGCTGGCGCATGTAATCCTCCATCGCCTGACGCAATTCCTGCATCAACTCTTCGATTTCAGACGGGTCGGCCCCGTTGCGGATTGCCTCGTCCAGCCGGTCTTGGGCGCGTTGAAGCCGCTCTCGGGCCGAGGCAAGATCGCCCTCTTCGATCATCAGGGCGATTTCCCACAGCGCCTCTGCCAGCTCATCCCGAACCTCGGGCGTCAAGCTGGTGGGAGTGCTTTCCAAGCGGCGCAGGGCCACGCGGAGGCGAAGATAGGCGCGTTCGTTGCGGATAAAGCCTTCGGGGCGGTTGGTGATCGCCTTGAAAATCTGAACCGAGCGGCGGGCGTTTTCACGGTTCCACAAAAGATCGCGGCGCATTTCGATCACAGCGGCGGCCAGAGGGTCAAAGAACCGCTTGCCCGGCAGCACCAGCGATAAAACCTCTCCCTCGCCGATCTGGTTGGCGGCATCCGTTACCGACAAGCGCACGGTGACCTGCAGGTTGGCCAGAGGATGCTTGGACAGATCGTCGATCAGCGTTTCGTCGAATTCGGCGCGGTTGCCGGTGATCGGCAAGGGCAGATCAAGGATCACGGCTTCGATTGGTTCAGGATCAAGCGACAGCCCATAGCGGCGGTCAACGGACGGCAGATCCAGCGCGATAATCGCCTGACCGGCTGTAATGCCGTGGTCATCCTGCGCCGAGAAGGGCAGCTTCAGGCTGCCATCGGCTTCGCGCGTCACATCGCCATTGACCGAAACCGTGGGCACGGCGTCACGCAGTGCGAGGATATTCCAGCTGCGGCCATTGGGGCCTTCAATGGCGATGGATCCGCTTTGGGCCACGTCGAATTCGGGGGCGGGATTGGCGGGGGTTTCCGGGTCTGGCAAGGCGGGGGCGATGCCGGAGACGGTTTCGCTCAGCGAGAGCGCCCCCACCTCTCCGTAAAAGCGCAGCTGAACCCGCGAGCCAACGGGAACCTCGAAGGTCAGAACATCGATTTCATTGAGATA
>JAQWYA010000026.1 GCA_029254215.1 Pseudorhodobacter sp. | reverse complement strand
TCGAACACCGGTTGGAGATCGGCGGCATCGTTGAGGAGATATATGACGTCAACCTGCTGCCAGACGTGATCCGCCCGATGGCGCTCGGGTTCCGCAATGACGAGATCCGCTTTACGATCAAACCAGAGGCGCTGTCCGATGAGCAGAGCCGATGACCAGCCAACGCTGCACAGCCTTAATTTGCCTGGAGCAAGGATAACATGACCCGTCTTGTTGCGATTGCCATGGTCAGAAATGAGGCTGACATCGTTGAAGCATTTGTTCGGCATACGCTGGGATTTGTTGATGAGCTGCGTCTTGTGGACCATCTTTCGACAGATCGAACCTATGAGATACTTGAAAACCTGCAAGCAGAGGGATTTGCGCTTCATTTAAAACGGTATGCTGGCCAAGCCCAGATTCAGGAAATTCTCTTGACGGAGCTTGGACGAGAAGCCTTTTCGTCTGGGGCTGACTGGGTCATCCCACTCGACGGTGACGAGTTCATCAGCGCCCCAAGCTCAGGCAGTTTGCACCAATTCCTCGATAAACACATCAATGGCGGCGTTGCTTGGTGGCCCTGGATTTCTATGGTGCCTAGCTCGCTGGATGACCCCTCAGAAGTCAACCCGACCAAGCGGATAAGACACCGCTGCGCAGAAGAAAAAGTAATTACCCCTAAATGTCTTGTTCACCGAAGCAGGGCAAGCCATAGCGACTGGCAGTTTGCTCCAGGAAGCCATCATGTGCGCCTGAGTAATATGGATCCTCTGCCGATGGTGAAGATGCCGGACGGTTTTGGGTTGCGACATTATCCAGTACGATCCATCGACCAACTTATGTCCAAGATGATTCTTGGCAGGTTATCATGGTTGCCAAGACTTCAAAAAGAATCTGGCATTTCATTCCATACGCGTGATTTCTTCAACCGGCTCAAATCAGGCTGGACCCCGTCTCAGGCAGATCTGACGTCCTATGCCTATAATTACCAAAATCCAGAAAACGCCGAGCTGCCTGAACTGTTAGAAGACCCACTTCAGGTCACCTATGACCTGAACTACACAAGGATCGGTGAGGAACGCTTTTTGCCAAGGCTGCTGGACTGGGCTGAACAGTCTGTGGCAGAGACTCCGCGCACAGCGCCACCGGCGGTGTTTCATGCCCGTCCACGGAGCATTTCGGCCACCGAAGTTGCACGGCACACAAGCAAGCCGGTCTCCGAACAGGCCGCAGGATCGTTTAATCGGGCAAACGCAGCCTTTCGTCAGTCGCGGTTTGAGGAAGTTCTCGAACATATTGACGCAACCATCACGTTGGCTCCAGATCTGGTAGAGGCGTACGTTCTTCGTGCCCGCGCATTTCGGTCCCTTGGAAATGCAACAGCGGCCCGGGTCGCATATGATGCGGCGCTCCAGCTCGATCCTTCACAGTTCGACGCGCACCTGGAACGCGGCAATGTGCTGCGGGGTCTCGGCGAGGCAGACGAGGCCGCCACCAGCTACACCAAGGCGATGGACGTGCGTCCCCTGGATGCGCGGCCCGCACTGGCGCTGGCCCGGCTCTGGGAGGAGCAGCCGGGTCAGGACGCCGCCGAGCGTGCCGCCGTTGCCTTCCAACATGCGCTCGACCGCGCCGGGGCCGGAGCAGAGCCAGCCCCGGCGATGGCCGGTCTGTGCCGTGACATGGCCCGGTTCCGGATGGAGCGAAACGATCTGCCTCGATCGCTCGACGGGCTGCGCCAAGCCCGGCTCCTCGCGGCGCAGGGGGCGCTCGCAGCTATGGTCGATCTGGAGATCTCGGAGGTCTATCTTCGCCTTGGCATGATGGAAAAGGCCCAGATGTTGATGGAAAAACTCTCTGGGTCTGAGGATCCGAGCCTTCTCCGCCCGCTGGCACAGCTTGCCTACCGGTTCAATTTCTGGGCGGAGGCCGTGGCGATCCTGACGCGCTGGACCGTGTTGCAGCCCGACAATGCACAGGCCCATCTGGATCTGGCCGACATGCAGGTCAAGGCATGGCTGCTCGAAGACGCGCTGATCTCGCTCGATCGGGCCGAAGCCTCCGGGGCCGTGCCCCCGGCCGCCAGCGCGGCCCTGCGCGCCTCGATCGCCAACCGGTTCGGCGACGCGGACACCGCTCTTGCCCTCTATGAAGGTCTGGTGGCGGAAGGCCAGGACAGTTTTGCACCAAACGCAGCGATGAGCCTGCTCTATGCCGATGGCGTCACGCCCGAAGAGGTGGCTAACCGCCACCGTGCCCTGTTCGCGTCATGGGGACATGGGGCGCGGACGCGGGAGAGTTTCGGGGCAGATCCAGATCCGGATCGCCCGCTCCGGATCGGTATGGTCAGTGGCGACCTGCACCACCAGCATCCGGTCAACATTTTCCTCCAGCCCCTTTTGGCGCGGTGGGACCATTCGGGCCTGCCGCTGACCATCTACAACACCGGCTCCACGGTGGACGATCAGACCCGGCTTGCCCGCAGCCGCGTGGGGACCTGGCGCGATGTGACCACAGCCCAGCTTGCCGCCACCGTCGCGGCAGACCGGATCGACATTCTGATCGATCTGGCCGGTCATACCGCTGGCGGCACGATGCGGGCCTTTGCCCGCCGCATGGCGCCCGTCCAAGCCAGTTTCCTTGGCTATCCCGGCTCCACCGGCGTGCCGAATATCGACTGGCTGATCGGGGATCCACTGGTCACCCCGCCTGACGCTGATTATCTGTGCAGTGAACGGGTGATGCGCCTTCCCAACACGGTGTTCTGTTTCGCGCCAGAAGTTGACTATCCGCTGCCGGACTTTGTGAATCTGGCACGGGGGCGGCCCCTGACCTTTGGCTCTTTCAACAACATTCCAAAACTGACCCCGCGCACGATCCGCCTCTGGGCCAATGTGCTGAAGGCCGTGCCCGACGCGCGCCTCCTGCTGCGTGCGCCCAGCTTCAAGGACGCAGGCGCCGTCACACGTTTCCGCCGCCTGTTTCACGAACAGGGTATCCCTGCAGAGCGCCTGACCTTCCGCGGACCCGTTGCGCTTGAGGTGATGATGCAGGCCTACGCCGAGATCGACATAGCCCTCGATCCCTTCCCCTATTGCGGCGGCACAACCACGCTGCAAGCGCTCTGGATGGGCGTTCCGGTCCTTACCCTGCAAGGCGGTCACTTCGTCTCCCGCATGGGCGCAAGCTTCATGATCGCCGCTGGCCTACCAGACTGGGTCGCAAAGACCGACGCCGCCTATGTCGCGCAGGCGGTGGTGCTCGCGCAGGACCAAAAGGCGCTTCTCAAACTGAAACGGGGGTTGCGCGCGCGGCTGCTGGCACGCCCAGGATGGGACGCTGACAAGTATACGGAAAACTTCGG
>JAQWYA010000027.1 GCA_029254215.1 Pseudorhodobacter sp. | reverse complement strand
AAAGGCAGCCCCATGACCGACACAGCCCAACCCTCCCCCACCCCCGCCGCAAACGCCATGTGGGGCGGTCGGTTTGAGGGCGGCAATGACGCCATCATGCAGGCGATCAACGCCTCCATAGGCTTTGACAAGCGTCTTGCCCGTCAGGATATCACCGGGTCGCGCGCCCATGCCGCAATGCTTGCGGCACAGGGTATCATCACCAATAAAGACGCCGAGACAATCCGGGAAGGGCTGCTCACGGTCTTGTCAGAGATCGAGGCCGGAAAATTCCCGTTCCGGGTGGAGCTTGAAGACATCCACATGAACGTGGAGGCCCGCCTCAAAGACCTGATCGGAGAACCGGCAGGCCGTCTGCACACTGCGCGGTCGCGCAACGATCAGGTCGCAGTCGATTTCCGCCTTTGGGTGCGTGAGCAATGCGATGCCGCCATTGAGGGGCTGGAAGCGCTGATGAAAGCCTTTCTGGCGCAGGCCGAGGACGGGGCCGATTGGGTGATGCCCGGCTTTACCCATCTGCAGACCGCCCAGCCTGTCACATGGGGTCACCACATGCTGGCCTATGTCGAGATGTTCGCGCGGGACCGGTCGCGCTTTGTCGATGCCCGCGCCCGGATGAACGAATGCCCGCTTGGCGCGGCCGCCCTTGCCGGCACCTCTTTCCCGATCGACCGGGAGGCAACTGCCGCCGCCCTTGGCTTTGATCGCCCCACCGCGAACAGCCTTGATTCGGTGTCTGACCGCGACTTCGCGCTGGAGTTTCTGTCGGCCTCCTCGATCTGTGCGATGCACCTGTCTCGTTTCGCCGAAGAACTGGTGATCTGGTCCTCAGCGCAGTTCCGCTTTGTGCGGCTGTCCGACAAATGGACGACGGGCAGCAGCATCATGCCGCAAAAGAAAAACCCCGATGCCGCCGAATTGCTGCGCTCCAAACTTGGGCGGGTTCTGGGGGCGACGGTGGCGCTGTTCACGATCATGAAGGGTCTGGCGCTCACCTATTCCAAGGACATGCAGGAAGATAAGGAACAAACCTTTGACGCGGCCGATACGCTGATGCTGGGGCTTGCGGCGATGACCGGTATGGTTTCCGACATGACCGCCAATCAGGACAGCCTGCGCAGTGCTGCCGCCTCGGGCTTTTCGACCGCCACCGATCTGGCGGATTGGCTGGTGCGCGAATTGGGCCTGCCCTTCCGCGAGGCGCATCACATCACGGGGGCGTTGGTTGCCATGGCCGAGAAGGCGGGGATAGACTTGCCAGACCTGACCCTTGATCAGATGCAATCGGTTCACGCGCAGATCCGCGCCGATGTGTTTGAGGTGTTGGGCGTCGAAAATTCCGTGCGCAGCCGCATGTCCTATGGCGGCACCGCCCCGGATCAGGTGCGCGCCCAGATTGCGCGCTGGAAAACGCTGTTGCCATAAGGGGAACGTCGATGGACCAAAGAGAACCCAAAGCACGCCGTTCAGGCCGCGCCCCTTTGTCAGGGCGCGGCGCATGACGCGGCTTTCGCTTTTGTTGATCCTCGCCGCCAGTCTTTCGGCCTGTTCCGATGCCCGTCTGGGCGCCGGGATCGGCATCGGGCCGGACGGGGTCAAGGTCCGCCCTGTTCTGGCCACCCGCGTTGGCGGAGCGACAGTTGCCATCAGCCGTTGATCCGCTACCATCCCCCCATCCCTGCCCTGCCAAAGGTATGAGCCATGCGCCCTTTTGCTGCCCTTGCGATCCTGATCACCCTCTCCGCCTGCGGCGCTGACGGAGAGCCGACACCCCCCTCGCAAAACGCCGTTCAGCCCGGCCTGACCATTTCGGGCGAGGCAAAGCTTGGCGTTTCGGTGACCCGCTGATGTCGCGGCTGCGGATGGTGTATCTGGGGCTGGCGGTCTGGGGTGCAGTGCATCCGATGTATTGGTTCGTGACCTATATGCAGGAAACCGGGACAGGGCTTTCGGGCCTGATTGATGCTTGGTACGTCAATGCCTCCACCACTGGGTTAACGTGGGATCTGACGATCGCCGCGATCGCCCTGACCGTCTGGATTCTGGCCGAGACGATCACCCGACGCAACTGGACCGCGCTGATCGCGCTTCCCGCGACCTTTTGCATCGGCGTCTCTTGCGGCCTGCCGCTTTATCTGTTTTTGCGCACCCGCCCCGTGGTTTAACCGCGCAAGCCACGCCCCCAAGGCGATCATTTGCGCCGCTGGCCGCTTCTGCTATACGCCCCGAAATTGACCTGCGCAGTGAAAGCCCCCCTATGGACCATTTTCTGTACAAGAACGGCCAGCTTTTCGCCGAAGACGTTGCCCTTGCTGACATCGCGGCCAGTGTTGGCACGCCGTTCTATTGCTATTCCACCGCGACGCTGACCCGCCATTACCAGCTGTTCACCGAAGCCCTGTCGCCGCTGCCGCATCTGGTGTGCTTTGCGATGAAGTCGCTGTCCAACCTCGCCGTGCTGAAAACGCTGGGCGATCTGGGCGCAGGGATGGATGTTGTCTCGGGCGGGGAATATCTGCGCGCCAAGGCCGCCGGGGTTCCCGGTGATCGCATCGTCTTTTCCGGTGTCGGTAAAACCCGTGAGGAAATGCGGCTGGCGCTGACCGGGGGCATCCGCCAGTTCAACGTCGAATCCGAACCTGAACTGCGGGCTTTGTCAGAGGTGGCGACCGCGCTTGGTCTGGTCGCCCCGATCACGATCCGGGTAAACCCGGATGTGGACGCCAAAACGCATGAGAAGATTGCCACCGGCAAGAAGGAAAACAAGTTCGGCATCCCGATTTCCCGCGCCCGCGAGGTTTACGCCGAAGCCGCCGCCTTGCCGGGCCTGAAGGTCGTCGGCATCGACGTGCATATCGGCAGCCAGTTGACCGAATTGGAACCATTCGAGCAAGCCTATCTCAAGGTCGCGGACCTGACCCGGACCCTGCGCGCCGATGGGCATGAGATCCTGCGGCTGGATCTTGGCGGCGGCCTAGGGATCCCCTATGCGCGCAACAATGCAGCACCGCCGCTGCCCTTGGATTATGGGGCACTGATCAAACGCACCGTGGGCGATCTGGGCTGCGAGATTGAAATCGAACCGGGCCGCCTGATCTCGGGCAATGCCGGGGTGCTGGTCAGTCAGGTGATTTACGTCAAAAACGGCGAGGATCGTGATTTTCTGATCATCGATGCCGCGATGAATGACCTGATCCGCCCCGCGATGTATTCGGCGCATCACGATATTGTTCCGCTGACCGAACCCGAACCGGGGCTGGAATCTGCGACCTATGATGTCGTCGGTCCGATCTGCGAATCAGGCGACACTTTCGCCAAGACCCGCGCCATGGCCCCGATGACGGAGGGAAGCCTGCTGGCTTTCCGGTCGGCAGGAGCTTACGGCGCGGTGATGTCGTCAGAGTATAACTCGCGACCGCTGATCCCCGAAGTTCTGGTCAAGGGCGATCACTTCGCTGTCATCCGGGCAAGACCGACATTTGACGAAATGCTCAATCGCGATACCATCCCCGAATGGCTGTGATGCGAAGCGCAGCCCGTAAAGGATCTGCATGACGCAAACATTCCCCAAGGCCTTGGCCCATCGTCTCAAGACCCCGCTGCGCCTGACTTGGGCGGGGCTTTGGGCGGAACGGCTTGTCCGGGGCTTCTGGCCATTGTGGTCAATTCTTGTCGCAAGTCTTGCTGCATTGGCTTTTGGGGTGCAAGACAGTCTGCCGCTTTGGTCTGTCTGGGCGGGTCTGGCCGCCGTGGCGCTGGCCTGCCTTTGGACCGGCTGGCGCGGAGCGCGGCAATTTCGCAGGCCAACCCGGCAAGAGGCCCTGAACCGGCTGGATGCCGCTTTGCCCGGCCGACCCATCGCGACCCTGTCCGACACGCAGGCCATTGGCGCGGGGGACGGCGCATCTCAGGCCGTTTGGCAAGTGCATCTGGCGCGGATGGCCGATCGGGCCGCCGCCGCGAAAGCCGTGCAGCCCGATTTGCGTCTGTCGGCCCGCGATCCCTTTGGTCTGCGCTACATGGCGCTGACGGCTTTGGTGACGGCGCTGGTATTCGGATCGCTCTGGCGTGTGGCCTCGGTCGCGGGGCTTGGGGCCACACCCGCCAATGCGCTGATCGCTGGCCCAAGCTGGGAGGGTTGGATTCAACCCCCGCCCTACACCGGCAAGCCCGCGCTTTATCTCAATGAAATCGATGTTCTGACCTTCGAGGTTCCCGTTGGCTCGCGGGTTCAGCTGCGCTTTTACGGAGAGGTGGGGGCGCTCTCGCTGAGCGAAACCGTCTCCGGCATCGCCCC
>JAQWYA010000228.1 GCA_029254215.1 Pseudorhodobacter sp. | reverse complement strand
TTGTAGACGGCCTTGCCTTGCAGCACGTAAAGGCCGTGTTCCATCACATGGGTTTCTTCGAAAGGGATCACTCCGCCGGGTTGGAAGGTGACGATATTGACATGCATGTCATGGCGCAGGTCTTCGGTGGGGACGAAACGTGTGGTGGTCCAGCGTCCCTGCGTCTGCGGCATCTCATTGGGTTGGTGGAGCGTTTCATGGGTGACAAAAGCCTCTGGCGTGGAAAGGCCGGGGGCGGGTTCATAGCATTTGCGGATCCAGTGGAACCGGGCGGGGGCGGTTCCGGTTGTGTGGAAGGACCATTTCGTTCCGGGCGGAAGATAAGCGTAGCTGCCTGCTGTCAGGGCATGGGTTTGCCCCGCGACCGTCAGATCGGCCGTGCCGTCGCATAGAAACAGCACGCCTTCGGCCTTTGGCTCTGGCTCGGGCGCGTCGGAGCCGCCGTTCGGTGCCACTTCCATTACATATTGCGAAAACGTCTCTGAAAAGCCCGACATTGGCCGGGCGATGATCCAGGCCCGCGTGTTTTGCCAGCCCGGCAGGAAGGAGGTGACGATATCGGTCATCACCCCCTTGGGGATCACGGCATAGCTTTCGGTAAAGATGGCGCGGCCCGTGTGCAGGCTGGTTTGGGCCGGAAGGCCGCCGGGCGGGGTGGCATAAGAGGTCATGCGAGGCTTTCTGTCAGGGGGCGCACGGGCGGCCGTGCGGGGCTGAGGTATCGTGGGAGGCGGCGGGCGCGGATGGGCTTTTGCCCCGATCCGGCGGGCAGCCGAGGGCGGATCGCAGCCGTACAGTCAGCCATTGGCGCTGGCCTAGGCATTGTGCCGTGCATTGGGGTCAGCTGCGTTCTAAGGTCAGTCATTCCGGGAACTCCGCTTGTTCCGGGAGCACCCTAGCGGATGAAACCGCCTTGGATTTTCAAATTATCAGTGAAAGTCTTATCCGCACAGGCGCGGGTCGATCTTTGTGCTGAAATGATATGGTCTTTGCCAAAGGGCGTGTTTCGCCATCGCCACCCGGAAGGAGAGTTGAAATGGTCGCACAGTCAGGACGCCTGAGCACGCATGTGTTGGATACGGCACTTGGAAAGCCTGCCGCGGGGGTGCGGATCCTGCTGTACCGCGTGTCAGGCAACAGCCATCGCAAGATTGCCGAGGTCACGACAAACGCCGATGGGCGCACCGATGCCCCTTTGTTGCAGGGCGACGCCTTGCAAAGCGGACAGTATGAGCTGGTCTTTTGTGCCGGGGCGTATTTGCGCGAGACGGGTCAAGCCTCGGGCGAGGTCTTGTTTCTGGATGAGATCCCGATCCGCTTTGGCGTGCCGGACGCAGGGGCGCATTACCATGTGCCGCTTCTGATCTCTCCCTTCGCCTATTCGACCTACCGGGGAAGCTGAGGTCGCGCGGAACGCGCCCCAAGGGCTTGCCGCACTTGCCTTCGGAATACTTAGGCCGCGCTTTGTGAAAAGCGCCACTCGGTGATCTGCTGCCAGGGTTCTGCCGGGGCAAGCAGGATCGGCGGGAAGGCCGGATTGGCGAGGGCATCCGGCCAATATTGCGCCTCGATCGCGAGGGCGCGATACTCCGGCCGGCTGTCATAGATTTGCAGCCCAGGTTCGGTTGTTGCAAAGGCCATCGTAACCCCTTGCTGACCTGAAAGCCAAAGAACCTCTTGTAAGGGGCGGCGATCGTTTGACAAACAGAAGTTTGTGTCAAGCGGCGGGTCCCCGGCTTTCAAGACACGCGAGGTTCGAAAATCAAAGGCCGTGCCAGACACCGGGGCGATTTCGCCCGTCGGGGTGACGGCCTTTGTGACGGGCAGATAGTGATCGGCTGCGACCTTCAGGCGATGCCCTTCCCAAGAGGAACTGCCGTCAAGGTTCCAATAGCTGTGATTGGCGAGGTTGATTGCGGTCAGCGCATCGGTCGTCACATCCAGCGTCAAGCGCAGGCGGTCGGGCAGCAGATCATAGCGCGCCGTGATCCTGCGGTTTCCGGGAAAGCCTGCTTCCCCATCGGGCAGATCCAGCGTCAGGATCACGTGGCTGGCGCTTTCCTCGGCCAGCGTCCAAAGGCTTTGAAACGTGCCCTTGGCCCCGGAATGGAGGGTGATGGCCCCGTCTTGATTGGCGTCGAATGTGTAGCTTTGCGGGCCGATCTGTGCGGCCGCACCGCTGATCCGATTGGCAACCGGGCCGATCACGGCCCCATGATAGCGCATGGCGACAGCATAGTCCGACAGATCATCTGACCCCCATGTCAGATTATGCCCCTCGGGGGTCAAGGAGAGGTGCCGCAGAATCGCGCCATAGGTCAGGACTGTGGCCACCATCGACCCCGCGCGCAGATCCACTGCCTGAACCGCCGCGCCGGACGGTGTGGTGCCAAAATGTCGTGCCATGATCGCTGCCTTATGCTCAGAGGGTCGCCCCCGGTTTAAGAGGGCTGGAGGCAGGCGACAAGATCACGGGCCAGATTGCGCATCAGTTTGGCATAGAGCCCGGCACCGGGTTCAATCGCCATCCCTTCGGGATCCAGAGGCGCGCCCAGTCGCAATCCAGTGCCTTCGGTCAGTGTGCGCGCAAGGGCGGCATCGTGATTGACCTCGGGAAACAAACACACGGCGTTTTGCGCGGCAAGATCCTGACCAAGGGCTGCAAGATGCGCGGCACCGGGCGAAGTTGCATCCCCAAGCCGGACCGAACCCACGACCTTCAGCCCAAAATGACCCGAGAAATACCCATAGGCGTCATGGAAAACGGCAAAGGGTTGATCCTGAATGGGGGCAAGGCTGGCCGCAATTTCAGCCTCCAGCGCCGTGACCTCGGCCTGTGCGGAGCGGGCGTTGGCGGCATAGGCTTCGGCATTCGCAGGATCCAGTTTGGCCAATTCGGCGGCAATCGCGTCCAGCCACAAAAGCGCGTTATGCGGGTCCAGCCAGGCATGAGGGTCAATGCCTGCGCCATCCTCTGCGTCTTCGGCTTCGTGGCCGTGATCATGGTCATGGTCGTGGTC
>JAQWYA010000191.1 GCA_029254215.1 Pseudorhodobacter sp. | reverse complement strand
AACCAGATCGGCGTCATATGCCCTTCCAGAAAGCTTTTGTGATCAAAGGCGGGCAGCAATTCGCGCGCCATTTCAATCTCTTCCAAGAGTTTCTTCAGAAGATCGGCCGGAATGTGCTGCGCCAGTTTCGGGTCTGACAGACCCTTGATTTCAATCGTGGCGGCGACGCGGTTGCGGTCGGCGCGGTCCATCAGTTCAAGCCGGTCGTTCAACAGGTCATAGCAACCCAGAAAGTCCCGGCCCACACCGATGGGCCAGCTGACCGGGGCCACGTCAATCGCGAGGTTTTCCTGAATCTCGTCGATGATCTCGAATGTGTCGCGGCTTTCGCGGTCCATCTTGTTGCAGAAAGTCAGGATCGGCAGATCGCGCAGGCGGCAGACCTCGAACAGCTTTTGCGTCTGGCTTTCCACGCCTTTCGCGCCGTCGATCACCATGATCGCCGCGTCCACCGCCGTCAGCGTACGGTAGGTGTCTTCGGAGAAATCAGAGTGGCCGGGCGTGTCCACCAGATTGAAGCGGTACGGCCCGAATTCAAAGGACATCGCCGAGGCAGAGACCGAGATGCCGCGGTCCTGCTCTAGCTTCATGAAGTCAGACCGTGTGCGCCGCGCTTCGCCCTTGGCACGGACCTGGCCCGCCATCTGGATAGCGCCCCCAAACAGCAGGAACTTTTCGGTCAGAGTCGTCTTGCCGGCGTCGGGATGCGAGATGATCGCAAAGGTCCGGCGGCGGGCGATTTCGGGCGGAAGGGCGGGGCGGTTCGACTGATCTTGCATGGCGCGCGGTTTAGCCGAAGTCAAAGGCCCCGTCCACTGCGCAAAGCGCGGTTGTTCGGTCATGCTTTGGGCGGTAACGATTTGGTCGGGGCCGTCTTGGACGGGGCGGCGTGTTACGCCCGGCCCGGACGATAGAGCGTCCCCGGTTCCAGCCCGGCAAGCACCTCTCGCGTGGCCTCGGTGCCAAAATGCTGGTTTTGACGCAAGCCGGGAAAGCGGGCGGTGACCTCTGCGGCAAGGTCTGGTGGCAAGCGCGAGACGGTGGCATCGGTGACCAGCAGGCTTTCGGCGGGGATCCCTTCGGCATAGATGATCTCATGCCGGTCGAAAACGAGGCTGTAATATTCGACAAACCCGCCTTCACGCAGGAAAATCGCGCGTTCATCCACCAGATGCTTTGACTGCACCAGTACCTCTGCCGAGGTGATGCCCTTCTGGCGGTTGCGTTGGTAAAGGAACATGCGGTGATGCTGGCTGACAATGAGATCGCCGGAATTGCCCATCGCCCCCGCCGAGATCACGACCGGTGCGAAACTGCCGACCGCGCGCTGTGTCGTCTTGCCAACCCATCGCAGCGGCTGGCCACCATGATCGCGCGTCAGCACGCGGTCGCCGGGCCGCAGGGCCTCGATCTGGCGGGGGCTGCCGTCATTGAGGGTGATCGTGGTTCCGCGCGCAAAGGAGATGCAAAGCATATCCGCCAGCATCGTCTGCGCAGGTTGGTCAAAGCTTTGAAGCAGCGTGTAGTCGATCTGCCCCCCGATCGGAGACAGAGGCAGGACGTAATCTTCTGCCGCGACACGCAACAAAAGCACCTCAACCCGGTCGCCACTTCCGGCCATCATGACAAAGCGCCCGAGGATCTGCACAGGCTCTTGGCTATGGCCAATATCCGAGCCTTCCGCGATCAGCGGCGGGGCCGTGTCACGCTGCAAGGCAAGTCTTTGGGTCGCAGCACCGTGGCGCAATCGGTAAGCATCACCCAAGCAGGCATCATCCGGTACGGTCAAAGCCTCGTGCAGATTGACGCCGGCACAAACGGTGAAATCCACGGCGGCAAACACCTGACAGACCTGCGAAGGCAGAGTTTCACTCCGGTCTGGCGGGCGCGCGGTCATTGCATCATCCGTTTCGGTGGTTTTGCGCGCCGGGGCGCGAATGAGGGCATCATAGGACTGGCTGAACCGAGCCTGAACCGAAAATAGGGTAGGAAGGGGGCAACGGAAAGGAAAACTCGGGTCAAACTTGCAAGTCTTTCGATAAGCCCGGCGCGGGGCAGGGGATTCTTTTGGCCACAGGCTCTTTTCTCCGGCGAGGGGCGCTGCTACCTGTGCACAGCAACCTTAAGAGAGGAATAACCATGGATCTGGGGATCAAGGGAAAAAAAGCGCTGGTTTGTGCGGCCTCCAAGGGCCTTGGGCGCGGCTGCGCCGAGGCTTTGGCCGAAGCTGGCGTTGATCTGGTGATCAATGCCCGCGGCGCGGAGGCGCTGGAGGAAACGGCCGCCTACTTGCGCGCGACCTACGGGGTGGAGGTCACGGCTGTTGCTGCCGACATCACCTCGGACGCGGGCCGTGCGGCAGTTCTGGCGGCGGCGGGCGACGTGGATATTCTGGTGACGAATGCGGGTGGCCCGCCTCCCGGACTGTGGTCGGATTGGTCGCGCGATGATTTCATCAAGGCGCTGGATGGCAATATGCTGACGCCGGTGGCCCTGATGCAGGCGACCTTGCCGGGCATGATCGCCAAGGGTTGGGGCCGGGTTGTCAACATCACCTCTGGTTCGGTGAAGGCGCCAATCCCGCAGCTTGGCCTGTCCAACACCGCCCGCGCAGGATTGACCGGATTTGTCGCCGGCACCGCGCGTCAGGTGGCCGAACATGGGGTGACGATCAACAACCTCCTGCCCGGTATCCATGCGACGGACCGCGCCGATCAGTTGGATGACGGCGTTGCCAAGGCGCAAGGGATCGACCGCGCTGCCGCGACCAAGCAGCGTCAGGCCACGATCCCCGCGCGCCGCTACGGCACCTCGGCAGAGTTCGGGGCTGCCTGCGCCTTCCTGTGCTCCAACAAGGCGGGCTTTATCGTCGGCCAGAACCTGCTTTTGGATGGTGGCGCGGTCAACTCCACACTCTGACGCGGGTTTGGGATGTCCTGAGCCGGATCGGGGCCTTTGCTGGCCCTGATCCAAGCCCGCGCTGCGGGACGTCCGATGCGCGGGGGCCAATGCAACCCTGCGCGCTTGTGGCACTTGCCCCGCAGGCACAGGGCTGCTAACCAAATCCTGATTGAATCTCTAAGGAAAGAGGGGCCTTGCGCCCATGATAACTGCGCCGCGCCCATTCTCGGCCCCAAAATCCGCGCCACGGCTGGAAGTGTCGCATCTCTCACGCCGGTTTGGCGCGCGCGAGGTGGTCAAGGACCTTTCGCTATCTTTGCCTGCGGGGCAGGTGACCTGCCTGCTTGGCCCATCGGGGTGCGGCAAATCCACCACTCTGCGGATGATCGCCGGGGTGGAACGGCCTGACAGCGGCACGATCCGGATTGATGGCAAGACGGTTTGCGATGATGCGAGTTTCACCCCCCCAGAAGCGCGGGGCGTGGGCCTGATGTTTCAGGATTTCGCGCTGTTTCCGCATCTGACGGTGGCGCAGAACGTGGCCTTCGGGCTGACCGGGGATCGGGCCAGCAAGGCCACGCGGGTTGAGGAATTGTTGTCACGGGTCAATCTGGCGGGGTTTGGCCGCAAGCATCCGCATGAACTCTCGGGCGGGGAACAGCAGCGTGTGGCGCTTGCCCGCGCCTTGGCACCGCGCCCGCGTGTGATGCTGATGGATGAACCGTTCTCGGGCCTCGACAATCGCCTGCGCGACGGGATTCGCGACACCACTTTGGACGTGTTGAAAGAGGAAGGTGCTGCGGTTTTGCTGGTCACGCATGAGCCGGAAGAGGCGCTGCGTATGGCCGATGAAATCGCCCTGATGCGCGATGGCGAGATTGTGCAGCGCGGCTCCCCCTACAATATCTACAACGCACCGAAAGACCGCGCGGCGGCGGCTTTCTTTAGCGATATCAACGTGATCCGGGGTGTGTCGCGTGGCGCGCTGACGGATACGCCCTTCGGGGCCTTCCTGACGCCGGGCCATGCCGATGGCGATCAGGTAGAGATCGTGATCCGCCCGCAGCACCTCAAGATCGACTTTGACCGCGCGGGTCGCGGCCCGAACCCGACGCCCCAAGACGGAACGCCCGCGCGCGGCATCGTGGCACGGGCGCGGTTTCTGGGGCATGAGAGCCTTGTGGATTTCACGATGGATCATGACGGATCAAAGCTGAC
>JAQWYA010000177.1 GCA_029254215.1 Pseudorhodobacter sp. | reverse complement strand
GATATCCATATTGTCAAAGAGCAAAGACACAAATAATCCAGCGCGCCGATACTATCAGCGAACCAAACGCCTTACATCCAGATAACCTAACCGCGTTCCCGCAGCCAACCTCCCCGTCTCCCCACCACAGTCTCGCAACCGTCCGTGTCGTCCGCTTCGGTGAGGCGGTGTTTAGGCATAACTCAAAATACCCGCAAGCAGAAAATAACAGAAATATGGAAATTATGTGGTCGCCCCCCCTCAGAACCCTTTGAAATAAGGACAAAACGGGCCCAAAATTTTTTGACCAGCCAGTCGAGTTTGGTGCTGTGCCGGGCCTCCTTTGGGGAATCAGCGGGCCGAAACAGCCGCAGATCCTGCTTTTCCTGCGAGCGTTACGCCAGATCGACGAAGTCGAGTGCATTGACTGGGGCTTTGCGGCCCTCCCGGAAGATTTCGGCGCGCATCTCAGCGAATCTGATGCGGGTGATCATGCGTTTGGGATGTTTCGGCTTGGGCAGGAAATGGGCGATGATGGCGCGCGGAACGCGTAGGTTCCAACGCCCTTTGGGATGCGGCATGCACAAGTAGCCAAACATGGCCTTCGCATTGGCCTCAAGAATGAAGGTCTCGCCCGCGCGATCCACGATGCAATCAAAAGCCAAGACCGGGCTATTGAGCGCCTTTGCCGCCCTGATACTGGATTCGATCGTCGAGAGAGGCAGCTTTTCGAGGCAGTCAGGCAGGTTGTCGCTCGCCGAGGCCTTGAGATGTGTGAAGAGCATCACCTTTTCACCCATAGCCGGAATCCGGTCGAAGCGATCCCCTCGGGACACCAAGGCCATTTCGGCCTGACCCTCATCAATCACGCGGCGGGCAAAGAGCGGGTTGATCTTGCGATCATCGCGCCGCTTGTAAAGCAAGGCCCGGATGGTTTTCTGGCCATCACCGACCACATGCTGCGGCTCACGACAAAAGGCGGCAACGACCTTGTCACCGACGACAACAGTCCTGATCTCGGGGCCGATGATCTGCTGTTCGACGATAAAGCTGACCTGAGGGTTATCCCGGATGTGCTTGGCTGCGCCCTCGGCCGTCAGATTGGCGACAACTCCCCGCGAACGTGACCCCCCGACCGGCTTGAGGTGGAACTTCTTGACGCCCCCGGCCGCCATCTTCTGGATCAGCGACAGGTCATTCGGTGTCGCGGTCCCCCCGACGGGTGTGCTCACATTCACCCGGTGCAAGAGTTGCTTGGTCTTGAATTTGTCGCGCGTGTCGTCTGCGGTCAGCGTGCTGATCGCGGAACAGAAACTGCCCTGAAAATACCGTTTGATGGGCCCCGAAGAAATCTCGAAGAACTGTGCATCCCGAACATCGGGGGCAAGGCGACCCTCTGGCACGCCTGCTTCTTGGATCGTCCGAAAGAACCGGACGTCATAGCCATCCAGCAAGGCGGCCATCATCATGAAATAGGCGGTGACCTCATGATCGCCCAATTCGATGCATTCATCATAGAAGGCAGGCTGCGTCATATCCGGCATGTAGCCGTCTTCGGTCAGGATGAGGTCCTGCTTTGCTTTTGCCTTCGGTGCCATGCTGCCTCTGATTGCTGTCTTAACGGAAACCAAAACAGATCAGTATTTGGAAGGGAAGTTTTATGGCCTGTCGGGCGGAATTTCAACTCCGCAACCGATCCGATGGGTAGAGGGCAGATATTTCAACTCTGGTACACAACCTAGCGACCTGCTGGGGCGCTTGCTGTTCATTCCGGTGCCGACGCTATAAAGAAGCGGAATGAAATACGCCGCACCGCCATTGATCACCGATACGACAGTGCTGCCCCAGTTGGTGGCCTGCCCGACCTGTGACACGCTTTACCATGATGCGGATATTCCGCAGGGGCGGAGCGCGCGCTGCCTCCGGTGTCACCGTGTTCTGATGACCCCAAGGCCGAACGCGATGACCCGGATCGTGATGCTGGCCACTGCGGCCTCGGTTCTGATGATCGCCGCCATCAGCTTTCCGTTTCTGTCGCTGGAAACCATGGGGTTGCGCCAGCAGGCGTCCGTGATTGATACCATTCTGGCCTATTCCG
Source organism: Pseudorhodobacter sp. (assembly GCA_029254215.1). GTDB lineage: Bacteria > Pseudomonadota > Alphaproteobacteria > Rhodobacterales > Rhodobacteraceae > Pseudorhodobacter. The sequence goes on along the minus strand of JAQWYA010000177.1, from coordinate 11,624 downwards.
ATGGGCTGATGGTGCCCCTGTCGCTGGCTTTGGCTGCCCTGATCGTCGTCCTGCCGCTGACCCGGTTGATGGCAATCCTTTATGCCGTCGGGCCGATGGCCCTGGGCGACAAGCCCGCGCGGGGTGCTGCCCGCGCCTTTCGGCTGGCTGAAACGCTGAAACCCTGGGCCATGGCCGAGGTGTTCATTGTCGGCGTCGCCGTGGCGCTGGTGAAAGTGGGCGGGCTTGCCACGCTGACCTATGGGCCCGCCTTCTGGGCCTTCGCCACCCTCGTTCTGATTACCGTCCTCAAAGACAACTTTATGTGCAGCTTGATCATATGGAAAACACTCGAAACACGCAGCAACTCCTGACGGCCCGCGAGGCGGGTCTTGTGGGATGTTCGGTCTGTGGGCGGGTGCATCCGGCCACGGCCTCCGTATGCCTGCGCTGTGGGGCGGCGATTTCCAGCCGGGATCCTCACAGCCTGCAAAAGGTCTGGGCATGGCTGACGGCCGGGATCATCACCTTCATTCCGGCCAATACCTATCCGATGCTTGTCACCGAAACACTTGGCAGCGAAACCCGCAGCACGCTGATCGGCGGGGTGTTGGAGCTGATGCATCACGGGTCTTTCGGGATCGCGGCGATCGTGTTTTTTGCCAGCATCGTGATCCCCGGAAGCAAGTTCATCGCCATTGCCTATCTGGCTTTGGGGATCGGGCGGCCGCAGCGCCTTTCCACCCACCGCAGGCACCAGATCTATGAGCTGGTTGAATTCGTGGGCCGTTGGTCGATGATTGACGTCTTTGTCGTCGCCATCCTCACCGCGCTCGTTCAACTCGGTTCGGCGGCAAGCATCCACCCCGGAATCGCTGCTGTCAGCTTCGCCCTTTCCGTCGTTTTTACAATGCTGGCCGCCCAGAGCTTTGATCCAAGGCTTGTTTGGGACGCCGACAAGGATACCCACGCATGACCCCCAATGACTTTCCGCAGATGGAGATCACCCCGGAAAAGCGCTCCATGTGGCGCAATCTTTCCTATGTCTGGCTGGTGCCGGTCTTTGCGCTGATCGTCTCGCTTGGCGTGGCATGGCAAAGCTATCTGGGCCGGGGCGTTCTGATCACGATTGAATTCGAGAATGCGGCCGGGATCACCCCGAAAGACACCACGATCCGCTTTCATGACATCGTGATCGGCACGGTCGAGGAGGTGAGCTTTACCAGCGACATGGCGAAAGTCATCGTTTCTGCCCGGATCGACAAGACTGTGGCCGCTACGCTGAACCCCGAGACCTTGTTCTGGGTTGTCCGCCCCGAGGTTTCGGCCCGTGGGGTCAGCGGCCTGTCCACGGTCCTGTCGGGGGTTTATGTCGACTCTGCCTGGGTGCCGATTGAAAATTCGGAGGCGCGGGCCTTTGTCGGGGCTGCCCAAACACCGCTGATCCAGCCCGGACTTGAGGGGACCCGCATTTCCATCCGAACCAAGGACGGATCAAGCCTGACTGCCGGGGCGCCCGTTTTCTTTCGCGGGATCGAGGTGGGCCAGTTGGACACCCCGGTTCTGTCCGACACTGGCGACAGCACCACGGTGGAAGCTTTCATCAACGCGCCCTATGACAAGTTCCTGACCACCGACTCGCGGTTTTGGAACATGTCGGGCTTTTCCGTCTCCCTCGGGCCAAGCGGTCTGTCGCTGAACGTGGCCAGCCTTGGCGCTTTGCTGACCGGTGGGGTCGCCTTTGACAACGTGGTTTCGGGCGGTGATCCGGTGACCGACTCTACCGTCTTCAGCCTGTTTGAAAGCGAAACCACGGCCCGCGAAAGCGTCTTCACGCAACTGAGCGAAAATTCCGTCACCATGGCGGTGATCTTTGCGGAATCGGTGCGGGGCTTGAATGCCGGAGCCTTGGTGGAATACCGCGGCCTGCGCGTTGGGCAGGTCAGCAGCATTGGCGCGTTCATTGATCGCGGCACAGGTCAAAATGCCGTGCGCCTTCGTGCGCTCCTCAAGATTGACCCGCAAACCCTTGGTCTAGCCGCCGACGCCGATCAGGCCACCACGATCGCCTTTCTGGAAAGCCTCGTCGAAGACGGAATGCGCGCGAAACTGGCCACCACCAGCTTGTTCAGCGCCGCCCTCAAGATCGAGTTGACGGATACGGTCGGGGAAGAGGCCGCGCGCATTGGTCCCGATGCCAATGGCACGCCTGTCATTCCGAGCATCCCCTCCGAGCTGCCTGATTTCACCGCCACGGCGGAAGGCGTGTTGAAACGGATCAACAACCTGCCGATTGAAGACGTTCTGAATCAGGCCGTATCGCTGATGGCTTCGATCGAGGCGATTGCCAGTGCAAAAGGGATGCTGGAGGCCCCCGACGCAGCCCTTGGTCTGATCTCCGAGATGCGCAGCCTGATCGGCAAGGATGACACGCAAGCCATCCCGACCGAGTTGCGCGGGCTTGTCGGCGAGTTACGCGGGATCGTCACGGATCTGCGCGCACAAGGCGCGGTAGATCAGCTGATCAGCGCCTTGGGTAATCTGGATGCTGCCTCTGCCAATATCGCGACCGCCTCGGGGGATTTGCCTGCGCTGATCGCGGATCTGCGGGCGATTGCGGCCAAGGCAAATGACCTCAAGGCCGAGGAATTGCTGGAGGCCGTCACCCGCGTCATGGACAGCGCAAATGCCTTGCTACTGACCGATGGCATGAAAAGCATCCCACCTGCCCTTGCTTCGGCACTGGACGAGGTGCAGGCGGCCCTGCGCGATCTGCGCGATGGCGGGGCGATTGAAAACACCAATGCTGCCCTCGCCTCGGCGCGGGAAGCCGCTGATGCCGTGGCCAAAGCTGCCGCCGATCTGCCGGATGTCACGGGTCAGTTGAACGCCCTCGTCGCCAAGGCGGATAAGCTGATCGCGACTTATGGCGCGAAATCGACCTTCAATACCGAGACGCTTGACCTGCTGCGCGAATTGCAGAAAACGGCCAAGGCCGTGGCCCAGCTTGCCCAGACGATCGAGCGTAATCCAAATTCCCTGATCATAGGACGTTGATGTGACCTATCGTTTTGTACCCCTCGCCCTTGTCGTCCTTGTGTCCGCCTGCGCCGACAGCAACGCCCGCTTTCCGATCGCCGCAGAGGTCACAGCCCCTGCTGCGGCCGTGACCCAGATGCGTCTGGCTGTGTCCACGATCGAAGTGCAGGATGTCTCCTTGCCCGCCTATGCCGCTGCCTCTGAAATCGTGATCGAACAGGCAGATGGTTCGTTGCGGGTCGTGCCCAAGGCGATCTGGGCCGATGACCCGGTGCGCGGCGTCACAAATGCCCTTTCGCGCAGCCTTGATCTGCGCTCCACCGCCACTGTCGTGGCCGAGCCTTGGCCCCTGGCCGAACCCGCCGCCGTCAAACTGGAGGTCCGCATCGATCAGATGGTTGCCTCGGTCGGCGGGAATTTCACGCTCAGCGGCCAATATGCCATCGCAGCCCCCGAAGGCGCGATCCGCGAACGGGTGAAACGCTTTTCAGTCTCCACGCCGATGACGGACGACTCAGCGGCCTCGGTGGCCAAAGCCACAGGCGTTGCAATCGACAATCTCGCAACGGAAATCCTGACGCAGCTTCGGCGCTGATCCAGATCCGCGATGCGGTCTTGACCTCGATCAAGGCCCGCGCGCCTTAGACCGGGTAAGCCAATGGGGAAACAAAGGAGATACCCCCATGGCCCCCGATCCGGAGACGATGACCCAAGACGCTGCCCCCAAGGATCAAACCCTCCCCGAGGCCAGCCAGACTGAATCCACCCCTCCCAAAAGCCCCGCACCCAAGGCTGCCCCGCCAAAACCGACCGCAGAACAGGTGCGCCTCGCCTTTCAAAACGGGCATTACCCCTACCGAAACCGCCTCGGGCGCCGCGAGTATGAACGCACCAAGGCCCAGCTTCAGGCTGAATTACTGAAGGTTCAGCTTTGGGCGCAGGAAAGCGGGGAAAAGTTCGTCCTTCTCTTTGAAGGCCGCGATGCAGCGGGCAAAGGCGGAACAATCAAACGCTTCACCGAACACCTCAACCCTCGCTTCGCCCGTGTCGTGGCGCTGAACAAACCCAGCGACGAAGAGCGCGGCCAGTGGTATTTCCAACGCTACATCCGACACCTGCCAACCAATGGCGAAATGGTGTTCTATGACCGCTCTTGGTACAATCGCGCCGGGGTGGAACGCGTGATGAATTTCTGCAATCCCGCCGATTACCTCGAATTCATGCGCGAAGCGCCCGAACTTGAACGCATGCTCGTGCGCTCCGGGATCAGGCTTTACAAATATTGGTTCTCGGTCACTCAGACCGAACAGCGCACCCGCTTTATCAGCCGCGAAACAGACCCTCTCAAGCAATGGAAACTCTCTCCCATCGACAAGGCGAGCCTCGACAAATGGGACGATTACACCGAAGCGAAAGAGGCGATGTTCTTTTACACCGACACCGCAGACGCGCCTTGGACAGTCATCAAGTCAAATGATAAAAAGCGCGCCCGCCTGAACTGCATGCGGCATTTTCTGGCCTCGCTCGACTATCCCGACAAAGACGTGGATCTGGTCGGCACCCCCGATCCCCTGATCGTCGGCCATGCGGGTCATGTCCTCAAACGAAGCGAGCATATTCTGGGCACAGCGCTCCATCCCGCGACGCGGCTCACCACATCAGACTAGAAGCCCCCCAAACCCTATCCGGCTTCTTCTTGGAAAAAATACCTGAATCCGGCCCTCTCGGCAGTCCGGGGGGTCGGTCAGCCACTCAAAGGTCAAAGCTAGCAAAAACCGGGGCGTGATCGCTGGGCTGCTCCCATCCCCGCACGGCCCGCAAGATCCGGCTGGAATGGCCCGCCTGCGCAATATCATTGGTGGCCCAGATATGATCGAGCCTGCGCCCCTTATCGGCGGCGTCCCAATCCTTGGCGCGATAGGACCACCAGCTGTACAACAGCCCCTGCGGAATATCGGCCCGTGTCACATCCGACCAGTCGCCCGCTTCCATCACGGCGTTGAAATGCTCCACCTCTACCGGGGTATGGCTGACGATCTTCAAAAGCGCCTTGTGGCTCCAGACATCATCCTCCCGCGGGGCGATGTTCAAATCCCCCACCAGAATGGCGCGCGCGGGCTTTTCGGCCCGAAACAAGTCGCGCATCTCGGTCAGATAGTCGAGCTTTTGGCCGAATTTCTCATTCACGGCGCGGTCGGGTACATCCCCCCCCGCAGGCACATAGCAGTTGTGGATCGTCACGCCATTTTCCAGCCGGGCCGCAACATGGCGCGCATGGCCCAAAGCGGCGAAATCCCGAGACCCCGCATCGCTGATCGGTAGCTTTGAAAGGATTGCGACCCCGTTATATCCTTTTTGGCCCCGCGCCACGATGTGCCGATAGCCAAGGGCGGCGAAAGCCTCCAACGGGATCTTTTCAACGGGGCTTTTGCATTCCTGCAGGCAAAGCACATCGGGGGCTTCCTCGGCCAGCAGCTTGGCCACCAAGCCTTCGCGCAGCCGCACCGAATTGATGTTCCAAGTGGCAAGGGTAAACGGCATCGGGGGCTCCTGTTCTTCGCGTCGCGTCAACCTACGGCCACGGCACAGCAGGCTCAACCCCTCGTGGGGGACCGGGGGCTATGGGTGGGGAGGAGTCTCAGCCCTTGCGGGGGCCTTCGCGCTTGCGCATGGTTGCGCGGAAAGGGGCGTGGGCGGATGCTTCTACGACGCAACAGAAACTTCCGGCTGGTGTTTTCGGCCTCAGCCATCTCCAACCTTGGGGATGGCGTCTCAGCGCTGGCACTTCCCTGGCTTGCGACCCTGCTGACACGGGATGCGTTTTTGGTGGCCATGGTGGCGATGGCCGGGCGGCTTCCCTGGTTCCTGCTGTCCTTGCCCGCAGGGGTCTGGACAGATCGCGCGGATAGGCGGCTGTTGATGGTCCGCGCGGATCTTGTCCGCTTGGCACTGACGGTGATGATCGTGGCGCTTGTCTTGTCGGCCCCTGCCTTGCCGCTGCCCGATGGCGCGGGACAGGCCGAGATCATGGGCCTCTGCCTCCTTGCCTTCCTTCTGGGCAGCGCCGAAGTACTGCGCGACAACGCCGCCCAGACCATTTTGCCGTCTGTCGTGGCCAAGCAAGATCTGGAATCCGCGAACGGCCAGATGTGGAGCGCCGAGCGCGTCATGGGAGAGTTCATCGGCCCGCCGCTGGCCGGCGTGCTGATCGCCTATGGTGTGGCGGTCCCCTTTGGGTTTGACGCGGCGAGCTTTGCCCTTGCGGCGGGTCTGATCTGGCTTTTGGCGCTGCCCCCACGCCCAAGAACAACACCGCCTCCCTTCCGGCAAGCCTTTCTGGAAGGGCTGCGCTGGATGCGGGCCAATCCGGTGATCCTGCAACTGGCCATCATGCTGGGGGTCATCAACGCAAGCTACATGGCGGGGGCCACCGTTCTGATCCTTTATGCGCAAGAGGTTCTTGCCCTTGACGCTATTGGCACCGGGCTTTTGATGACGGCGGGTGCCGTGGGCAGTGTTCTGGGCGGATTGATCGGCCCCCGGATTTGCAACCGTCTTGGCCTCCGGGCAAGCATGATCTTCGGGTTGGTGGCCTTTTGCACCCATTACACCCTGTTCGCCCTGACCACCTTGCCCGCCGCTGCAGGGATGGCGATTGCCATCGGAGGCTTTGGCGCGATGATCTGGAATGTGGCAACCGTTTCTTTCCGTCAGCGTATCATCCCAGACGCCATTCTGGGCCGCGTCAACAGCATCTACCGGTTCTTTGGCTGGGGGGCGATGCCACTTGGAGCGCTGGCCGGGGGCGCGATGGTAACGCTTGCCGAACAGGATCTGGGCCGGGATCTTGCCCTGCGCCTGCCCTTTGTCGCCGCAACGGTTGGAACGCTGATCGTTCTGGCCTACGTCCTGACACGGCTGAAAACGACCTGACCACAACGCGTTAAAGCAGGGTGTTGGCACAAAAAAGAGGCCGGGCGCACGGCCCGGCCAGGTCCAACAGGGAGGATGCCGCGTCATAACCCCGACACGACAAGGGGATCACTTGAACAGTATACGCTACAAAGCGTCTATTTGATCACTATAGTTTCCGATTCTGGCGGTATTATGGCTATCAGGCAACAAGTCGGTATCCGCCGGACTCCGTCACCAACAAACGTGCATTGGAGGGATCGGGTTCAATCTTTTGGCGAAGCCGATAAATATGCGTTTCCAACGTGTGGGTTGTGACGCCTGCGTTATAGCCCCAAACCTCATGCAGCAGAACATCGCGGGCCACGACACTCTGGCTCGCCCGGTACAGAAACTTGAGGATATTGGTCTCTTTCTCGGTCAGGCGGATCTTCTTTTCCTTCTCATCCACCAGCATCTTTTGCGCGGGTTTGAACGTATACGGACCAAGCTGGAACACCGCATCTTCAGATTGTTCATGCTGGCGCAACTGCGCGCGGATGCGCGCCAGAAGCACGGGAAACTTGAACGGTTTGGTGATGTAGTCATTCGCCCCGGCATCAAGCCCAAGGATCGTGTCGGCGTCCGTGTCATGGCCCGTCAGCATCAGGATCGGGCATTTCACACCAACCTTGCGCATCCGGCGGCACAGTTCGCGGCCGTCCGTATCGGGCAGACCAACATCAAGGATGACCAAATCATAAAGGCTCTCTTTGGCCTTCTCCATGCCATCCGCGCCGTTGCCAGCTTCGAACACATCGAAATCCTCGGTCATCACAAGCTGCTCGCTCAGCGCTTCGCGCAGGTCGTCGTCATCATCAACCAGAAGTATTTTCCGTAAGGATGCCATTGCTTCGCTCCTCTTTCCTGAGACACAGATGCGCCTGCAACACCGATCCGACAAGATTTGCTGCAAGTTTTTCACGCGCTCGTGTCGAATGCGGGGGATATGTTTCAATTTCCCCTGAGCAGGCGTAAGGAAGAGGGGCAAGTGTTACAACAAACAGGGCAATGCGCAGAATATGGGGCTGGGCCTTTCGATCATCGAGCGGATGACCCGCGCAAGGGGAGACCTGCGCATGGGCGTTCCCGTTGTCCTGACTGACGCGCAGGACGCGCTGCTTGTCATCGCCGTAGAGGCGCTTTCCCCTGACAGGCTGGCCGCCTTGGCCGCTTTGGGACCGCTGGAACTGGCCCTGACCGCACGGCGGGCCGAAACACTCAAGACGCCCGCCTATGACGGCGATATGGTGCGGGTCAGCGTCCCAGCCGGGGCGGGGCTGGGCTGGATTACGGCGCTTGCCGACCCGGTGGATGATCTGCGTGTGCCGATGAAAGGCCCATTGCGCGGCCTTCGGGATGGCAGCGCGGCGCTGCATCGGGCCGGGCTTTCCCTTGCGAAATCCGCCCAGCTTTTGCCCGCGATTTTGGCCGTCAGGATTGACCGCAATGCCGAGGGGTTGGAGGCGCTGACCCATCTTCCGCTGGCGTTGATCACAGCCGAACTGGCGCGCAGCTCCCCGTTGCACCCGGTCGTGGCGGCACGGCTGCCGATGGCGGCCTCGGCGGCGGGGCGGGTCCATATCTTTCGTCCCGAAGACGGCGGGGTGGAACATTACGCCATCGAGGTTGGCCGCCCTGATCGCGCGGGCCCGGTTCTGGCCCGTCTGCATTCGGCCTGCTTTACCGGAGACGTGCTGGGCAGTTTGAAATGTGATTGCGGCCCACAGTTGCGCGCGGCCCTGTCGCAAATGGGCGAGGCGGGCGCGGGTGTGCTTTTATACCTCAATCAGGAAGGGCGCGGGATCGGTCTGGCCAACAAGATGCGGGCCTATGCCTTGCAGGATCAGGGCTTTGATACGGTCGAGGCCAATCACCGCCTTGGCTTTGAAGATGATGAGCGCGATTTCCGCCTCGGCGCGTCGATCCTGAGGGAAATGGGGTTTTCCACCGTGCGACTGCTGACAAACAACCCGGCCAAAATCACCATGATGCAGGCCAATGGGATCGAGGTCGCAGAACGGGTGCCGCTGCGCGTCGGCAAGACCGATCAAAACGCCGCCTATCTGGCCACCAAGGCCGCCAAATCGGGGCATCTGCTATGAAAGCAAGCGATATTGTCGTGACCCCGCGCGGCGTGCGGTTTTTGGGGCGGCTCTTTCCCTGTGCGATCGGCCGGGGCGGGGTAACCCAGCGGAAACGGGAGGGCGACGGCGCCACCCCTGCCGGAGTGCATCGAATCGTGGGGATGCTCTATCGGCCGGATCGGATTGCCCCCGCCGCCCTGCCCGATTGGGCGCTGCCGATCCTTCCCGGCGATCTTTGGTCAGATGACAGCGACGACCCGGATTACAATCTGATGGTCCGTGCGCCGCATCCTTTCAGCCATGAAAGCTTGCGCCGGGCCGATCCGCTTTATGATCTTGTGCTGATCACCGATTGGAACTGGCCCTGGTCGCATCCGGGCCGGGGTTCAGCGATTTTTCTGCACAGCTGGCGCGCGCCGCGCTATCCGACGGCCGGCTGCGTGGCCTTTGCACGACCGGACCTTCTGTGGATCGCCAACCGCATCCGGCATGAAACACGGCTGGTGATTCCGCCTCAGCCGTAGGTCCGCGCCCCGAAAATGGCCGAGCCGACGCGGATATGCGTGGCCCCTGCCGTGATGGCCGCCTCAAAATCGCTGCTCATCCCCATGGAAAGCCCGGTGAGGCCGTTGCGCGCCGCGAGCCTTGCGAGCTGGTCAAAATGCGGGGTGCTGTCTTCGCCCTCAGGGGGGATGCACATCAGCCCGGCAAGCGGCAGATTCATGCCGCGGGCAGTGGCGATGAAATCATCGGCGTCGCTGGGCAGAACGCCTGCCTTCTGCGGCTCTTCCCCCGTATTTACCTGCACGAACAAAGGCGGGCAGGCCCCGGCGGCTTGCGCGAGGCTGGCCAGACGTTTGGCCAAAGACGGCCGATCGAGCGTGTGAATCGCGTCGAACAGCTCCAGCGCGGGCTTGGCCTTGTTGGTTTGCAAGGGGCCGATCATATGAACCTCGACCGGGCCAAACCGCGCCCGCAGATCAGGCCATTTGCCAAGCGCCTCTTGCACATAGTTTTCGCCATAAACGCGGTGGCCCTCGGTCAGAACGGCCTCGACCCGGTCCAACGGCTGGACTTTTGAGACTGCGATCAGCGTGACCTCCTCCGGGTCGCGATCACAGGCAAAGCAGGCTTCAGCAATGCGGGTCTGAATGGAAGAGAGTGTCATGGCAGCCAACCTTTCGCTATTGCAGCGAAAACTAGCGGGCCGGTCGGTGAAAGGAAAGGGCCAGGCCTAGTTTCCGACGCTTTGCAGACTGTCCACCGCCGAATCAACCGCGCCAACCGTCAGGCGCTGATTGGATGTGCCGATATAGACCTGCGCACCGGGGCGATCCTCATCGTTGAAGCCAAAGGCCGGGTTGCCGCAACCCGCCTGCTCGCCAAAACAGACCTGACCGGTATTGCTGGTTTGCAGGTTGATGATCGCGCCAAACTCCAGCCCGCCATCGGTGACACCCGAGAAATGAGTCGTCAGCCGAACCCCACTGCGCGCCTGAGTTTCATGACCGTCAAAGGACAGCCCCATCTTCGCCTCGCCGCTGATCGTCATTTCGGCGTTGGCGGGCAGCGCGCAAAGGCAAAACAATGCGGTCACACGGAACAGGGCAATCATCACGACTCTCCAGTCTGGTCGGGGTCAGGATGCCTGCAGGAGGCGTTTTACGCAAGCCACACGCGTTCAAAACAAAAAGAGCGGGCCAAAGGCCCGCTCTTTCCGTATCGCGTGATCGGTTAGGATCAGAACGAGAAGGAGATCCCGAAGTCTGCGCGGGTCTCTTTGTTGGCATAGACGTTTTCGTCGCGAATCGGGGTACCGTACGAGTCGTCCTTGATGCTGGCGATGCCGCCCTTCAGGGTCGCGCCGCCGCCCAGGTCATAGGCAGCGCCTACACCGAACGAAGACTGCTTGTAACCTTCGATTTCAGCTTTGGCTGCGCCCATCGAAAGGGTCAGCGCGTCCATTTTGTAGGAAACGTTGATACCATAGGCTTTGCCGTCGCTTGAATATGTATCTTCGCCATCCGACAGATCAAAGTTCAGGTCGGAATACATTGCTGCGACTTTGATCGCGCCAAAAGTGCCGCCACCGAAGAGCGAAGTGACCTTCGCATCCATGTTGGCCAAGCCGCCAAACGTGGTGCCCAGCTTTGAGGAACCTTCGATGCTGTGCGAAGCATAGCCCAGACCAACGTATGCGGTGCCGAAGGTGTACTTCGCGCCAACTGCATAGCTGTCGGTGGTGTTTGCGCCGTGGCCTGTGGCCAAACGGCCGGACAGCGAGAACGTCACCGGACCGGTGGAGATGGTGTAATTCACGTTGTGACCCAAGGACACGCCCGTGAAGTCGCCCAACTCGTCGCCGACGAAGGCTTCTGCAACGTCATCAACGTCCAAACCGTCCCAGCCGATGTCGCCAAGGCCAGCGACTTCGTCTGCTTCAGCAACGGCGCCCATGGAGAGCTTGCCGAAAGCGCCGGAGATGTAAACGGTGGTGTCGTCGTTGGCAACGTCGCCGTTGTCAGCGATGATGATGTTCATGTTGGCGCCGAAGGTCAGGCCGCCATC
>JAQWYA010000162.1 GCA_029254215.1 Pseudorhodobacter sp. | reverse complement strand
CGGCCGTCCAATTCGCGATCTGGTCGAAATGATAAAAGCCCAAGCTGTTGCAAAGCACTTCAAGTTTCGGGCCGATGCCCTTGATTGCCTTAAGATTATCAGCCTTGCCACCGCGCGCCTCGGACAGGCCTGCGGGCTTCACGCCAGCAGTTGCAGACGCCTCGGGCTTGGCAACAGCTTCTGCCTTTGCCTCTTGCACCGTTGCGCCTGTGGCATCCGCAGGCACGCCCTTGGAGGGTTTGGGCGCGGCGGCCGCCGTCTTGGCCGCAGGCTTTGCGGGCTGACCGCGCCAAGGCGTCAGCAGCGGCACTTCCATCCCGTCGATGCGCTTGACGGTGTCGCCAATATCCACCGCCGCCTGTGCCGACGCGTTATATTGCGCGCGCCCTGCTTCGTATTCTTTCAACGAGGTCAGACCCGACAGAGGCTCCGCTGCATAACGGCCATTCTGCGGCCCCGGCACGGGAACCTCCCCGTCAGAGAACCGCCCGATCAGCGCGCGCAGGACATCCGGCGTCAGATCCTCATAGTAATCCTTGCCGATTTGAGCCATCGGCGCGTTGGTGCAAGCGCCCAGACACTCCACCTCTTCCCAGGAAAACTTGCCATCCGCCGACAGCGCATGCGCCTTCGGGTTGATCAACTCCTTGCAGACCGCGACCAGATCCTCAGCGCCGCAGATCATGCAGGAGGTCGTCCCACAAATCTGGATATGCGCAACAGATCCAACGGGTTGCAGTTGAAACATAAAGTAGAATGTCGCCACTTCCAGCGCCCGGATATAGGCCATGCCCAGCATATCCGCGATATGTTCAATCGCCGGGCGGCTCAGCCAGCCTTCCTGTTCCTGCGCGCGCCACAAAAGGGGGATGATCGCAGATGCCTGTCGCCCCTCGGGGTATTTGGATATCTGCCCCTCAGCCCAAGCCAAGTTGGCAGGCGTGAAGGCGAAGTCACTCGGTTGCTCTTTGTGCAGGCGGCGTAGCATCAGGCGGCTCCGTTCGAAATCAGGGCGGCGAGGACGACAGCAAGCATCACGGATGCGGCCAGTCCGGCGCTGAGGTGTTTGACATAAGGTTTGCCCAGACGGGCATAGATAAAGCTGTCGGCAAAAGCCATGAAGGCCATGGTCACGGCCCAGGCCGCCATCACCCGAAGATCCCCCAGAAGGGCCACAAACAGGGTGAAGCCCGCAAAGGCGATGTAGCGCCCCAGCATGACCTGCGGCAGTTGTTCAAGCCGATGAGTCAGGCGTCGCATCCCGACCTCCGGGTCTGGCACGCAAGCCAAGGCGATGCCGCAGGTGATAACCACCGCGACCCCAGCCAAACCTTGCACAACCAGCATCAGATCCATCAGCGGTCGATCTCCCCGAAGACGACATCCATCGTGCCGATAATCGCGGCCACATCGGCCAATTGATGGCCTTTGCAGATGTAATCCATGGCTTGCAGATGCAAAAAGCCCGGAGCGCGGATCTTCGCGCGGTAAGGCTTGTTCGTCCCATCCGCCACCAGATAGACGCCGAATTCGCCCTTGGGGGCCTCAACGGCGGCATAAACCTCTCCCTCCGGCACATGGAAGCCTTCGGTGTACAGTTTGAAATGGTGGATCAGCGCTTCCATCGAGGTCTTCATCTCGCCGCGCTTGGGCGGTGTGATCTTGCCGCGCGCCAGAACATCGCCCGGTTCCTTGCGCAGTTTGGCCAGTGCCTGACGGATGATCGAGGTCGATTCGCGCATTTCCTGCATCCGGCACAGATAGCGGTCATAGCAGTCGCCATTCTTGCCCACCGGAATCTTGAATTCAAATTCATCATAGCATTCATAGGGTTGCGCGCGGCGCAAGTCCCATGCAAGGCCCGAGCCCCGCACCATGACGCCCGAAAAACCCCAATCCAGAATGTCTTGTTCCGAGATGATGCCGATATCGGCGTTGCGCTGCTTGAAGATCCGGTTTTCGGTCAAAAGCCCGTCGATATCATCCAGCACACGCGGGAATTCCACCGCCCATTGATCCATATCCTCGATCAGTTCGGGCGTCAGATCCTGATGCACACCACCGGGACGAAAATAGGCGGCGTGAAGACGCGCCCCGCAGGCCCGCTCGTAGAAGACCATCAGCTTTTCACGCTCTTCAAAGCCCCAGAGCGGCGGCGTCAGCGCGCCCACGTCCATGGCTTGCGTCGTGACGTTCAGAAGGTGGTTCAGAACCCGGCCAATCTCGCAGAACAAGACGCGGATCAGCTGCGCACGGCGCGGCACAACCGTTCCCGTCAGCTTTTCGATGGCCAGACACCAGGCATGTTCCTGATTCATCGGCGCCACATAGTCGAGGCGGTCGAAATAGGGCAGGTTTTGCAGGTAGGTGCGGCTTTCCATCAGCTTTTCGGTGCCGCGATGCAGCAGCCCGATATGGGGGTCGCAGCGTTCGACGATCTCGCCGTCCAACTCCAGCACCAAACGCAAAACGCCATGCGCGGCAGGGTGTTGCGGGCCGAAGTTGATGTTGAAATTGCGGATCTTCTGCTCGCCCGTCAGCGCGTCGTCAAAGCTGCCATCCATCATAGCGTCTCCTCACCCATATTCCTGCGCCAAGCCCCCGGAAGGTCGGGGTAGTGGCGGGCGACAAATTCATATTGCGGGCGCAAAAGTGCGCGCGCGCGGTTTCTTTGGCTATCTGACAGGGCCAAGGCAGGCCCGGCATGCACCCGGCTGCCGAAATCCGCCGTAGCCGGGGCGATGCCCAGAAAGGCGCAAAGCCGGGCAAGGCCTGCTCCGGTCAGCATTTCTTCCTGAAACATCACCAGCAAACGTTTCGGATCGACAGCCGCCCAAAGCTTGGTCAGCGCCGCGATATAATCGCCACGCTCCGTCGCCCCGGAGGTTTCCCCTGCCAAGATCCTGTCCAAAAGCGCAAAAGCACGGTCCGGCACACGGTCCGCCCCTTCTGCCGCGCGCGAGGCTAGCATGCGCACATGGCTCCAAAGCCGGGAGACAGGGTCGCGCATCACATAAAGTACCCGCACATCCGGGGCCATTCCCGCCATCTGGCGCAAACGATCTTCGGGCAACAACGCATAAGCCGGCGTAATATCGGCAACCACAGGGCGCGCACCGCGCCCCCCCGACAGGTAAGAGAGATAGGCTGGAACATCTTCCACCCGCGCGGCCAGAACGCCGATCCACTCTTTCACATCGCGCAGCTTCTGGGCCACACGCTCCGCCTGTTCACCCTGCACCACGCCCAAACGTTTTTGCAGACGGGCGGCAAAGGCGCGCTGCACCTTCAACTGGCGCGTGAAGCCGCAATTTTCCAGCGTGTCGAAGTAATGCAATTCCTTGATCGCGCGCAGATGACACTGCGGATGCGCAGACAGATGCTCATAAAGCCAGGTTGTCCCCGCCTTCGTGGCCCCCACGCATAACAGAAGTGTCGGTGCTTGCGTCACGCCGCTTAGCCCTTTGCCTTGTCGTCGCCCGGCAGCACATATTGCGCGCCTTCCCACGGGCTCATGAAATCGAACTGACGGTATTCCTGCACCAACTTCACCGGCTCATAGACCACGCGCTTTTGCGCCTCGTCATAGCGAACTTCGGTATAGCCCGTGGTCGGGAAATCCTTGCGCAGCGGATGGCCGCGGAACCCGTAATC
>JAQWYA010000128.1 GCA_029254215.1 Pseudorhodobacter sp. | reverse complement strand
GGCCGCAACACCTTGGCGATCATGCCGACGGGTGGCGGGAAATCCCTGTGTTTCCAATTGCCTGCCCTGTGCCGGGATGGGGTGACCGTGGTCATCAGCCCGTTGATTGCGCTGATGCGCGATCAGGTGCGGGCGTTGCGTGCGGCAGGGGTGGAGGCGGGGGCGCTGACCTCGGGCAACACGGATGAGGAAACCGAAGAGGTTTTCGCCGCACTGGATGAGGGGCGCATCAAGCTTTTGTACATGGCGCCGGAGCGCCTCGCCTCATTGGCGACGGTGGCGATGCTGCGCCGTGTGGGTGTGCGCGCCATCGCGGTGGATGAGGCGCATTGCGTCAGCCAATGGGGCCATGATTTCCGCCCCGATTATCTGCGCATCGGGGAATTGCGCCGCCAGTTGGATGTGCCGCTGGCCGCCTTCACCGCCACCGCCGATGAAGAAACCCGGACCGAGATCGTCTCTCGTCTGTTTGACGGGGTTCCGCCTGCGACTTTTCTGCATGGGTTTGACCGGCCAAACATTCACCTTGCCTTTGCCGTGAAGGACAATCCGCGCCGCCAGATCCTTGGCTTTGCCGCAGCGCGCAAGGGCCAGTCCGGCATCGTTTATTGCGGCACTCGCGCCAAGACGGAAACCCTTGCGCAGGCGCTGCGCGAGGAAGGGCACCTCGCCTGTGCTTACCACGGTGGCATGGATGCCGACGAACGCCGCGCAGTCGAGGCCCGGTTTCAGCGCGAGGACGGCCTGATCGTCGTGGCGACGGTGGCTTTCGGGATGGGTATCGACAAGCCCGATATCCGATGGGTCGCCCATGCTGATCTGCCCAAAAGCGTCGAGAGCTATTATCAGGAAATCGGCCGCGCGGGCCGTGATGGTGCCCCCGCGGAGACGCTGACGCTTTACGGCCCGGATGATATTCGTCTGCGCCGGGGCCAGATCGATGAAGGTTTGGCCCCGACGGATCGCAAGGATGCCGATCACGCGCGGCTGAATGCCTTGCTGGGATTGGCCGAGGCCACCGCGTGCCGCCGTCAGGTCTTGCTGGGCTATTTCGGTGAGACGGCGGAGCCTTGCGGCAACTGTGATCTCTGCGACCGCCCGGCGCTGCTGTTTGATGCGACAGAGGCGGTGCGCAAGGCGCTTTCCGCCATTCTGCGCACGGGCGAAAGCTTTGGCGCGGGGCATCTGATCGACATCCTGACAGGCAATGCCACGCCCAAGGTGGTGCAGCGCGGGCATGATCAGTTGCCAACCTTCGCCGTGGGCCGCGATCTGTCCAAGCCGGTCTGGGGGGCGGTGTTCCGCCAGATGATGGGCCGGGATCTGGTGCGTCCCGATACCGAACGCCACGGCGCGTTGCGCATGACAGATGCCGCCCGCCCGATCCTGCGGGGTGAGGAAAGCATCAGCCTGCGCAAGGACACGCTGCACAGCACCAATCCCGGCCCGGTGGTCAAAATGCTCGTCTCGGAGGAGGATGCCCCGCTGCTTTCGGCCCTGAAAGCCAAGCGCCGCGCCCTGGCCGAGGCCGCGCGCGTGCCCGCCTATGTTGTCTTTCCCGACAAGACGCTGATCGAGATGGCCCAGATCCGGCCCACCGATCTGGATGGTATGGCCCGCATCACCGGGATCGGCGCGAAAAAGCTGGAAAGCTATGGCGCGGCGTTTCTGGCGGTCATCACGGGCGAGGCTCCGGCCCCGCAACATCCGCAACGCCGCCGACTGGCCGGGCGCGATGCCGGCGCGATTTTTGACCGGCTGGCCGAGGTGCAGCTTTCCTTGCAGCGCGGCCCGGAGGGGATCGACAAGCCGCTTTCCTGCTCACAGGCGACGCTGCGCCAGATCGCCGAGGCCCGCCCCTCTACGCTGTCCGAACTTGACCGGATTTCGGGCATGGGGGGCGCGCGAACGGAACGGTTTGGCGAGGCCTTCCTTGCGGCGATTGCCGGGGATTAGACCCGTTTTGGCCCTTGCCTTGCCCTCTCAGCCGATTAGGTTTGCCTTATGTTGACAGTGATCTCTCCCGCCAAGCGTCTTGATGAAACCGCTTCTCTGCCCGAAGGGGTGCAGCCCAGCCTGCCTGATTTCGGCACTGAGGCGGCAGTTCTTGCAGGCGTTGCGCAAAAGCTGTCGACGGCGCGTTTGCGCAAGCTGATGGATATCTCGCAGCCGCTGGCAGAGTTGAACGTGGCACGTTTTGCCGGTTTTGCTGAGGCACAGACGCGCCCCGCCGCCTTGTTTTTCGCCGGGGATACCTATGCCGGGCTGGAAGCCAAGACCCTTGATGCCGATGCGCTGCGCTGGGCGCAGGATCATCTGCGCATCCTGTCGGGGCTGTACGGCGTTTTGCGCCCGCTGGATCAGATCGCCCCCTACCGGCTGGAGATGGGAAGCAAACTGAAAAACCCGCGCGGGGCCGATCTTTATGCTTTCTGGCGGGGGCAGGTTGCCCCGACGCTCAATCAGCTTGCGCAAAGGCAAGGGGCGCGGGCGCTGATCAACTGCGCCTCGATTGAATATTTCGGCGCGGTGGATACAGATGCGCTGTCGGTGCCGGTCATCACCCCGGTTTTTCTGGAGGAAAAGAACGGCGAGGCCAAGATCGTCAGCTTTTTCGCCAAGAAAGCCCGCGGGGCCATGGCGCGCTTTATCGTCGAGCATCGGCTTAAAGACCCTGCCGCCCTGACCGGGTTTGACGCAGGCGGCTACCGCTTTCAGCCCGATCAATCGACGCCCGAACGCCCGGTCTTTTTGCGCCCCGCCGTTACTGCATCGGCCAAAGCGGCCTGAGGGTCAGTTCAGCCAGACCACGCCTGCGTTGACGGTCGACGCATAGATAAGCCAGACCAGATAGGGCAGCATCATTGCAGCCGACAGCCGGTCTTTTGGCCATTCGCGCAGGATAAAGGCCGCGACAAGCCCGGTTGTCAGGGCGATCACCACAAAGGCCGTGGCGGGCAGGTTCAAGCCAAAGAAGATCGGCGACCAGCTTAGATTGACCGCAAGCTGGATCAGCCACAAAGACCACGCCCCGCCCCGCAGCCATTTGCGCGCCCCGACAAAGCCGATCATGCCATAAAGCACGGTCCAGACCGGGCCGAACACCCAGTTCGGCGGTGTCCAGGAAGGGCGGACCAGCGACCGGTACCACTCTCCGGGTGTGAAGCTTGCGCCAATAAGGCTGCCCGCCGCAATGACGCCGAAGATGAATGCGGCTGTGATCAGTTTCTCGCGCGGTGTCATGGCTTCTTCCTGTCCGTTGCTGCGGGTCTGCTGGCTTGCCCGTGGGGGCCTTACCTCGCGTCGATCATCGCCTTGATGGCGGCACAATGGCCGGGTTTTGCGGCCAGCACATCTGCGGCCAGACTGCGGGCCGTGTCCAGACAGTCGGGCGCGATCCGGTCGATCAACCCCCAGCTTAGGGCCTCGTCTGCCATGATCTTCTGCCCGCTCATCAGGATCATCGCCGCGCGCGACCGGCCCAGAAGGGCCACAAGGCGCGGCACGTCAGAGGGTTGCGGCAGAAAGCCAAGCTTCATCACCGGATAGAAAAACTTGGCACCCGGAACGGATACGCGCAGATCACAGGCGAGCGCCATCCCCATCGCGCCGCCCGCAAGTGTGCCGTTCAGCGCGGCAATGGTCAGGCAGGGCAAGGCTGCGATCTTGGCCGAAAGGCTCTCCCACAAGGGGCTTTTCGCCAATCCGGCGCGGGCCTCGTCCAGATCGGCCCCGGCCGAAAACACGTTGCCTGCCCCGGTCAGAACAAGGGCCTTGGCCCCGCCCTCTCCCGCCTGATCCATGATCTGACACAGCTCGGTCAGCATCGCCGCCGTCAGGGAATTGGCCTTTTCCGGGCGGTTCAGAGTGACGAGCCAAAGCCCGTCCTCGCTTTTCTCCAGCGCGATCATGCGATCAACCCCACGTCACGGCGGATCTTTTCGTCCCGCAATGAGATTTCCTGCCCCAGATAGGCATCCCCCCCCGGCCCGCACATCCACAACAGGGCGCGCGCCGGCCAATCGGCGGCAATATGCACGGCCGGATCAAGCTGGCTGACGGGGTTGATGCCGCTGCCTTTGATTTTCACCTGCATGTCGGTGGCGACGGTTCCCGGCGATAACCCCATGATCCGCAGGCCGTTTTCGGCCTCCTCCAGATGTGCCGCGTGGGTCAGCATCGCAGCCCCCGCCTTGGAGGCGCAATAGGCGCTCCAGCCTTCCAGCGGGTTATGGGCCGCGCCGGACGATACGGTGATGATGGTGCCACCACCTCGGGCGCGCATCATCGGGATCGCGGACCGCATCCCGTAGAAAACACCCTTGAGGTTGATGTCGATCGCCGCAGACCAATCCTGCGGACGCGCGTCAGAGATGCGCGCAATCGGGTCGATCACGCCAGCATTGCCGATCAGCACATCCAGACCGCCGCAGGCCGCGCCGATCTTTTGCATGGCAGTCTGAACCGCGCCGGCATCACCGATGTCACAAGGAATCGCGAGGGCATCACCGCCGATTTCCTCGGCCACCTCGGCAATTTCGCGGCCAGAGCGTGCAAGCAGAACCACTCTGGCCCCAGCTTCAGCAAAGACCCGCGCTGCGGCGGCCCCGATCCCCCGGCTTGCGCCGGTAATTGCCACGACCTTGCCTTGCATTGCCCGCCCTTTCTGTTTCGCTGTCTGCCCAAAGCTATAGCACCCCAACCGCCCGCGCCAACCCCCAGCGCCGGGGTCCCCTGAATGAGGCCCTTCTATTTGGGGCCAAGCGCATTCGCGTGACCAACCCACCCGACCCCTTGACCCGGCCCTCCCGGCAAAGGATGCTGCCATCATTCTTTTTCAACCGGGGATCCCGAGATATGAAACACGCCCTTTTCACGGCTGGCTCCATGGTGAGCCTTTTTTGCCTTTCTGCGCCGATGGCTTTTGCCGATGTAACTGCGGATGATGTCTGGCAGAACTGGAAATCCATGATGACCGCTTCGGGCGGGATTCAGATCAGCGCAAACGAAATTCGGTCTGACACTATGGTGACGGTGACCGACCTCCGTCTGGACCTGCGGGACAGTTCCGCCGAGGGGATGCGGATGTCTGGCACGATCCCAGAGCTGACCTTCAAAGCGCGCGGCGATGGCACGGTTGAGATTGTGACCTCCCAGACCTATCAGTTCGAAATCGAGGTAGAGGATTACGACCAAAGCAAAACGGCCTTTGTGCTGGCCGTCGATCAGGGTGCCATCACCCAGATTGCCAGCGGCACCCCGGACGCCATCAGCTATGACGCGACGACGGACCGGATGGAGATCGCCTTGCGGGATTTCCGGGTGGATGGTGCGCCGCAGGACGGCCAGTTTTCGGTGGAACTTGATGATCTGACGGTGGGGTACAGCACGTCTCAGGCGGCGGTTAAGACGATCACCTCTTTGTTCAATGCCTCCGCGCTGCGCTATGCGGCCAAGGGGACACCCGACACCGGAGGCAGCTTTGATATCAACGGTGAAATGCGCAACCTCGCCGGGGCCTCAAGCGGCGTTCTGATTGATGGGTCCGGGCAAATGAGCTTTGCCGAACTTCTGGAGGGGGGCTTCACCTCGGAAGCGGGAATGACATATGACGCGGGCAGCCTCGCGGTTCTGACCGATGATCCAGAGGCAGGGACGACGCGGATTTTGTCCACCTCTCAGGGCGGAAGCCTGAACTTCCTCGTCGACCGTGAGACGATTGCCTACGGAGCCTCTGCAAAGGGCGTGTCGATGACGGGCTCGATGTCGTCTGTTCCCTTCCCCGAATTGACCGCCAGTTATGACGGAGCGCTGTTCCGTCTTTCGGTGCCGATTGCCAAATCTGACGTGCCGAAGGATTTCGTCTTGAACACCCAACTGCGGGGTTTGGCGGTTTCGGATATTCTGTGGTCGATGATTGACCCCGGCGCCAGCCTGCCGCGCGATCCAGCCACCCTGATCATCAATACCCGCGGGCAAATGCAGCCCTTGGTCGATCTGACCGACGAAGAGGCGATGGCCTCGGGGATGCCGCCTGCCCAGATCCATGCGCTGGATATCGAAGAGTTGAAACTGTCGGTCGCAGGGGCGGAATTGAACGGCTCCGGCGCGCTGACATTCGACAATTCGCAGCCGCCGATGCTGGGCGGGGTTGCGCCGCTGCCCTTGGGCAAGGTGAACCTGTCACTCTCGGGGGCCAATACACTGATGGGTAAATTGCAGGCCCTCGGCCTTGTTCCGCCAAATGCCGTGATGGGCTTTGGCATGATGAGCGCGATGATCGCACGGCCCGGCGCTGGCCCGGATACGCTGGTGTCAGAGATCGAGTTCAAGCCCGAAGGGATCTTTGCAAACGGCGCGCCCTTGCCGTTTCAACCTTGATGAACAAGACCTGAACAGCTGACAGCGCAGAGTTTGGCGCGGCTTTGACTTGCAAGGCAGGCCTTTGCGGCCTACCTCCTGCGGGACAAGATGCAAAGGAATGCAGTATGACCCGCCCGCTTGACCGGCTGACCGAAGCGCTGTTGGAGGCCGCAAAGCGGGCCGGGGCGGATGCCGCCGATGCCATGGCTGTGGAAGGGACGGCCAGCGGGATCGACATCCGCGCCGGGCAACTGGAACAGGCCGAACGGTCCGAAGGGGTAGAACTGGGCTTGCGGGTGTTTGTCGGCCAGCGGCAGGCCTGCGTTTCGGTCTCTGACACTTCGGATGCGACGATCCGAGCCGTGGCAGAACGCGCCGTGGCCATGGCGCGCGAAGCCCCCGAAGACCCCTATGCCGGGTTGGCCGAAAGCCACCAGCTTATTCGCAACTGGGATATCGCCGCGTTGGATCTGGTCGATCCGGCACCCGAACCGAGTGCGGCCACTCTGGAACAAAACGCCCGGCAGGCAGAGGCCGCCGCTATGGCCATGGACGGGATCGTTCAGGTGGAAGCATCGGCCAGCGCCTCGCGCCGTCAGGTCCATATCGCGGCCAGCAACGGATTTTCGGGCGGCTATGCGCGCAGTTCGCAATCGCTTTCGGCGGTGGCTTTCACCGGAAGCGGTACGGCGATGGAACGCGATTGGGCCGGAGAGGGGCGCATCTATGCCGCTGACCTGCCAGACCCCGCCTATTTCGGCAGATTGGCGGCAGAGCGGGCCTTGGCGCGGGCCGGGGCGCGAAAGCCAAAAACGGGCGCGTTTCCAGTGCTTTACGATGAACGGATTTCCTCCAGCCTGATCGGCCATCTGCTGGGTGCCGTGAACGGGGCCAGCATTGCGCGCGGATCGTCCTGGCTTCGGGATGCCTTGGGCCAGCAGGTCTTGCCTGCGGGTTTGTCCGTGATCGAAGATCCTCTGCGCCCCCGGATTTCCGGCAGCCGCCCCTTTGACGCCGAAGGCCTGCCCACGGCACGCCGCGCGATTGTGAAGGATGGGATTCTGACGGGCTGGACGCTGGATCTTGCGACGGCCCGCAAACTCGGGATGCAAAGCACCGGCTCGGCTTCCCGTGGGCCTTCGGCCCCGCCCTCGCCGGGCACCTCGAATATCGACCTCACGCAGGGTCAGAAATCGCGCGATGATCTGATCGCAGAGATGGGAACCGGGCTTTTGGTCACGGGGCTGATCGGGTCGTCCATCAATGCGACGACGGGGGATTATTCGCGCGGGGCCTCCGGTTTCTGGGTTGAAAATGGCCAGATCACCTATGCGGTGAATGAATGCACCATCGCGGGCAATCTGCGCGACATGCTGATGCGGATGACCCCTGCCAATGACGCCCGGATGCATATGTCAACGCGGATCCCGTCTTTGCTGGTCGAAGGGCTGACCCTTGCCGGTGCCTGAGGATGCCGACGATCTGGCGCTTTTGGTTGCTGCGGCCCGCAAAGCGGGCGAAATCGCGCTGCGCTTTTGGAAGCAAAGCCCCGAAACATGGGATAAAGGCGACGGTCAGGGCCCGGTGACAGAGGCGGATCTGGCCGTGAACACGCTTTTGGCGTCCGAACTGCGCGGCGCGCGGCCGGATTACGGCTGGCTGTCCGAGGAAACCCCGGATGACCTCGACCGCCTCCATCGCGCACGAACCTTCATCATCGACCCGATCGACGGCACCCGCGCCTTCATCGCCGGCGAAGATACCTTTGCCCATTCCCTCGCCATCGCCGAAGCGGGCCAGATCACCGCCGGGGTCGTCTTCCTGCCAGCGCTGGGCCGCCTCTATGCCGCCCACCGGGCGGGCCCCGCCCTGCGGGATGGCGTGCCCATCCAACCCAGCGGTCGTGTTGATCTTTTGGGGGCAAGCCTGCTGACACCCAAATCCACCATGGCCCCCGATCACTGGCCCGGCGGTGTGCCAAATGTCACCCGAGCGTTCCGCCCCTCACTGGCCTTCCGGCTTTGCCTTGTGGCCGAAGGCCGTCACGATGCGATGGCAACATTTCGCCCGGCTTGGGAATGGGATATCGCCGCAGGCGCGCTGATTGCCAGCCGTGCCGGGGCGGTCGCCACGGACGGGCAGGGCGCCCCCTTGCGGTTCAACGCCCGCGACCCCAGAACCCAAGGCGCACTGGTCGGCTCTCCTGCTATCCATGAGGCGCTTTTGGCCCAACGAACCACGCCTCAAACCCTGCCCCGCAGCGGGTCATAGGGCCAGACCGCACCCATTCTCCTGGCCCAAATACCTCCTTTTTGCCCTTGGTCGGCGCACGCGGGTCAGGTCGGGCGGGCCAGATCAGCCTCAAGCCCCGAACCGCGCCGCAGCCCGGCCAGCCCATTGCCCGGTGGCAAGGCACCCGGTCAGCAAATACCCCCCAGTCGGGGCCTCCCAATCCAGCATCTCACCGCAGGCAAAAACGCCGGGCAGGGCGCGGAGTTCAAGATCCTGCGTCAGCGCCTCATGCCGGATGCCTCCGGCAACGGAAATCGCTTCATCCATCGGGCGCGGAGGCCCCAAGGGAACGGGCAGCGCTTTCAACAGGGCGGGCAGCGCGGAAAGCGCGGGCAGGGGGCGCGCCGTCCATTCCATCACCAGGGCTATGGCCGCGGGTGCAAGACCCAGCTTGCGCAGACGCGCCGCCAGCGTATCCCCGCCCCGCGCTTTGCCCAAACGCTTTGCCAGCGTCTCGGCATCAAGATCGGGAAACAGATCGAGCGTCAGCCGCGCCCCTTCGCGCAGCGCCCGGCTGAGGGCATAAATCCCGCCACCCTCCAGACCGCGGGCCGAGATGACAAATTCCCCCCGCTCTCGCACCCCATTGTCCAGACAAAGCGCCGCGCCCTTCACGGGGCTTCCGAAATGCCGGGTCATATGCGGCGACCACGCCATTTCAAACCCCATATTGGCGGGTTGGAACGGGGCGATCTCAACCCCTTTCGCGGCCAGCCAAGGCGCCCATGCCCCATCGGACCCAAGCCGAGACCAGCTCGCCCCGCCCAAGGCCAACACGGTCACGGCGGGGCGCAGCGTTTCGGCGCCACCCGCATGGCGAAAGGCCAAGCCCTCTGGGGCAAACCCCTCCCACCGCCAACCGCGCCGCAATTCAACCCCGGCAGCGCCAAGTCGCGCCAGCCATGCCCGCAACAAGGGTGAGGCCTTCATTGCCACGGGAAACACCCGCCCGGAAGACCCGGTAAAGACCTCTTGCCCCAAGGCGCGGCACCAGTCTTGCACGGCATCAGGGCCGAATTCGGCCAGTATCGGGCGCAGCCAATCGGCGTGAAAGGCCTCGACAAACTGCATTTCGGCTTCGGCTTTGGTGATATTCAGCCCGGATTTGCCCGCCATCAGGAATTTGCGCGCGGGGGAGGGTTTGGCCTCTGCCACAACCACCTTGCGCCCGGCGGCGGCCAGTGCTTCGGCGGCCATCAGCCCTGCAGGTCCGGCGCCTATCACCAGCGCGTCGATCATTGCGGCAACGCGCCGGATTTGATCTCAATCACACGGTGCGGATAGGGGATCTCGATCTTTGCGGCTTTCAGCGCGTTCCAGATCGCAAACAGCACCTGACTTTGGTACTTGTTCTTGCCGTCATCAATGCCCGCAACCCAGTATTCCACGCCAAAGTCGATCCCGCTGTCGCCAAAGCCGCGCAATTCACAATCGGGCCCCTCGGGGGATTTCAGGACGAAGGGCAAAGCCTCGACCGCTGCTGTAATCAGCGCCGGAACCTGATTGATATCCGTGTCATAGCTGACCGAAAAACTTGCGTCATAGCGGTTCGCGCTGCCTTGATCGGAATAGTTCACCACCCGTGTCGTGATGAAATGTTCGTTCGGAACAACAATCCAGCGCCCGTCAAAGGTTTCCAGAATGCAGGCGCGGGAGGTCATCTTGACGATGGTCCCCGCCTCTCCGCCGTCAAGCTGCACATAATCGCCCACCGTGGTCTGCCCCTCGATCAGCAAGATAACGCCAGAGACGAAGTTGGCCGCGATCTGTTGCAGGCCCAGCCCGATGCCGACACCCAAAGCACCGCCCAGAACCGCGACCGCTGTCAGGTCAATTCCCATGATCGACATGAGCAACAGGAACGCCGCGCCGAAAATTGTGATCTCGGCGGCTTTGACCGCCAGTTGGCGGGTGGCGGGGCGCAGATCCTCTTGCTTTTCGATGTAATCGGCGCTTTGCCGGTTGGACCAGCTTCCCAGCCAAAACAGAAAGCTGCCAATCACAAGCCCGCGCAGCAGGCTGAGCACGGAAAAGCGGATGTTTCCAAGGGCGATGATCGTTTCATCCAGCCGGACCAGCAGCGGGTCCAGCAACCCCAGCGCATAAAGCCCGGCCAGAGGCAGCAGAACATAGCGCCCTAAGAGCTTGAGGAACGGATCCTTCAGCACCTGTTTGACAAGGATGCGAACGGCCAGAAACAAGAAGATCCGCTTGCCAAAGGCAATCACCGCGCCGGACCCGAAGAGGGACCGCGTGAATTCCTCTCCCAAAGCCGTGAAACCATAGGCGAGCAGCGGCATCAACAAAGGCAAAAGAAGCGTGAGTTGGCGGCGAATATTGGCCAGAAGCCCGCGCGCATCTGGGCTTGCTTGCAGGACCCGCGCCAGAACGGGGCGCAGGCGCTGCGTGATGATCAGCGCCAGGCCGAACGCAACCGCCAAAAGCCCGAACTGCGACCAAGCCGCCGGACTGACGAGCCACCCCAGCGCGACATCGCCCGCCTGCTCCGCCCAGCCCAAAAGACGGTCGACCAGCTGTGATTGCCCGCCCATGGCCGCTTCCCCCTTGCCCTTTGCCGCGTTCCTTCGTTCATTGTCAAACTCGTGGCTTTTGAACAAGGAAAACAAAAGGGCTTATGACGGAATCCGATGAAAGCGACCCGATCTGTGCACTTTGTGGCCGGCCGATCCCGCCGGATGTTCCGCAAAGCCTGCATCATCTGGTTCCAAGGGCCAAGGGCGGCAAGAAAGGCCCGACGGTTCTGCTGCACCACATTTGCCATAAAGAGATCCACGCCTCTTTGAAGGAAACGGAACTGGCGCGGCAGTACAATACGATCGCGGCGCTGCAACAGCATCCTCGGCTCGCGAAATTCATTGAATGGGTGGCGCGGCGCCCCCCCGGCTTTCTGTCACGCAGCCCCGGAAAGCCCGGACGTTAGGGCGCGGACGCTATTTGGGCCTGTACCTGCGGCGTCGGCCGTTGGTTTTCAGGTATTTTTTCCAAGAAGAAATGGCGGATCGGGTTTGTTTTTACCGGGCCATGGCGCGTTGATAGGCAGGGCGGGCGCGCACGGTCTTGGAATAGGCTTTCAGGCGGTCTTCGTTGATGGGGAATTGGGCGGACAGCGCCCAGCCAAGGCAGTGGGTCAGCAGGATATCGGGAACGGTGAAATCCTCTCCCATCAGGTAGGGGCCCGCACCCATGCGGGCGACGAGGGTTTTCTGGCTCCGTTCAAATTCCCACTTGAGGCTGTCTTTGATGGCGGGAAGACGCAGGGTTTCGGGCAAGACAAAGGAATGCCGGGCCGCCGTCCAGAGAGGGGCGTCAAATTCATCCAGCAGGAACTGGGTCAGGCTGTCTTGCCGGGCGCGGTCAAGGCTGCCGGCGGGTTTGGTGAACTGGCCGTGCCTGTCTGCAAGAAACTGTATGATGGCGGTGGAATCGGTGATCGCGATGCCCTCGGCAATCAACACCGGGACTTTGCCGGCCGGATTGACGCTTGTGGCCTCGGCGGAGCGGGGCGGGGCCGCGAGATGTTCATAAGGCGTGCCCAGTTCTTCAAGCATCCAGATCGCGCGGGCGGCCCGGCTTTTGACGGTTCCGATGATTTTGTACATCTCAAGACCTTCAAGTTTGCGTGGAATCAGGGTGATGCGCGCGGGCCAGGGCTGCGATCAGGTCAGAGCGGCTGACCAGCCCGATCAACCGGCCGTCTTCCAGAACGGGCACGGCTTGTTGCCCCCCTTCGGCGAGCAGGTCGATCAGGACGCCAAGGGGCGTTGCCGCAGTTGCCGTGCCGACACTGCGGTTCATGACATCGGCGGCCACGGGAACGACAGCTTCGCGGCTGGGGCGCAGCAGGCGGGTCAGCACGCCGGTTTCGGGCTTGGTTGCCGGGTCGTGCATATGCCGTACCAGATCGGTTTCGGTTACCAAGCCCTGATACAGCCCGTCGGGCCCGACAACCGGAAGGGTGCGGACGCGGTGGTCGCGGAAGGTCTGGGCAACCTGTCCCAAGGGCATATCAGGGCGGAGCATGACAACATCGCGGGTCATCATCTGGGCGCAGGCCACGCCGTCAAAGAGGTGCTTGGCAGCGGCCTGATGGGCTGCATCGATCAGAAGACCAAGATCAGCGGCCCCGATATTTGCGTCAAGCCGCCGGTCCTGAAGGATCTCCTGCAATTCCTCGGGGTCGAGCCGTGGTTGGAGACCTGCCTTTGTGGTGATCTGCGGGGCATGTTCTGCCGGTTGACGGAACGGATACACACGGCCAGTCATGTAATGGAAGGCGGCGGCCACCAGCAAAAGCAGGGCCGAATCCAACATCACGGGCATGAAGGCGTAAGAGAACCCAACCGCGCGGACGCTTTCAGCGGTCAGCACCGTCCCAAGGGCCACTCCCGCCGCTGGCGGGTGCATGGCGCGCAACAGCATCATGGCAATCATCGCCAAGGTCACAGACAGGCCCAGTGCCAGCCAAGGTTCTGTCACGGTCATCACAACGGCGACGCCCACCAGCGCAGAGACCGTATTGCCGATGATCACCGACCAGGGCTGTGCCAAGGGGCTGGAGGGCACGGCAAAAACCAGCATCGCCGTCCCCCCAAGCGGAGAGATCATCAGCAAGGTCGGGTCAAGCCCGGTGCCGGTTGCCGGGGTCATTGTCAGGCGCACAAGGAAGGTACAGGCCACAAGCCCTATTCCCGCGCCTATGCAGGCGCGCAAGATTTCGCGTGCGCGGGGGCGCGCCACCGCAGGCCCAAGGGGACGAAAGGGGCGCCGCCACTTGCTCATTGCGGCATCATCGCGAGGCGCAACAGTGCCCGCTCCATCAGGGCCATTCCGGGCGCGCGAGAGGCAGAGCGCAGCGTCATGTCAGTTTCAACCAGCACCGCCATTGCATCCTCCAGCCGTTCCATCCGCCAAGCGCGGGCTTGGCGCATCAGAACATCGCGGCGCGGTCCGAAGACCCGCATCCGGGCGAGCCCGTTCGCCACCCCGTCCCGGTCCGTGCCCGCGCCATGCAGCGCCCGAAAATGGCGCAGCGCACCGATACACAGGGTCACTGGCGCAATGCCCTGACCTTCAAGCCGCCGCATCAGGGGGCCGATCAGATCGTGACGACGGTCGCCCACGGCGTGGATGATTTCGTCCACCTCGGCCTCGATCGTGCCGGGAGCGCAGGCCGCCACATCGGCGGGTTCCAACGGCGTTGTGTCTTGCCATTTGTAAAGCGATATCTTTTCAAGGGTTTGCCGAAAATCTCCGGGGTCCAGCGCAAGGGCGAGGGCCGCAAGGTCTTTCATCGCGGCGGGGGAGATGGTGGTGAGGCCCGCGCGCTTCAGCTCTGCCTCAATCTCGTCTTGTGTGGGCGGGTCATCATAAAGACCAATGCAAACGGCATCCCCGCTGTTGTCGAACAGCTTTTTGAGAGCGGATTTCCCTGTCAGCGCGCCTGCGGTCACCACGATCTGCGCATCACCCGGCCGCCAATCGCGCAGGGCGTCGGAAATGAGGGGGGCGAGGCCGTCGGTCGCATCCTCGACAAAGGCGACGCGGGGGCCGGGAAAGAAACCCTGCGCGCGCACCGCATCCGACAGGGCCGCCGTATCCTTGCGCAAATCGGCAGCGGGCAAACGGGCAAGCCTCATTTCGGCTTCGCCCTCTGGTCCGATAAGCGCCAGAATCGCTTCCTGACGTTTCAGGGCCACCCGCATCGGATCGGCTCCGAAAATCAGCAGCCCCGCCTTTTTCGGATCGGGCTGCGCCAGATAGCGCAGTGCCTGCTGGCCCTTCAGGTTCATTCCTTGGCCCATTGCTCCGATGTTGCCAGAAGGCGCGAGACGATCTGATCCGCCAGAATACGCATCAGACGCAGTTGCGCGTCTTCCTCGGCGGAAAGGCCCGCCACAGTGGAACCGGTCGCAGAGTAAGAGGTGAAGTTATCCACCCGCCCCCCGGTCAACCGTGTGCCTGTGGTCTTGTCGCTCAGGGTCCAATCGACGGAGCCGGTCAGATTGAAGCGCGTTGTCGCATTGTCCGGCGTGATCGCCACGCCGTCGCGGGCGGTGCTGATCTTGTAGTCCAACGCAAATCTTGGCGCTTGCGCGGGGCCAAGCCGTTCTTCCAGACGTTCCACCAGATCAAAGGCCAGCTTATCCGTTGGCGCTGCGGCCTCGATGTTGTTTTGCAGCGCAACACCGGCCCCCCCCGGCGCATAGGCCGGAGAAAAGCCGCAGCCTGCAGTGGCCGCAAGCGCGACCCAAGCCAGAATCTTACGGCGACTAAAGTACGACATTGACGATTCGCCCCGGCACCACGATCAGCTTCTTCACGGGTCTTCCCTCCAGAAACTTCACCACAGCATCATCCGCCAGAACAATCTTTTCAACCTCGGAAGGCGGCAAGCTGGCGGGAACCGTGATTTCTGCGCGCCGTTTGCCATTGATCTGGATCGGCAGGGTCACGTTTTCGACGACAAGCAGGGCAGGATCGGCCTCGGGCCAGCGGGCTTGGGCAACAAGCCCTTCGCCGCCCAGCATTTGCCAGACTTCCTCGGCCAGATGCGGGACCATCGGTGACATCAGCTGCGCCAGCGTCCGCGCTGCCCGCTGCTTGACCGCGTTCAGCGCCGTGGATTTCTGGACGGTGCTCGTGAATTCATAGATCTTGGCCACGGCCTTGTTGAAGGCAAAGCTTTCGATGGCAGCGGTGATATCGGCAATCGCCCGCGCCTCGGCCCGCAGCAGATCGCCATCGGCGTCGGTCATCTCTCCGGGGGCGGCTCCGGCCTGCACCAGTTCATCCGCCAGACGCCAGACGCGGCTCAGGAACTTGAAGGCCGCTTCCGCGCCGCTTGCCGTCCATTCCACATCCCGCTCGGGCGGGCTGTCGGACATCACGAACCAACGCGCCGTATCTGCGCCGAAAGCCTGAATGATGTTGACCGGATCGACCACGTTCTTCTTGGATTTCGACATCTTGGCCGAGGGAATCACCTCAACCACCGTGCCATCGGCCAGTTTTCCATCCGTTACATCTTCGGGCAGGTGATAAACCGGACGGCCCTGCGCATCGGTGGTCTTGTAGATCTCATGCGTGACCATGCCTTGCGTGAACAGGGCATTGAACGGCTCGATCGCTTTTTGCGGCAAATGCCCGGTCTTGTGCATCGCACGGGCAAAGAAGCGCGAGTACAAAAGATGCAGGATCGCGTGCTCAATGCCGCCGATGTACTGATCGACATTCATCCAGTAGTCGGCATCCAGCGCATTGGTGGGCGTCAGCGCATGCGGCGCGGTGAAGCGCGCGTAATACCAGGACGAATCAACGAATGTATCCATCGTATCCGTCTCGCGACGGGCGGAGGCGCCACATTTCGGGCAGCTGCAATCGCGCCATGTCGGGTGACGGTCCAGTGGGTTGCCGGGGATGTCGAAGCTGACGTCATAAGGCAGCTCGATCGGCAGGTTTTCCTTGGCTTCGGCAACCACGCCGCAGGATTCGCAATGAATGACGGGAATCGGGCAGCCCCAATAGCGCTGCCGCGAAACGCCCCAGTCGCGCAGCCGGTAATTGGTGACGCCGCGCCCCACGCTCTTTTCCTCGCAAAAAGCAATGGCGGCCTCGACAGCCTCAAGGCCGGTTTGCACAGTCTCGCCGGAAAAGCCCCTGAAATAGGTCACTTTCTCGGTCTTCGGCGGCACATAGGCTTCGGTCAAAACCGTTTCTGCGCTGCCCTCCGGGCCAAAAACCGGCGGGATCGGCAGCTTGTATTTCGTGGCGAAGTCAAAGTCGCGCTGGTCATGGGCAGGGCAGCCGAAAATCGCGCCCGTTCCATACTCCATCAGAACGAAATTCGCGATATAGACGGGCAGCTCAATGGCATTGTCAAACGGATGGCGGACCCGGATTCCCGTATCCAACCCGCGCTTTTCAGCCTTTTCCAAAGCCTCCTCAGACGTGCCGATCTTGCGACATTCCGCGACAAAAGCCGCCACGGCATCGTCATGACGTTCCAGATGCTTGGCCAGCGGATGATCCGGGCTGATCGCGGCAAACGAGGCCCCCAAAAGCGTATCCGGGCGGGTCGTATAGACCTCCAGCCGATCAAAGCTTTCGGGCGCGTCAACGGTCGAGAAGGCAAATTGCAGACCCCGGCTCTGGCCAATCCAGTTGGCCTGCATGATGCGAACCTTCTCTGGCCAGTCCTTCAACCCGTCCAGCGCTTCCAGCAATTCGGCCGAATAGTCCGAGATGCGGAAGAACCACTGCGTCAGCTCCCGCCGCTCCACCAGCGCACCAGACCGCCAGCCCCGCCCGTCGATCACCTGCTCGTTTGCCAGCACGGTCATGTCGACCGGGTCCCAGTTCACAACCGCATTCTTGCGGTAAACGAGGCCCTTTTCCATCATGTCGATGAACATGGATTGCTGCTGCCCGTAATACTCAGGGTCGCAGGTGGCGAATTCGCGGCTCCAGTCAATCGACAGGCCCAAAGGCTTCATCTGACCGCGCATGTCGGCGATATTGCCGTAGGTCCAGTCTTTCGGATGACCGCCCCGCTCCATCGCGGCGTTCTCGGCAGGCATCCCGAACGCATCCCATCCCATCGGATGCAAAACGCTGAAGCCCGATGCCGCCTTGTAGCGCGCGACCACATCGCCCATCGTGTAGTTGCGCACATGGCCCATGTGAATCCGCCCCGAGGGGTAGGGAAACATCTCCAGCACATAGTATTTCTGCTTTGCCGGGTCACGCCGCGCCTTGAAAACATCGGCGGCATCCCATGCCTCTTGCCATTTGGCTTCGGTGTGGGCGGGATCATAGGGCATTCAGGGCCTCTTCACGGCAAGGGTCAAACAATCCCGCGCAGTTAACCCGCAAGGCCCAACAAGGTCCAGACCAGACCTGCGCTCTTTCATCTGTTCGTAAATATCCCGGGGGGTTCCGGGGGGCTGGCCCCCGGCTGTTCGCGCTGAGTTGGGCGCAAAAGCCTGCGAGCAAGTCCCCAAGCCTTCTCACCCCTCAGGGAGGCGCGCAACTCAAACGATCAAAGCTTGCTGTCTTGAACGCGCAGCTGGCGCGCCCGTGTCAGGATCGCATCCTCCACGGCCCGTGCCGTTTCGCGGCTGACAGCACCGCCGCCCCGCGACTGCAACGCGACCTTGAGTGAGCGCGCATCCAGCGCCGGGTCCTGCACATAAACCGTTGCCCGGTACGCCCGGCCCCCGCCCGGAGGCGTCCCGTAACCCGTTACAATCACACCCGTAAACGGATCAACCGCCTGCACAGGAAGGAAATCAAGCACTTCAAGCGCCGCTTTCCAGATGTACTTATTCACCTCAACGGTGACATTCGCGTCATCCCCGCCCGAGAAGATATCCCAGATCGACTGGCCATTCTCTGGGCGCACGATGATATCGTCCTGCGCCGCCCGCATTTCGAACTCTGCGTCCTTGTTACGCTTGGCTGCTTCGCGTACCGCCGCCACATCGCGCGTGCCGCCACCAAATCCAAATCCGCTAAAGCCGCCGCCACAGGCAGACAGCGAAGTTACAAGGCCGCCCAGAAGGGCAATGCGCATAAAGCGGTGCAGGGTCATACGGCTCTCCCGTTTCACATCACCGTTTGTCTAGCTTAGGGTGCCCGTCCGAACAAGGGCTTTCGGGCCATCGGGGGGAATCACCCCGGCCTTTCGCCATTAATGGGCCCGCTAAGCCCGCCGTACCAATCCGCTATTCCGCTACACCACTGAAGCACAGGGCTCGCGGTCAACGCCTTATTATGGGCCCCTATTCCCCAAGAATCTGTCGCGACCATTACACACTGTGGCATCACTGCACCAATGGTCACGTCTTTTCAGCCGCGCGCCGCCTCTTCGTTGCAATCTGCGGCGCTTGGGTGGAAACACTGCCATCCCCAGCTTGCAACTGCCAAGTTGGATAGCACCTTTGAGAGAATGAGGGAACACCATGAAGAAAATCCTTATCGCCACGACCGCGCTCGTCGCAACCGCTGGCTTCGCATCGGCAGAAGTCGCCATCTCCGGCGCAGCCAAAATGGGCCTGCAGTATAACAGCGAAGGCGCTACGAAGACTCAGGTTTTCTCGACCGCTACGCTGGTTGTTGACATGTCCGGTGAGACCGATGGCGGCCTGACCTTCGGCGCCAACATGAACATCATCATCGCTGACAACGGCGACGTTGCCAACGACGACACCACCGTTTACATCTCCGGCGCTTTCGGCAAGCTCTCCATGGGCGC
>JAQWYA010000078.1 GCA_029254215.1 Pseudorhodobacter sp. | reverse complement strand
AGTGGTAGGCCCGGAGGGACTCGAACCCCCAACCAAGGCGTTATGAGCGCCCTGCTCTAACCAATTGAGCTACAGGCCCGCAGAGGCGATAGCGCCATTTACGCTTTGCCTCGGGCTTTGTTTGCGTAAGCGGATCGGCGCGAGGGGTCAAGATGCCGTTTTCACCCTGCCTCGCCACAAGCTTGCCGACAGGGACGCCTGCCCACAGCCTCAAAGCAATCTGGTTGCATGTCATCCGGATTGGCGGCGGTGCAAGCCGGCAAAAACCGCCCGGCACGTCCTTTGACAAAAGCGAATGAGCTACCTGCGATAGGCGGGGTCATTGCTGCCAAAAACGGCATGCCGGGCGGCTTGGAGGTATTGGTCGATCAGTTGCCGGTTTGGCCCATGGCCGCGCCATGCCCCATTGTGCCATGGCCCATCGCCCCATGCCCGGCGCCCGCGTGATCGGGCTTGCGATCCATGTCGACAGGCACCTCAATCACCACATCCCCAGCTTTTTCGAAGGTGAGGGTGACCGTCACAACATCGCCCTGGGCAACGGGGCGGTTCAGGCCGAGGAACATCACGTGATCGCCACCGCGGGCCAAGATATGATCCTCACCTGCGGTGATGGGGAAGCCTTCTTCGACATGCACCATTTTCATCACGCCATTGGCGTCGGACTGGTGCGTGTGCAGCTCTACCCTATCCGCAACATCAGAGGCCGCGGCGATCAGACGATCATCCTCTGCCCCTTGATTGCTGATCACCATGAAGGCCGCACCAGAAGAGGCCATCGCCCCGGAAGCGCGCATGTAGGGATCGGTTACAGTGATCGCGCTGTCAGCCATGGCACCTTGCGCCAACGCCAGAAAAGCAGCCGCGCTGGCCGCAAGAATCGTTTTGTAAGTCATGTCATATGTCCTTGATACGTTGATCTGAAGCGAAACTCAGATCGTCAAGGGCGGCCCGCGCGCCTGCGCAGAGTACAAAGGGCGGAGGACAAGCCACGTCTCAGCCGTTGCGTCGGGGACGAAACGCGTCAGCGCCAGGGGGACTGCAATCGACAGGTCAGACGGCACAAGCGCCGCGGCCAGGCCTGCAACGCAATCGGGGCAGGGATGCACAGGCGAGATCGGGTTACCCTCGGCATCCACCGTGATGGTTACCACACCGTAGCCGCTACAAATGACGATATCCTGGCCCTGCGCGGCGGCTGCCTGAGCGCGCGCCACAGACATGACGCCAGTTCCGGCGCAAAAGGCCAGAATGAGCGTAAGCATCGGAATAAGGCGCAGGGCTCGGCTCATGATCTCGCAGTATCATGCCCAAAAAATCTACGGAAGCGGCAAAACCACGCAGGCACGGCGCACAAGCAGCCCGCATAAACGCAAAAAGCCCCGCATCCACGGGGCCTCAGCGTTCAAAGCCGCAAAAGCTTAGGCTTCTGCCTGTGCTTTGGTGAGCTCTTTCTTGATCTTCAGCGCTTTGGTCGAAAGCTCGTCGTCTTTCGCCTTTGCGAGGAAGGCATCAAGCCCACCACGGTGATCGACGGTCCGCAAAGCGGCCGCAGAAATCCGCAGCTTGAAGGACTGACCGAGCACGTCCGAAATCAGCGTGACTTCGTTCAGGTTCGGCAAGAAACGCCGACGGTTCTTGTTGTTGGCATGGCTGACAGTATTGCCAGTCATCGGGCCTTTTCCGCTCAGTTCGCAGACACGCGACATAGTCGTGATCCTTGTATTCAACGCCCGCAGGCATCACTTCAACACATAAAGGGCACCGCAAAACAGCAGCGCGCCGAATTCCATCTCGGCCTAGTAGGGGGAATCGCGGGGCGCGTCAAGCAGACAAGCCCCACACCGTTCAAATTTCTACCGAGCGCCTGAGGCTCAGGCCCCAAGACCCGGCTGCGGCAACAAAATCACCGCGTTGATTTGCCAGCCGCTTTCGGTCTGGATCATCTCGTAATCCAACAGATGCGTGGCACCGCTGGCATCCGTGACCATCACCTTTTGCCACAGTTTGCCGCTGATATCCCGCAGTTCCAGCATTCGCACGGTATCGGGGCGGTAGACCATCGGATAGCCGTTTCGGACCATCCGGCCAAAGTTCTCAGCCGTGCCGAAAATGCCCTTGATCATCGGCGAGGCGAAATCGAAAGCCTTGCCAAAGTCATCCGCCCGGAAGGCGTCGAACTGCTGGTTGATCGTGGATTGGATGGCAGGATTCGGTGACTGCTGCGCCTGCGCAGGGGCAACCGCGCCAATGACGAGCCCCGCCAGCAGGATAAGACCATAGAAAACATGTCGCATGATGCGCCTTTCTTCAACGTCCCCGCAGCGAAAGCTAGCGCGGGCCGATCTTGCGTCAATTGACAGGCCCGTTTGCGCGAAGATGTCATCAGGCGCGGGCTTGATGCGCAGGGGTGCCTTGGCTAACCTGCCAAAAGTAGCGCCCCGACGTAACGAAAGGTGTAACCATGGCTTCAAGACGTTGGGTTCTGACGGGTTTGCTGGCAAGTGCGGCAGTTCCGGGCTGCGCCGAGGCTCCGTCCCATTCCCCCCGCCCCGAGGCCCGGCCAGGCGGCGGGTCTTCTGCGGCTAGCGCCAAGACAACAGGGGCCACCGGCCGAATCGTCGAGGCTGCCGGCCTTGGTGGCGCAGTCGGTTTTATCGTTGCCGAGACCGGATCGGGCCGCATCCTTGATCAGATGAATGCAGAGCTTGCCCTGCCGCCCGCATCGGTCGCAAAGGCGCTGACCGGCTTTTACGCTTTGGACCGGCTGGGCGCGGGGCATCGGTTTGCCACCCGTGTCTTTGGGACAGGTCCCGTCAGCAATGGCCGCCTTGCGGGCGATCTGGTGCTGACCGGATCGGGCGATCCCAGCCTTGATACTGACCGGCTGGGCGATCTGGCGGCGGCCCTTGCCGCAAAAGGCATCAAAGAGATTTCGGGCAAGTTCTATGTCCATGACGGCGCCCTGCCCCGGATCGGCCAGATTGATGCCGATCAGCCGGTTCATGTCGGGTATAATCCGTCCATCTCGGGCCTGAATCTGAATTACAACCGCGTGAACTTTGAATGGAAACGCGGCTCTAACGGCTACAGCCTGTCGATGGATGCACGCGGCAAGCGGTTCTTGCCGCGTGTCAGCATGGCCGAAATCAAGGCCGTGAACCGTGATGCGCCCCTGTTCACCTTCAAGGGCAACAACACCTCGGATCAGTGGACGGTATCGGCGCAGGCGCTTGGCAAGGCGGGAAGCCGCTGGCTGCCCGTGCGTCAGCCCGATCTTTACGCCGCCGAGGTATTCAGCACCCTGATGGCGGCGCATGGGCTGCGCCTGCCAGCACCCATCCGGCTTTCCTCGATGCCCGGTGGCACCGTTCTGGCGGAAACGCGCAGCGAGCCGCTGACCGAAGTGATGCGCGATATGCTGCGCTATTCCACCAATATCACCGCCGAGGTGCTGGGGCTTAGCTCCTCTGGGGCGGGCAGCCTTCCGGCGAGTGGTCAACAGATGTCCAGCTGGCTGGCCCAGACGCATGGCGTCTCGTCGCATTTTGTCGATCATTCCGGGCTGGGGGGCGATTCACGGATTGCTCCGGCAGAAATGCTGCGCGCCTTGCAGGCCGCCCGTGGCACAGCCCTTCCGGGGCTTTTGCGCGAACAGGGTTTGCGCGACGAAAAAGGCCGCGAGATCAAGAACCACTCCACCCGCGTTTTTGCCAAGACAGGCACGCTGAATTTCGTGTCGGGGCTGGCGGGCTACATCCGCCCCTCACAGGGCAAGGACCTGACCTTCGCGATCTTCAGCGCCGATACGAAACGCCGCGATGGCCTGCCGCGGTCTGAACGCGAACAGCCCCAAGGCGGCCACCAATGGACGCGCCGGGCGCGGTTCATGCAGGCAGAGCTTTTGAACCATTGGGCCGCCGCCTACAC
Source organism: Pseudorhodobacter sp. (assembly GCA_029254215.1). Classification (GTDB taxonomy): domain Bacteria; phylum Pseudomonadota; class Alphaproteobacteria; order Rhodobacterales; family Rhodobacteraceae; genus Pseudorhodobacter. Next base: position 1,783 of record JAQWYA010000078.1, on the reverse strand, counting down.
CTGAGGCAGCGCGGGATCACGCCGTCTGGTGACGCGCCCTTGCACCCCGCTCAATCGCTGCGGCATGCAGGCGGTCGATCGACAGCTCGTCCCGGATCTCTTGCAACATGCGCAGTTCGACCTCGCCCAGAATACCATCGGCGGCGGCAACATCGCAGGCCAGCGCATAGGCGGTCTCATACAGACGTTCGGGCAGACCATCACGGATGAGGCCAAAGAACGCATCCAGCCCGTCTTCTTCCTCGAACAGGTCAAACACCACTTGGGTGACCTGCTTGAAACGGTCCGGGTCGTAATTCACGAAAACCGGCAAGTGATTGACGATGCGCTGAATAGCCACCAGTTCCGAGGTCCGCAGATCCTCATCCGAGGCGGAAACCGCCACCATGATAGCGACAAGTGTGTCCTGCGGGGTCATAGAGGCGGGGGTGTCGGGCATTCAATCGCTTCCTTCTGGTTCCTCAGGGACCCACAATATTGACCTTGGACCAGCGCGGCAATAGGAGAGGCGGGTCGCGGCAAGATCGGGTTGGCGTGACGCTGCGGCAGCATGGGGCTGCCCGGATTATGGCGTTTTCTGTGGTGGAGAACGCCTCCAAAGAAGGATGGAACCTATGTCTGCCTTGCGCGACGCTGCGATGACTTCCAAAGCCTGGCCCTTTGAAGAGGCCCGCGCCATCCTGAAACGCTATGAAAAGATGGCCCCCGAAAAAGGCTATGTGCTGTTTGAAACCGGCTATGGCCCCTCGGGCTTGCCTCATATCGGCACCTTTGGCGAGGTTGCACGCACAACGATGATCCGCCGCGCCTTCGAGGTGATCTCGGACATTCCGACCCGTCTGATCTGCTTTTCGGACGATGTGGACGGGATGCGCAAAGTGCCCGACAACGTGCCGAACCCAGAAATGCTGCGCGAAAACCTGCAACGCCCTCTGACCTCGGTGCCGGACCCGTTCGGCGAATATGAAAGCTTTGGCCATCATAACAACGCCATGCTGCGCCGCTTTCTGGACACTTTCGGGTTCGAGTATGAATTCATCAGCGCGACCGAGTTCTACAAATCGGGCCGCTTTGACGACACGCTGCGCCTCTGCGCCGAGCGCTATGACGGGATCATGGCGATCATGCTGAAATCCCTGCGCGAAGAGCGTCAGCAGACCTATTCCGCATTCCTGCCGATCCATCCGGAAACGGGCCGCGTGATGTATGTCCCGATGAAGCATGTCGATGCCAAGGAAGGCACGATCACCTTCGACGATGAGACGGGCCGCGAATGGACGCTGCCTGTCACGGGCGGCAACGTGAAGCTGCAATGGAAGCCGGATTTCGGGGCGCGTTGGGCGGCCCTTGGCGTCGACTTCGAGATGTATGGCAAGGACCATTCGACCAACACCCCGATCTATGACGGGATTTGCGAAGTTCTGGGTGGGCGCAAACCCAACCACATGACTTATGAACTATTTCTGGATGAGACCGGGCAGAAGATCTCAAAGTCCAAGGGCAATGGCCTGACGATTGATGAATGGCTGACCTATGCGGCGACGGAATCGCTGTCTTATTTCATGTATCAAAAGCCGAAAACCGCCAAGCGGATGCATTTTGATGTGATCCCCCGCGCGGTGGACGAGTACCACCAGCAGCTTCGCGCCTATCCGGGGCAGACGGTTGACCAGCAGGCCAACAATCCGGTCTGGCATATCCATTCCGGCAACCCGCCCGAAAGCCGGATGGTGGTGCCGTTCTCGATGCTGTTGAACCTTGCCTCGGTGGCAGGGGCCAAGGA
>JAQWYA010000054.1 GCA_029254215.1 Pseudorhodobacter sp. | reverse complement strand
ACGGCAATGGCGATGGTCGTCGCGGTCCAGAAATCGGGGATGAGGTAGGGTAGCGCATGGCCCAGCCCGCCAAGGGTTGTCATGACCCCCGCCGCAATGCCGCGTTTCATCGGAGAGCCTCGGCCGGACAATTGACCATCATCCGAGGCAGCCTCGGTGAAGCCCATTGAAATACCAGCACCGATGCTCGCGGCTAAACCTACAAGCAGCGTCGTGTGGTTGTTTTGCGTGGCAAAGGCGACCGCAAAGATCGGTGCAAGGGTCGAGACGGAACCATCCATCAGCCCGGCAAGTCCTGGCTGCACCCATGTCAGCACGAATTGGCGATGCGCCGCGCGATCTTCTTCCTCGCGGGCCTCCCCGCCCAGATGCTCCGCCTCAAGCGCCCCCGCGCGAACCTCATGCCCGGCTTCGGCCGCAGCAAGATCGCCCAAGAGCTTGCGGGTCGCTGCATCCGACGTGCGTGTGGCGGCCTGTTCGTAAAAGGCGCGAGCCTCGCGTTCCATCTGGCCGGCCTCGGCGCGAATCCGTTCCAGGCCCAAATTCTGGGTCAGCCAGACGGGACGCCGGGCGTAGCTGCCTGCGACATGCTCCCGGCGGATTAGGGGGATCACCTCTCCGAACCGGGCTTGATGGCGCTCGATCAGGCGTTTGCGATGGCCATCTTCTTCTTTTGCCATGCCGTCAAACACTGCAGCCGAGGCGGGGAATTCTTCGCGCAGCATTTCGGCATAGCTTCGGTAAATGCGGGCGTCGTCTTCCTCTGAGGAAATCGCAAGGGCCAATACCTCCTGTTCAGAGAGGTCTGCGAAACGGCGACGATTGGACAGGCCGGGGATCATGGATGGCGCTCCTTAGTTTGGAATGATTCTAAAGTAGACAGGCCGAACTAGAAGTTCAAGGCATCGAAAAACTAAACCGACCAGTTCATTTTTTGCTTGTGAATCGGTTTCGCCTTGATGTATGAAAACTAAACCGACCAGTTCACTTATCGAAATGAAAGAGACCGCCATGAAAACGCTTCGCCTTGCCCCTGTTGCCCTTCTCGCCTTGATGACCCCCGCTTTTGCGGGATCGATGACCTTTGATCTTCCGAACCTGACCTGGCCCACCGAAACCACGACCACCACAAGCCAATCCGGGCAGGCTTCCACTGTTGTTTGCGCAGAGGGTGCGACATCTACTTTGGACTGCGACGCTGCAAAGTGATCGCATCGCTTGCCGGAACTGAACCGAGTGGTCTATATTGCGTCTGTGGGGGACAGTGACTATGGGCGCAGCGGCACAATTGATCCGAAAGGGTCGAAAATTCGATCAGGTGCTCATGGGGGCCCGGCAGATCTTTTTGTCCCATGGTTTCGAAGGGGCGAGCGTCGATGACATCGCCCGCGAGGCCGGGGTTTCCAAGGCCACGCTCTACAGCTATTTCCCCGACAAACGGCTTTTGTTTCTGGAAGTGGCCAAGGCGGAATGCTGCCGGCAGGCGGACAAGACCGAAGCCATGGTCAGCGGGGCGCATTCCGCCCAAGAAGTCCTGACGATCGCCGCCATGACCTTGGTGGAGTTTTTCACCTCACCGTTCTTTATCCGGCTGTTTCGGATTTTCGTCGCGGAATCCGAACGCTTCCCGGAGCTGGGGCGTGAGTTTTATGAAAGTGGCCCGAAGCTGGGAAAGGCCCGTATCGCGGCCTATCTGACAGAGGCCGAAGCGCGGGGGGAGTTGCGGGTGCCGGACAAGGCGCTGGCAGCGGATCAACTGACCGAGCTGTGCAAGGCCGATCTTTTCCCGAAACTGGTGTTTGGGATCGTTGATACGGTGAGCCCCGCCGACCGAAAGCGCATCGCCGAAGGGGCCGTGGCCGTGTTTCTGGCGCGCTACAAAGCCTGATCCTTCTGGGTCAAAGGCAAGGAAGAGCCAGATCGGCGTGCGTTGGGATTTGCCGATATATTTGCGCCAGCTTTGGCATCTTGCGCGTGGCGGCGGGCTGTTTTGCCGGAAAAGCCACATTTGAAAGCCCAGACGCTCAGGTCTCCGTCATCTCCTTCATGGGCGGCAAGCGCAGCAGAAGGTTTGGGTCGGGGCTGACCGCCTGCCACACCTCCCAAAGGCTTTCATGCCCCACGCCAAAGAAATTGCCGGTCCCGCGCTGATCCAAAAGATCGGTGATGATCTGGAAATGCAGATGCGGGGCCCAGCCGCCGTTCTCCTCCCAATCGCCCAGATGCGCAATCAGTTGGCCGGGGCTGACAGCATCGCCTTTGGTCAAAAGGCCCGGAAGGCTTGCGCCAAGATGCCCGTAAAGCGTGAAGAACGGCACGCCCTCGGGCGTTTGATGTTCAAGGATCAACGTATGGCCGTAGTCCAGCGGGTCTGAGTTGTAGGAAACGCTTTCCACGCGCCCGGCGAGCGGCGCAAAAACCGCTGTCCCGGCGGGCGCAAACACATCGAGGCCCAAGTGGATCGTCCGCCGCTCGGGGCTGGCGGCATCGGCGAAATGGGCGCTGGCGTAGACATTGCGTTTCTCGGCGTAAAGCCCAATCCCATAGTCGCAGGCTTGGGCGGCAAACCACGCATCAAACCGGCGGTCCGAGAATGCGGGCATATCCGCGATCTGCCCCCCTGTGGGCAGGGCCATGACGCGGCTTTCACTCAGCGCGGGTTGAAAAAGGGGGGAGGGCCACGCCCCGCGCAGGAATTGCAGAACCTTTTCCGCAGCGGAGATCGGAGGCTGCCCCAGACCCATCCGCATCACCGCCCGCAGCAAAGACTGATCGACGGACAGCGCGCGCCGGGCAATCGCGGGATCTGCCTCTGCGATCAAAGGCTCCAGCATCTCGGGGCCTTGGCCGCTTGTCCGCAAGGCGTGGTACAGATCAGGTATTTCCCCGGAAAGCTGGCTCATAGTCGTATCCTTTGCGTCGCGGCCTTACAGCCCCAGATAGGTATAAAGCCAGACGAAGCCAAAAAGCACGGGCTGGTGAATAAGATAAACGGCAAGGCTGTGCTGCCCCGGCCAAGCCAAGGCGCGCCCCATCCGCCCCGTCATCCGCCAGCGTGACAGGCTTTGCCAAAGACCTGCGCGGTCGGCCAGATCGGCCAGCGCGATCCCGGCCAGAAACGGGGCAGCCCATGGCAAAAGCGGCTCGTAATCCATCATCGGCGGAACTTCGGGGGCAAGGCCCAGCCACAAAAGCCACGGCGCTGCGAAAAGATCAGATCGCAGCCCCATCGGCGCCAAAAAGACGCCAAGTGCTATGACAAGCGTCACGGTGGCGGGAAGCCGCAGGAATGCGAGCCCGATCAGACTACTCGCGGCAATCGCATGAAGGATGCCAAAGCGTACATAGCCGCCGCCAAAGCTGAAATAGGTCACCCCACTGACAAGCGCCGCTGCCCCTGCAACGATCCCGAAGCGACGCCAGAACGCAGGCCAGCGCACCCCGCCGGAATGTGCCAGCCACAGCGATACCCCGGCCAGAAACAAGAAGCTGCCCGCGATGCCCCGCGCAAAATAGGGCCAGTTGCCGGTGAACATGACGCCCGGCGGCAGATGGCCAAACAGCATCAGATCAAAATTGAAGTGAAACCAGACCATGCAGACCAAAGCGGCGGTGCGGCTGGCATCCAGCACCCAGAGGCGGGGAAGGGGGGTCATGAGACGCTTTCCGGGCTTGCCCAGTTGCTGGGGATTGGGGGGTAAACGATGCCGCGCAAGGGTGGAAAATCGGCATAGCGATTGCGCCGCGCCTCGGGCGGTTCTGCCGGGTTGGCCCCTTCGCGCAGCAGTTTACCCTTGGGCGCGATGTAAGAGGAAATCGTGCGCGCCGGGTCTTGCCGCCATGTCAGGTTGAAAGCCGCATTGGTCGGGAAAAACCACATCTCGGAATAGGGGAGGTGATCATGCACCCACCAAGCCAGATCGCGCCAGTTGCGGCCTTGGGTGTATTGATCGGCAAACCACGGGATCACAACCGAGGTACAAGCCCCCATCCGCCCCGCGCCGTCGCGCTTGTCCCAGATATGGCCCGCATAATTCGCCTCGTTTCGCGCGCATTTCAGGTCATGCGCATTGCCGAAGTGATTGACCGAAGGGCTCCGATAAGCCGATCGCACCGCAATCGGCCCGAAGGTTTCGACCAATGGGTCCAGCAGGTTCAGGCAAAGCGCGCGCCCCGCCTGCAGGAACAGGTCCGTATCCTCGGGCAGGTTCTGCATGGCGTGGAAATTGCCGATCTCGGAATAGAGGAAATCGCGCGCGAAAAAGTGCCGGGACAGACGCGTCTTGCCCAGCTTTTCCAGCAGGTGAAGCGAGGTGATGGCCCTCATCGCAGTGCAGCCCTTGTTGCGGAGAGGCAATTCCCCCCGAAATTCCGACAGACCAAGCCTAAAGCGGGGCGGAAAGCGGCGCAATCGCGTCTTGCCCCGGTGGCGGCGGGCCAGTATCCCTTTTGGCAACCATATGCCGGAGGACCCGAAATGACCACCAACACCCGCTTTGACAAATCCAAGCTTCCCAGCCGCCATGTAACCGAAGGCCCGTCGCGCGCGCCGCATCGGTCTTACTTCTATGCGATGGGGATCACCGAGGAAGAAATCCACCAGCCTTGGGTCGGCGTTGCCACCTGCTGGAACGAAGCGGCCCCGTGCAACATCGCGCTGAACCGTCAGGCGCAAGCGGTCAAGGGCGGCGTCAAGAAGGGGGGCGGCACCCCGCGCGAATTTACCACGATCACCGTGACCGACGGTATCGCCATGGGGCATGAAGGTATGCGCTCTTCCTTGGCCAGCCGTGAGGCGATCGCCGATACGGTTGAACTGACGATGCGCGGCCATTGCTATGATGCGGTGGTTGGTCTTGCGGGCTGTGACAAATCGTTGCCGGGCATGATGATGGCCATGGTGCGCCTCAACGTGCCTTCGGTCTTTATCTATGGCGGCTCGATCCTGCCGGGCCGGTTGAATGGCAAGGACGTGACCGTTCAGGACGTGTTCGAGGCCGTGGGCAAGCATCAGGCGGGCAACATGTCGGATGCCGAGTTGGAAATCCTTGAGCGGATCGCCTGCCCCAGTGCCGGGGCCTGTGGGGGCCAGTTCACTGCCAACACCATGGCCTGCGTGTCGGAAGCGATTGGCCTTGCGCTGATGAACTCATCGGGTGCGCCTGCGCCTTACGAGTCGCGCGATCAGTATGGCGAAGCCTCGGGCGTTGCCGTGATGAACCTGATCGAAAAGAACATCCGGGCGCGCGACATCGTCACCCGCAAGAGCCTTGAGAATGCCGCGCGGATCGTGGCCTGCACCGGCGGGTCCACCAATGCGGGGCTTCACCTGCCTGCCATCGCGCATGAGGCCGGAATCGATTTCGACCTCTTTGATGTCTGCGACATCTTCCGCGACACGCCCTACTTCGTCGATCTGAAGCCGGGCGGCCAATATGTTGCCAAGGACCTTTATGAATCCGGCGGTGTTCCGGTTGTGATGAAGGAATTGCGCAAGGCGGGGCTGATCCACGAAGATTGCATGACCGCCAGCGGCCGTGTGATCGGGGAAGAGCTTGACCGTATCGAAGGGGATGCGGATGGCAAGGTGATCTATCACATCGCAAGCCCGATCACCAAAACCGGCGGTGTTGTGGGCCTGAAAGGCAACCTCGCCCCGGAAGGCGCGATCGTGAAAGTCGCGGGCATGAGCACGGCCGAACAGACCTTCACCGGCCCCGCCCGCGTGTTTGAATGCGAAGAGGATGCATTCGAGGCTGTGAAAGCGCGCCAGTACAAGGAAGGCGAAGTGATCGTCATCCGCAACGAAGGCCCCGCCGGTGGCCCCGGCATGCGTGAGATGCTGTCGACCACGGCGGCCCTGTCCGGGCAGGGCATGGGCAAGAAGGTGGCGCTGATCACGGACGGGCGGTTCTCGGGTGCGACGCGCGGCTTCTGCGTCGGGCATGTCGGGCCGGAGGCGGCGCATGGCGGCCCGATTGCGCTTTTGCAAAACGGCGATGTCATCACCCTCAACGCGATCACCGGCGAATTGTCCGTGGCCCTGACGGATGAAGAACTGGCCGCGCGCAAAGCGGCTTGGGCCGGCCCGCGCCAGACCGAATATGCAACCGGTGCTTTGTGGAAATATGCAAAGCTGGTGGGGGGTGCACGGTTGGGCGCTGTCACCCATCCCGGCGCGCTTGAGGAGCGGCATGTCTACATGGATCAGTAAATCCGCGCTGATCGCGGTGGTGCTGTCGGGTTGCGTTGCGCCCGGCAGCCCACCGCAGGGCGCGGCGCAAGGGACGATCTCTTTCGCCTCGGCCACGGGGGAGGGTATTGTCGTTGCCGGTCCCGCAGGGTTTTGCGCCCTTGAACGGACAAAGCAGGTGCGCGGAGAGGCAGAATTCGTTGCCCTGTCCGCCTGCGACCGGGCGCTTGGGTTTCTGAACGGGGCCAGCCCCGCAATCCTGACCGCGACCATCGGGCCGGAAAACTCTGCCGATGGGCAGCCCTTGGATGGGGCGGTTCTGGCCGTTTATCTGAATGGCAGGGAGGGCCGCCGCGCCCTAAGCAGTGTTGCCGATTCGGAAACAGTGACGGTGCATGAGGTGATGGCCATCAGTGAGGCCGTCTTTGTGCGTCTGACCGATAGCAGCGAAACCGAGGCCAAGCAAAACTGGCGGGCCTTCATGGCGCTGAAAGGCCGGTTGCTGACGCTCTCTGTCCGCTCGCAGCCGCAAAATGAGCTGACCGTAGAGGCTGGCCAGCGATTGATCCGCAATTTCGTGCGCGCCATGCGTCGGGCAAATGCGACCTGATTGCCCCGGCGGCCCCTAAAAAACCGCGCATTTTAAAAAAACGGGCTGAGGGCTTCCCTTAGGCTGGAGCGTTAAGCCATTCTGTAGGATAAGGGCCTTTAATCGAAACGGGAAACAATCCCCGCCAGAGTGGCAACGAGATTAAGAGTAAGTGGGTAAATGGCACAGCGCGGAAACCGTTGGACAGACAAGCTGGTGCAGCGCGCGGCCTTGCGCCGCTGGCGGCGGGTGGCTGATGTGGCCCCTGAGGTCAGCCTGAGTGTTCTGCGCGATTTCAAGGCGCAGGCGCTGGCCCTGAAGCAAAGCCTCGATAGTGTTCTGCATCAGGCCGACCATCGGCTGGCCCTGCCTGTCATCGGCAACCATGCGTTTCGCCGCCCCTTGGGAACCGATTGGTCTTGGCGCCCGATGCTCTGGACAGGCCGCATCCCGGTGCCGGGCCTCGCCTCGGTTCCCGGCAAGGCTGAAATTGCGCCGGGCAGCACCCTGTTTCACGATTGCCGCCGCTCTGAATTGACGGTGCGCCAGATCCGCAACAGCCGCGAGGTGGATCTGGCCCCTTTCGGCTTGCGCATGGATGTCTTGCGGTTTGACGGCTCGTTCCTGTCGCTTGTGCTGGATTTGCCGGACGCGGCGGCGCAGGGGCTGAAGCTGAACCATCTGATCCGGCTGGATGCTGTGGTGGAGCTGGAAAAACCCCTCGAAATTTTTGTGCGGCTTAACCTGAAACATGGCCCGAATGTGGAACAGGTCGTGCGGGAATTGCCGATGAACTCAGAAGAGGTGATGGTCGAATTCGACTTGGCCTACACCAAGATGAATGAAAAACGGATCGAAAAGGTCTGGGTTGATATGATCTTTGAAGGGCCGGAAATGAATCAGATCATCCTGCGCGATGTCACCATGTCGCGCCGCCCCAGAGCAGAATTGTGAGGGCCAAGACATGAGCATGATGACACTGACCAAAACGCGGTTTTTGGCGGGCATCTGGGAAGGGGTGCTGACCGGCGCGGCTGAGCAACCCAAGCTGGAAGCGCTTTATCTGGAAACGGCGCTTCCCGTTGTTACCGTCGCGGCGGTGCCCGGCAAGGACAGCGAGTGGGGCGTGCGCATCCCGATTCCGGCGGAACTCTTGTCGGATGGGGTGCATACCTTTCTGATCCGGGATGCGGAAACCGGCGACAGGCTGGATCATTTCACGATTCTCGCCGGGCTGGAGCTTGACGAAGACATCCGCGCCGAGATGGATCTTTTGCGCGCCGAACTGGACATGCTGAAACGCGCCTTTCGCCGTCATTGCCTTGAGACGATGGGCTAAAGCCTTAGTCCCGGCCCGTTTCATCCTGCCGCAAGCCCTCTGTGTGACGCCGCGTTGGGCGTGACTTTGCCCCCTGCAATCGCCATTGTCGCGCCAAATCAGGGAGATATTTTCATGGCAACCTATCCGCATCTGCTGGCCCCGCTGGACCTTGGCTTTGTGACTTTGCCCAACCGGGTGCTGATGGGCTCGATGCATACGGGCCTTGAGGAAACGGGCGATTGGGGCCGTGTTGCAGAGTTCTACGCAGCCCGCGCGCGGGGCGGGGTTTCGCTGATCGTGACGGGGGGGATGGCCCCCAATCCCGAAGGTGGTGTGTTTCCGGGGGCGGCGGGGCTGTATACGGCCAAGGATATTGCCAACCATCAGCGCGTGACTGCGGTGGTCCATGCGGCGGGGGGGCGTATTGCGATGCAGATCCTGCATGCCGGGCGCTATGCCTATGGCAAGGATTGTGTTTCGGCCTCTGCCCTCAAGGCGCCGATTTCGCCCTTCGTTCCGAAAGAGCTGGATGCAGAGGGGATCGAAAAGCAAATCGCGGATATCGTGACCACGGCCAAGCGCGCGCAAGAGGCGGGTTATGACGGCGTGGAGATCATGGGCTCTGAGGGGTATTTCCTGAACCAGTTTCTGGTGCGTCACACCAACAAGCGCAGCGACGACTGGGGCGGCAGCTATGAAAACCGGATGCGCCTTCCGGTCGAGGTCGTGCGCCGGGTGCGGGCCGCTGTCGGGGCCGATTTCATCCTGATCTACCGGATCAGCCTGATTGATCTGGTGCCGGATGGGTCAAGCTGGGATGAGGTGGTCTTGCTTGCCAAAGCCGTTGAGGCGGCGGGGGCCACGATCCTGAACACCGGGATTGGCTGGCATGAGGCGCGGATTCCCACGATTGCCACCTCGGTCCCCCGCGCGGCCTTCACATGGCTGACGTCCCGTTTGCGCCCGGAAGTGTCGATCCCGGTAATAGCCTCAAACCGTATCAACACCCCGGAGGTGGGGGAGGCGGTTCTGGCGCAGGGGCAAGCGGATATGGTCTCGATGGCGCGGCCGTTTCTGGCGGACCCGGAGTTTGTGGCAAAGGCCGCAGCGGGGCGCGCGGATGAAATCGCGCCCTGTATCGCCTGCAACCAAGCCTGTCTGGACCATACGTTCAGCGGCAAGCTGACCTCTTGCCTTGTCAATCCGCGCGCCTGTGCCGAAACCGTGCTGCGCTATGATCCGGCAGAGGTGCCGCGCCGAATTGCCGTGGTCGGGGCCGGGGCTGCGGGGATGATGTGCGCAAGCGTTGCCGCCGAACGGGGCCATAGCGTGACCCTGTTCGAGGCCGACGCACAGGTCGGTGGGCAGCTTAATCTGGCGCGACAGGTTCCGGGCAAGGAAGAGTTTCACGGCCTTGTTGATTGGTTCGCCCGGATGCTTGAACGCCGTGGCGTCGATCTGCGCCTGAACACGCGTGGAGATGTAGCTATGCTGGCGGGCTTTGACGAGGTGGTGATCGCCACCGGTGTTACACCGCGCGATCCGGGGATCACAGGGCAAGACGCGGCAAATGTGCTGGGCTATGCCGAGGTGTTGCGCGGTGCCCCGGTGGGCAAGCGCGTGGCGATCATCGGGGCAGGCGGGATCGGTTTTGATGTTGCCGAGTTCCTTGTGCATCAGGGTCAAAGCCCGTCTGAGGATCTGGAGCTTTGGAAAAAGGAATGGGGTGTCGGGGATCCGGCGCTGGTTCCGGGCGGTCTGGCCAAGGCGGGCCCCCGCCCCGAGGCTGCGGCCCGCGAGGTGATCTTGCTGCAGCGCAAGGCCGAAAAGCCGGGCCGCAGGCTGGGTAAGACAACGGGCTGGATCCATCGCGCAGCGTTGCAAATGAAGCAGGTGCAGATGCGTGGCGGCGTCAGCTATGATGCTGTCTTGCCCGAGGGCTTGCAGGTTACGGGCGCCGATGGCACCGAAGTCCTGGCCGTTGACACGGTGGTGCTTTGTGCAGGCCAACTGCCCGAGCGTGGCCTTGCCGATGCCCTGTCGGCGGCGGGTGTTGCGCATCATGTCATTGGGGGCGCGGATGTTGCGGCTGAACTCGATGCCAAGCGCGCCATCGACCAAGGGGCGCGTCTGGCCGCCACGTTTTAAGCACTTCGACGCGGGGGAGGGGGCCGTTTTCGGCCCTTTCCCCGCCTGTTGCCCGGGCCGCATGGCTGCCCCGGCTGTTTCCATGCCCTAAACGATCCTCGCAATTACCCCGGACTGGCCCCGCCCTCGCCCCTATCTTGCCCGATTTCGCGATCAATAAGGGGCTTGTACCTGCACTTATCGCATGGGGAGAACGATGGATCGACTTACAGAAATGGAAGCTTTTGCCACTGTGGTGGATCAGGGCGGTTTTACCGACGCGGCCAAGAAGATGGGGATTTCCAAATCAGCCGTCTCGAAACATGTCTCCTCGCTGGAGGCGCGGCTTGGCGCGCGCCTGCTGAACCGGACGACACGGCGCGTCAGCCCGACCGAGATCGGCCTTGCCTATTATGATCGGGCGCGGCGTGTTCTGAATGATGCAGGAGAGGCGGATGCCCTTGTCACCTCGATGCAATCGGCGCCTTCGGGGCTGTTGCGGATTAGCGTGGCGACCGATTTCGGGGTGAACCTGCTATCGCCAATTCTGGGGGAATTCCTGCTGGAATACCCGGATATCACCGTCAACATGGTGCTGAACAACCAATATGTCGAACTCATCTCTGAAGGGTTCGATATGGCCGTGCGGATCGGGGATCTGGAAGACAGTAGCCTGCGTGCCCGCAAGCTGACCGAGACGACCAAACGGATGATCGCCTCACCGTCCTATTTTCAGAAATTCGGGCGGCCGATGAAGATCGACGATCTGAACGAGCATAAGCTTTTGCACTACTCCAACCAAGCCAATGGCAATGTCTGGAAAATCCCTTCGCCTTCTGGCGAAAAGCGCCAAGTGCGGACGGCGGGTTGGTTGACGGTGAATGACGGTCAATCCCTGTTGAATGCGGCCGTTGCAGGGCTGGGCATCGCCTATCTGCCCTCGTTCCTCTATTCCGACGCGCTAAAGGCCGGTCAGGTCGAAGAGGCTATTCCCGGACTGCCGGTCGAGACGCTTGGCATCTATGCGGTCTATCCGCCGGGCCGGTTCACGCAGCCGAAAGTCCGGGCCTTCATTGATTTTCTGGCGCGGCGCTACAGCGAAAAAGGCCCGGATGTCTGGTAATCCGGCTTAAGGCAGAACACCACTCAGCGGGTCGAGGTCAGGATGGCTTCGACCCGTCTGTTTTGCTGGCGGCCTTCTTCGGTGAGGTTGCTGTTGCGCGGTGAAAGATAGCCGACGCCCTGCGCGTCGATCTGCGCCTCGGGGATGGCATAGGCCGTGATCAGCCGGTTGCGCACAGATTGCGCGCGGCGCTTTGAAACGGCGATATTGGCCTCAAGACTGCCCGAGGCATCGGTATGGCCCACCAGCGCAAGCGTCTTGTCGGGGTTGGCGCGGAGCCATTCGGCCAAGGCTTGCAATGAGCCGTAAGGGCCCTCGGCAAGCTCTGCCGCGCCGGTGGCAAAGGTTAGCCCCTCCAGCACAACGGCCCCGCCGGTCACAAGCTGTTCCGCCATTGGCCCTGCGATCTGGTCAGAGGGCGCGACAAGCGCCGGACGAGAGGCGGTCGACAGGGTAATCGCGCCCGTGTTGGGTTCTGCGGTCGGAGGATTCGCCTGCGCAAGCTGGGGCATGGGCAGGCGCGGGGCTGCGGCGGTCGCGCTGACCCGTGTCATCTGCACATAGCCAAAAAGCGCGGATCTGCTGACCATCAGGCTGACAGCATCGGCCTTGCCCTTTTGCGCAGAGAGAAACCGGAAATCCCCCAGATCCACATGCATTTCCGGTTCGGGCAAAACCTCAGCCGCGTAGCGAAAATCAAACCCGCCGCAGCCCTCAGTCTCACATTCAAAGAGGATCGAATAGCCATCACCTGCTAACTGATCCCGGAGCGGTGCCATGATTTCCAGCGTGCTGAGGTCAGGGGCGTCGAGTTTCCAGGCGATCCGTTCTGTCTGGCCCTCAACGCGGCGCAGATCCATACCTTCGGCGCGCCACGGGCCGGTTGGCAAACGATAGCTGGCAAGCGTGGGCGGAACCGCCGCTGTCTGGGCGAAACCCGTCGAAAACTCCGGCATGAAGGCGAAAGCAGGGGCGGCGGCGAGGCCCATAAACACGGCGGCCTGCAAGGCGAACGCCTTGGCACACCGATCCTTGAAAAGAGGCGCTTGATCCGGTTTGGTCACTGCTCTGGCCCTCTGGGCTCATTTCTTTCGATAGTGATATTTTCCCACAATTTGCATTTCAAGGGAAGCATAGAGCGCGCGGGCAGGGGCGTTGGCCTCGGTCACGGCAAGCGTCAGGGTCTTGGCCCCATGCTCTAGCGCCCAGACTGCCGCGGACCGCATGATATTGTTGGCGGAACCTTGCCGACGCTGGTTTGGCGTCACCTCCAGCGCATGAAGCATCGCGGCATCGTGATCGCAGGCGACAAAGGCCACGCCGGAGGCCCGGTCTTTCTGCCGCCCGAGGATCGCAGTTTTCGCCCCTTTGACGCGGTTCATGACCGCAAGCCGATCCGGCCCGATCCCGGCTTCGGCCCAAAGATCGGCGGCAATCGCCATGGGCGGCCAATGCGGGAAGGCAGCCATCCGGGGCGGGGCGGGGGTGGCAAGTGTCTCGCAGGGCGCAGAGTACAGAACCACTGGGTCGTGGATCCGATAGCCGCGGGCATCCAGCGCCACGTCAAGCGCCGTATCTTCGCTGCGCACCATGAACAGCGGGGGTTGGCCAAGGGCGGCCATCGCGCCCTCGGCCCGCGTGATGTCAGTCTGGGTGATGGCAATGGCGGCAAAGCCTGCGGCAAGACTGGCGGCGCTGACCCGTTGGCCGCCGCCTTTCCCCTCACGGATCAGCCACGGCCCTTCGCG
>JAQWYA010000024.1 GCA_029254215.1 Pseudorhodobacter sp. | reverse complement strand
CGCTTCCTTTCCCGCCCAAACCAAAACGCTTGCTCCGGATTTTGACGCTTTTTCATAAGCTTCCGGGGCGGACTTGACGAAGGTTACAGGCTTCTGGCGGCCAAAGAACGATTGCAGATGTGCCCGTTTCCACACGCGCATCCCCAAGGCCAGATGGCCGCGATGATCCTCGCGATAGGCGCGGGTTTCGGCCTCAAGCTGGTCCATCGCCTCTTCAAAGCTGCACAACCGGTCGCGGCAGGGATCATACCAGGTCGGCGTCAGGATCATGGCGGCCGCGAACAGATCCTCGCGGGTCAGGGTGCGGCCCCGGCGGGGCAGCGGTTGCTCATCCGCGGTCAATCCCCAGCCTGCGTAAAAGGGTTGCCCAAAGACGCGCGGGGTTTTTCCGGCAAAGACCGCCTCCATCCCCAGTTGAGAGGAGACGGTATAGACCGCGCTTGCCCCCTCCACCAACCGCCAGGGAGAGAGCGGGGTTGTGAGCATCTGATCCGGCGCTTGCAGGTCCGAGGGGCCAAAATGACCGGGACGCAGGCCAAGGGTGGTTTCCGGATGGGTCTTGATGACGATGCGCGCGCCCGGATGTTCAGACCGGGCGGCAGCGAGCATCCGTTTGAACAGCGCCTCTGCCGCGGGCGGCAGCGAGGCATCGCCTTTTGTCTGGTCGATCACCAGCACATAGCCCGGTGCGGGCAATGAGCTGCTTTGATCATGCATGTTGTATTTTGAAATATCGGATACCCTTAGACGCGCTATTCCGGCGCTTGCGCCGGCATTAATGTTCGATTTTGTAAAATCTTGGGTGTTTAGCACTGTCTCCAGCAAAGACGGGCGGGAGGCGTCGAAATGCAGGCCAATCGGGTCAATGATCAGGCCCAAAGGCGGCTCCCCCATGCGGCCAGGCCGGACAGAGCGTAAAAACGCATCCTCGACCCGGATCAGCGCTGCCCCCGTCTTGGCCGCCACCCAAGCGCCGCGATGGGCATAGGGCGACTGCCCCCACACAACAACGCCATCGCCTTTTCCCGGCCAGCCGAGCGACAATTCATGCCCGGCGAGGCTCAGGATCCGGCGCAAGCGCTTTTCACGCCAGAACCCGCCGGTGTAAAAGCAAAGCCGCCGGGGAAGGACCCCGGCGGCGTGCTGTTGCCCGGAAGGCATGGGTTATTTGCCCGTAGCGGTCGAGGCCAACCCGTTCACACTGCCGACCGTACCCGTCACAGCAGAGATGGTTTTCTGCCATTGAACGAAGGGGGCCTCGGTGACGTAAACGGTATCGCCATCGCGAACGAGGAAATCGCGGGCCTCGAACAGGCCGGTTGGCTGTGTCAGATCAAGGACATAGACCATCCGCTGATCCCCGATCAGATCGCTACGGCCCAAAACGACATTGGCGATTTCGGCGGGTTCATTGCGGAAGATAAAGACCCCGGTCGGGTCAGCGATACTGGTGTTGAGGCCGCCGACCTGAGCAATCGCCTCAATCGCGGAAAGGGTCTGGGTCTCAAACGGAACGCGGCTTTGCGCCCCGGTCGCCCCAAGCGCCACGAAAGAGCGTTGGTCCCCTTCGATCACGATCTGATCGCCCGGACGCAGGGCAATATCCAGCGAGGGGTTTGCATAGAGGTCTTGCAGCCAAATCTGCCCGGTTTGCGAGCCGCGCGTGACGCGGATGATCGCAACCGACGGGTCGATCGACACGCCCCCCGCGCGGGCCAGCATGGCCGCCAAGGTGCGGGTCGGCCGCTCGATCAGGAAAACGCCTTGGGTGCCCGCAGAGCCGGAAATCGTCACGGTTGCGCCATCGCCGGGCGCGCGCTGGACCGAAACCTGTGGGTCCGGCGTTTGCGTGTCGAGCTTGCTGGTGATGATTTTGCGCAGGCTTTCCGGGCTTTGCCCCGCGGCTTTCACGCGCCCGACATAGGGCACAAAGATATAACCGCTCCCGTCCACCTGGATCTGATCCAGCACCGAAACACGCTGCCCCGGCGCACCAAGAAGCGGATCATCCTTTACGTTTTCAAAGACGGTCAGTGTCACAATATCGCCCGGCGCAATCGTGTCAGAGCCGACGAGGCCCGCATTGCGGAAGGAAGAGCTGAAGCCAAGTGCCGGCACAACAGCCGTTGCACGGTTTACCCTTGGGTTCACGGCGACGATAAAGGCATCCCCCTTTTTCAGGACAGAGCCTTGAAAAATCTCATTTTTTGTGGGGCCGGAGCGCGGCAGACCACAGGATCCGACCGCGACAACAAGCATCGCGAGGGCCAAGCCCTTGGCCCCTTTAACCGTCGAAATTTTCACTGCCCGGGCTCCTTTTTTGGAAACTGCCTCAAGTTTTTTTTACAACCCTACAGAAAGGCAGAATAAATTGCCAGTCTTGTGGGCTTTGCTCAGTTGACGATTCGCAACTGTTGCCGTGGTGCCGCGCTGCCTGAAACCAGCGCGTCATAGGGGTCTTCGGGCATCAACATCATATCGACGACCTGACGCAGCAATTCGCGCCGTCCGCGCGCGGAATAAAACCCGCCCGGCACCTGACTGGTTTCTAGCAAATAATGCCGGAAATCGCGGTAGGCGCGGCTGTCGGGGCGGTTCGGATGGGCAAAGAAATCGGCCACGGGCTGGGAGGAGACAAACTCCGCCTTGCCATAAACCGCCTGCCCGAAGATCTTGAGCGGCAATCCCCGCCACAGCACCTGTTGCGCCGCCGTCGAATTGACGGTTACCGCCGAGCGCGCGTGATTGAGCAACCCCGCCAACTTGCCGCCCCGCACGAAATGCACCCGGTTCTGGATGCCATGGGCGCGGGCAAGCCTGCGGATTTCGCGCAGGACAGGCACGCGGCCATCTTCCAGCGGATGCGCCTTGAACACCAGATGGTGATGCGGGGCGGCCCCTTTGGCAAAGCCTTCAATCACGACAGACAGAAACTCGGTCATCGTGCCGAACGGCGAATGCATTTGAAAACTTGCATCATGTTCCAGCTGTAACAGCACAAGATGATAAGGAAATCCGCCATGCTTGATGCGGAAAGACGCCAGCATCCGTTCCCAGCGGTGGATCGGCAACAGGACCAGCCGCTTGCCATAAAGCAGGAACTCTTGCCAGACGGTCAGCGCGCGATGCGGCTTGTAGGCGCGGAAATCCCAAAAGCCGGCAAGGACGAACCAATGATACAGCGCGCCCCAGAACATATGCTGGCGCATGTCGCCCCAATGGGCGGGGGCGTCTGGCAGATCCATGTCGGAGTGGGTGAGGGCGCTTTGCATCTGGGCCAGCGTCAGCTCCATCAGGCGCGAATTGCCGTTGGACCCGCCCCGCTCATACGTCACCCAATGGGGGCGCAGATAGCCTTCCTCGAACACATGAATGCACAGCCCCGCCGCGCGGGCGATGCGGATGGCATGGGCATGAAGCGGGCGGGTATCGCCATACAGCACCAGATCGGTGAAGCCATGTTCGGCCAAAAGGGCTGCAAAGGCCTCGGGCCATTCGGCAACGCTGCCCCGGTAGGGAATAAAGCTGGCACGATCCGGCCAGAAGGCGCGGTCGCCCCGATTGAAGCCCACACGCC
>JAQWYA010000023.1 GCA_029254215.1 Pseudorhodobacter sp. | reverse complement strand
TCGGATGAGATCATCGCCTCGATGCTGCTGACGTGGCACAACCTGCGCTATTATCAGGACCTGATGGCGGGCTTGCGCGCCTCCATCGCGGCGGGGCGTCTGGCAGCTTTCGTGGCCGATTTCCACAGCACCCGCGCGCAGGGCGATATCGAGCCGCTATGACGCGGGCGCTTCCCCTTTTCGCGAGGCCCTTGCTGGGATAGGGGTGACGGTATGGAATTGCGCGTCTCCTCCGTTTCGATTGCCCGTGGCGGCATCCCCTTGCTGGAAGGGGTCAGCTTTGTGCTGCGCGCAGGCGGCTGTCTGGTGCTGCGCGGTGCGAATGGCATCGGCAAGACCACGCTGTTGCGCACTATTGCGGGCCTGCAACCGGCGCTGGGCGGTGACATCTCGGTCGGGGGGGATGCGATTGCCTATGCGGCCCATGCGGACGGGCTGAAATCCACCCTGACGGTGGCCGAAAATCTGGCCTTCTGGGCGGCGGTCTATGGCACGGGGGCGGTGGATCAGGCTTTGGCGCGGATGAACCTGTCAGAGCTGCGCGACCGTCAGGCCGCGAACCTCTCGGCAGGTCAGAAGCGGCGTTTGGGCCTTGCGCGGCTGTTGGTGACGGGGCGTGCGCTTTGGGTGCTGGATGAGCCGACAGTCTCGCTCGACAAGGCTTCGGTCGCGTTGTTTGCAGGGGTGGTGCGCGACCATCTGAAGGCGGGGGGGGCGGCGCTGATCGCGACCCATATCGATCTGGGGTTGGACGAGGCCGAAGTGCTGGAACTGGAGCCGTTTCGTGCCAAACGCAACGCGCGGGGCAGCGGCGCGTTTGACAGTGCCTTTGGCGGGGATTTCGCATGATCGCGCTGTTTTACCGGGATATGCGACTGGCGGTGCGGGCCGGGGGCGGCTTTGGCCTTGGCCTTGCGTTTTTTCTGCTGATCGCGGTGCTGGTGCCTTTGGGCGTAGGGCCAGAAGGCACGACGCTGGCTAAGATCGCGCCGGGGATCCTGTGGGTGGGGGCGCTTTTGTCTTGCCTGCTGAGCCTCGACCGGATTTTCGCGCTGGATTACGAGGATGGATCCTTGGATCTTTTGCTGACCGCGCCGATGCCGCTGGAGGGCGTGGTGGCGATCAAGGCTTTCGCGCATTGGACCGTTACGGGCCTGCCGCTGACGCTGGCGGCCCCGGTGCTGGCGATCCTGCTGAACCTGCCTGCCGAGGGGTTTTTCTGGCTCGTGGTATCCTTGGCGCTGGGCACGCCTGCGCTGTCTGTGATCGGGGCCTTTGGCGCGGCGCTGACGGTGGGGCTCAAGCGCGGGGGGTTGCTGCTGTCACTGTTGGTGCTGCCGCTTTATGTGCCAACGCTGATCTTCGGGGCCGAGGTGGTCAAGCGTGGGGCCACGGGGGCCGAGACGCTGACACCCTTGGTTCTGCTGGCCGGGATCACGGCGGGGGCTGCGGCCTTTTTGCCCTTTGCCTCGGCTGCGGCAATCCGTATCAACCTGCGGTGAGCAAGATGTGCTATCCCTTGCCCGCCAAAACGAGAAGGCCTATCTGAACACCATGTCACTTTGGGAATATGCAAATCCGCAGAAATTCATGCTCGTTTCGGGCAGGGCCTTGCCTGCGATCACGGTTGTGGCGGCTTTGTGCCTGCTGGCCGGGTTGATCTGGGGGTTTTTCTTTACGCCCGATGATTACAAGCAGGGATCGACCGTCAAGATCATCTATCTGCATGTGCCGGCCGCGATGATGGCGATCAATGCTTGGGTGATGATGCTCGTGGCCTCGCTGATCTGGCTGGTGCGGCGGCATCATGTCAGCGCGCTGGCGGCCCGTGCGGCGGGCCCGGTGGGGCTGACCTTCACGCTGATCGCGCTGGCGACCGGGGCGATCTGGGGCCAACCGATGTGGGGGACGTGGTGGGCCTGGGACCCGCGCCTGACCAGCTTTCTGATCCTGACGCTGTTCTATCTGGGCTATATCGCGCTGTGGTCGGCGATCGAGGACCCAGACACGGCGGCGGATCTGACCAGCGTCTTGTGCATCGTGGGGTCGGTCTTTGCGCTGCTGAGTCGCTATGCCGTGAACTTCTGGAATCAGGGGCTGCATCAGGGTGCCTCCTTGTCGCTGGATAAGGAAGAGAACGTGTCGGATGTCTATTGGTTCCCCCTGCTGGTCTGTATCGCGGGGTTCGTGTTGTTGTTTCTGGCGCTGGTCCTGCTGCGGACCCGCACCGAAATCCGGGCGCGGCGTTTGTCGGCCCTTCTGGCGCGGGAGCGGATGGGATGATGCCTGATCTTGGGAAATATGCCGATGCGGTGCTGTCGTCCTATGCGGCCTCGATCCTGTTGATCGCAGCCCTCGTGGCGGTGAGCCTATGGCGCGGGGCCAAGGTGCGGCGCGCCTTGCAGGAGGTCGAGCAGCGGCAGGGAAAGCGCGATGTCTAAGGTTTTGATGTACCTGCCGCCGATCCTTTTTGCGGGGCTGGCGACGATGTTTATCGTGGGCATGAACCGGGAAGACCCCGACAGCCTGCCCTCTGCCATGATCGGGCGGGAGGCGCCGATGGTGCAGGGCGCGCCTTTGGGCACGGGCCGCAATGGCGAGGGTGCTGCGGGATTTGACGATGCAGCGCTGCGCGCGCCGGGGGTGAAGCTGGTGAATTACTGGGCCAGTTGGTGCGCGCCTTGCCGGGCGGAACATCCGATGCTGGAAAAGCTCGCCTCGGAGGGGGTGACGATCTACGGCGTGAATTACAAGGACAAGCCCGAGGATGCGCTGGGGTTTCTGGCGGAGTTGGGGAATCCCTTTGCAGCGATGATCGCCGATCAGGGGCGGATGGCACTGGATTGGGGCGTCTACGGCGTGCCCGAGACCTATGTGATCGACGGTGAGGGCAAGATTGTGCTGCGCTTTGCCGGGCCGATTTCGGCGGCGGAGTTGGAACGGTCAATCCGGCCTGCGATTGCGGAAGCTTCTGACTAGGTCAGGGATGATGTGAGGCGAGGCGCCCGGTTGCGGGTTCGGGAAGGGGGGCTGGCGGCCCCCCTTTCGGCTTTTTGCCCCTTGGGCCAAAAGCCTGCCCCCCGCAGGTATTTTTGCCAAGAAGAAATCAGGAGGGGCGGCCCCGGTTTTTGGGGGTTTGGCGCTGAGGGTGACCTTTGGCGGCGGCGCTGGTGCCGTTGCGGGATTTGGGGGAAGGGCAGGGCGCAAATGCAAACAAGCGCCCCCGAGGGAGCGCTTGTGAGGGTCGTGTGAGCCGGGATCAGGCCGAGGCGAGGTTGCGCAGCACATAGTGCAGAACGCCGCCATGCTCGACATATTCGATCTCGATCTCGGTATCGATGCGGCACTTGATCTGGATCGTTTTCTGGCTGCCATCCTTGTAGGTGATGACGCAAGGCACGATCGTGAGCGGCTTGAGATCGCCTGCGAGGCCGGAGATGGAAACGGTTTCATCCCCGGTGAGGCCCAGCGATTTGCGGGTGTCGCCATTGGTGAACTCGAACGGGATGACGCCCATGCCAACGAGGTTGGACCGGTGGATCCGCTCGAAGCTTTCGGCAATCACGGCCTTGACGCCCAGAAGCGCCGTGCCTTTTGCCGCCCAGTCGCGGCTGGAGCCTGCGCCATATTCTGCACCGCCGAAGATTACGGTCGGCACGCCTGCGTCCTGATAGGCCATGGCGGCATCGAAGATTGAGGTCTGTGCGCCGTCGGGGCCTTTGGTGTAGCCGCCTTCAACGCCGTCCAGCATCTCGTTCTTGATGCGGATATTGGCGAAGGTGCCGCGCATCATCACCTCATGGTTGCCACGACGCGCGCCGTAGGAGTTGAACTCCCGCGGGGCGACCTGACGGTCGGTGAGGTATTTGCCCGCCGGGGTGGTTTCCTTGAAGGACCCTGCCGGAGAGATGTGGTCGGTGGTGATCATATCGCCCAGAAGCGCCAGCACGCGCGCGTCATGGATATCGCTGATGACGCCCGGTTCTTTGGCCATGCCGCGGAAATAGGGCGGGTTCTGGATATAGGTCGAGGTGGACGGCCAGTCGTAGGTTTCCGAATCCGGGGTCTTCACGCCCTGCCACTTCTCATCACCCTTGAACACATCGGCGTATTTCTTTTGGAACGCCGCACGGGTCACGGTGCTTTCCACCAGATCCGAGATTTCCTGATTGGTTGGCCAGATGTCTTTCAGATAGACATCCTGCCCGTCCGACCCTTGGCCCAAAGGCTCGGTCGTCAGGTCGATGTTCATGTCGCCTGCCAGTGCATAGGCCACCACGAGCGGCGGCGAGGCGAGGTAGTTGGCGCGCACATCCGGGCTGATCCGGCCTTCGAAGTTGCGGTTGCCCGACAGAACGGCGGTTGCCACGAGGTCACCCTCGTTGATGGCGGCGGAAATTTCGGCCTGAAGCGGGCCGGAGTTGCCGATACAGGTGGTGCAGCCATAGCCAACAAGGTTGAAGCCGACCGCATCCAGATCTTCCTGAAGGTTCGCGGCCTCAAGGTATTCCGACACCACCTGCGATCCGGGGGCGAGCGAGGTTTTCACCCAAGGCTTGCGGTTCAGGCCAAGCGCGCGGGCCTTGCGGGCCACGAGGCCTGCGCCGATCATCACATAGGGGTTGGAGGTGTTGGTGCAGGAGGTGATCGAGGCGATCACGACCTTGCCCGAATGCATGGTGTAGTCTTCGCCTTTGACGGCCACTTCCTTGCCCATCGGGCGCTTGAAGGTGGCTTCCATCTCTTTGGCGAAACTGGCCTTTGAATCGGTCAGCGCAAGGAAATCCTGCGGGCGCTTGGGGCCCGAGATGGCCGGAACGATCGTGCCCATGTCGAGGTGCAGCGTGTCGGTGTAGATCGGGTCATAGGTTTCGTCGCGCCACATGCCGTTGGCCTTGGCATAGGCTTCGACCAGCGCGATGCGGTCTTCGTCGCGGCCCGAATTGCGCAGGTAGCGGATGGTTTCCTTGTCGATCGGGAAGAAGCCGCAGGTTGCGCCATATTCGGGGGCCATGTTGGCGATGGTCGCGCGGTCGGCCAGCGGCAGACGGTCGAGGCCCTCGCCGTAGAATTCGACGAACTTGCTGACAACGCCCTTGGCGCGCAGCATTTGTACGACTTTCAGCACGAGGTCGGTTGCCGTGGTGCCTTCAACCATGGTCCCGGTCAGTTTGAAGCCGATGACTTCGGGGATGAGCATGGAGACGGGTTGGCCCAGCATCGCGGCCTCGGCCTCGATCCCGCCGACGCCCCAGCCCAGAACGGCCAGACCGTTGACCATGGTGGTGTGGCTGTCGGTGCCGACGAGCGTGTCGGGATAGGCGACCTCTTGACCGTTCTGATCCTTGTCGGTCCAGACGGTCTGGGACAGGTATTCAAGGTTGACCTGATGGCAGATGCCGGTGCCGGGCGGCACGACGCGGAAGTTGTTGAACGCGTTCTGACCCCATTTGAGGAAGGTATAACGCTCCATGTTCCGCTCATACTCGCGGTCCACGTTCATCTGGAAGGCGCGCGGGTTGCCGAATTCGTCGATCATGACCGAGTGGTCGATCACGAGGTCGACCGGGGCCAGCGGGTTGATCTGCTGGGCATTGCCGCCAAGGCCGATGATGCCGTCACGCATTGCCGCCAAGTCAACCACCGCCGGAACGCCGGTGAAATCCTGCATCAGAACGCGGGCCGGGCGGTAGGCGATCTCGCGCGGGTTCTTGCCGCCATTGGCGCCCCATTCGGCGAAAGCCTTGATGTCATCGACCGAAACGGTCTTGCCATCTTCAAAGCGCAGCATGTTTTCCAGAACGACCTTGAGCGACGCGGGCAGGCGGGCGAAATCGCCAAGGCCAGCCTCTTGCGCGGCGGGGATCGAGTAATAGGCGATTGTGCTGCCGCCTGCGGTCAGGTTGCGGCGGGTTTTCTTGCTGTCATGTCCGACGGTGACGGTCATCTCTGGCCTCCTGGCTGGGATTTTGGATCCGGCTATTCCCTTGGGTAATGCCCTTTGGGGCACGTATTTACAAGGGAGTCGCGCCGTTGTATGCAATTGTATGCCGAAAATCCAGTGGTATTTTAGCCCCTGCGGCGCAATCCGCAGGGCAAAGAGCCGTTGCTTTTCGGATCAGGGACTTGCCAGAATGGTAACAGAGCCTCGCAAAACCTTGATTGGCACGGAGGGCGGAGTTTGACTAGATGTTGACGCCTAAGGGGATACGGGAATTCATCGAATGAAGCAGATCATAGCAGCAGCCTGCGGAGCCTTGCTGGCGCTGGCCGCCCCAGTGCAGGCGCAGACTGAGAATGCCGTTGTGGTGGAGCTTTACACTTCGCAAGGCTGTTCCTCCTGCCCGCCCGCAGATGCGCTTTTGGGGGAGTTGGCGGCCGATCCGGCGATCATCGCCCTCGCCCTGCATGTGGATTACTGGGACTACCTTGGCTGGAAAGACAAGTTTGCCAGCCCGAAATTCACCGCCCGTCAGAAAGCCT
This sequence comes from Pseudorhodobacter sp., assembly GCA_029254215.1. Taxonomy (GTDB): domain Bacteria; phylum Pseudomonadota; class Alphaproteobacteria; order Rhodobacterales; family Rhodobacteraceae; genus Pseudorhodobacter. The sequence goes on along the minus strand of JAQWYA010000023.1, from coordinate 9,693 downwards.
ATGCGCATCACATCCGTGACAAGATGGTCTATACGCCGCAGATGATCATCAACGGCGATGCCCGGATGGTGGGCAGCCGGACCGGAGAGGTGCGCGCCGCGATCCAAGCCCAGATGGGGCGCAAAGCGTCGGTGGATCTGGATGTCGAGCGCAAGGGCGGCGTGATCGTGATCGAGCTGGAGCCCTCAGGCCCGCTCCAAGGCGTCTATCTTGTGCAGCTTGTCCGCTATCAGCCGCGCAAGGATGTGAACATCGAACGCGGCGAGAATGCGGGCCGGCAGGTGAGCTATCATAACGTCGTCACCTCTTGGCAGCAGCTTGGCGAGTGGAATGGCAAGACCCCCCTGCGGATGGAGGCAAAGGCCCCCGGTCAGGATGGGGCCGTGGTGATCGTGCAAGAAGAAGGCCCCGCGCGCATCGTGGCGGCAGCGGCGCTGCGCTAAGCTAAGCGGGCGTTTGGACGGGGCGGCGCGTCACTTCCAGCGGCGGTGAATCCAGAACCATTGATCCATATTCTGGCGCACAAGGGTTTCCAGACTGGCGTTTAGGGCCTGGGTCATCTCTTCGGCGCTGCCGTGAGGGATCGGGGCCTCGATGATCACGTCGAAATCAAAACCGTTGGCGCGGCGGATGCCATAGGTCGGGATCACCAGCGCATCATAGCGCACGGCCATTTCGGCGGCAGAAAGCGCGGTCATGGCCGGATGCCCCATGAAATCCAGCGGGATGCCGTTGCGCATGGATTGGTCGATCAGAATGCCCAGCATCCCGCCTGAGCGCAAGAAACGCACCATCGCGCCAAGCCCTTGCCGCCCGCGCGGAAACACCGGTGTGCCGATCTGAGAAATGGCCGAAACATAGTGATCGTTGAATTGCGCATCCCGCATCGGACGATACAGCGCGCCGACGCGATAGCCGCGCGCGATCAGCGCCGCCCGGCTGGCGTCATAATTGCCGATATGCCCTGTCACGAGGATCACGGGGCGCCCCTCGGCATTGGCTTTGTCAAGCGCAGCAAGGCCCGGCCCTTGCAAAGGTTGCGCCGTGGCGCGGGCTACAAATTCCGCGCCGGAATAAATCTCGATCAGGGTGCGGCCAACGTTGCGGGGCACGTCGCGCATCAGGCGGCGTACCTCGGCCTGTGGCATGTCGGGGAAGACCAGCGCCAGATTATCCCGCACGCGGCGGTCATATCCGGCGATAGGTGCCACGACATAGGCCATCACCCAGCCACAAAGCGGGACACGCCAGCGATAGGGCAGCGCAAGAAGCCCGCCGATCAGCAGGCGCAAGGCGCGGTTGCGCAGGGATTTGGTCCAGCGGGGGCGGGGGGTCTGGCTCATGTCCTGCTTTCGGCGGTGGCTTGGGCTTCGCGGTGCCAGACATAAAGCCCCGCCACCACGATCACAAGCGCGCCGATCACCGTCCAGCGATCCGGGTAGGCCCCGTAAAGCACGATGCCCCAGCCCGTGGCGAAAACGATGCCGCTATAGGCGAAAGGGGCCACGACCGAAGCTTCGGCCAGCGTCAGCGCCCGGATGATGGCAAATTGCGCTGCCGTGCCCAACAGCCCGACAAGGGCGAAAGCTGGCAAATCTTCGGCCCGGATCGGCACCCAGAAGAACGGCAGGCTGAGGCTGATCAACCCGGTTCCGATTACCGAGGTCAGGGCCATCGCCGTCCAGATGCTTTCCTGCTGGCCGATGCGGCGGGTGATCAGCGCGTTGGCGGCATAGAACAGGGCCGCGCACAAAGGCAGGAAGGCCGCCGCCGACAGGATGCCCGATCCGGGGCGGATCACGATCAGCGCGCCGATCAGGGCGGCAATTACACCAAAAAGCCGCCTTGGCCCAAAGCGCTCGCCCAGAAACAGGGCCGCGCCAAGGGTGATCAGGACGGGATTGATATCCATGATCGCAGTGGCTTCGGCCAGCCCGATGTAGGACAGGCTGGTAAAGAACAGGGCCGCCGCCCCCAGTTGCGTCATGGCGCGCGCCACATGCAGCCCGGCAAAGCGGGTGCGTAAATGGCTGGGAAAGCGCTGCCGCAGCAGGGCCACGACCAGTAAAAGCTGCCCCAGCATCCGCATCCAGACAAGCATCGGGCTTGGATAGCGATCCACCAGCCCTTTGACGACCGCATCCATCGCCGTGAACAGAAAGATCGCGGTCAGCATCAGAAGAATGCCGCGCGCGGTGGCGCTGAGCCGGGAGAAGGCGGAAAAGAGGTGAAGCACGGGGCCTGGCCTGTAAAAAGCGCCGGGGCGCGCGGTCGCGTGACCATAGGCCCGCAGGTCTTGGGGGGCAAGCCATGCTTAGGAGTCTTCCGGTTGGGTCAACACCAACTCTCCGGTCGTTTCAAGCCCGCGAATCGCAAGGACGATGGCGTTGAGCGCGGCTTCCGCCTCGCGCCCCTTGGGGGGGGTGATGGCCGCCACCTCATCGCGGAGCGACTGGGCCATGCGCTGCGACAGGTTGGCCAGCAGGAATTCCGCCGCCGCCGCCGTATCGGGGCTGCGCAGGGCGGTGGCAAGGGCGGTGATCATCACCGGCTGGTCCACCATCCGCGCGACTTTGGGCACATCGCGCGGCGCAAGGCGGGCCGGAATATGGGCGAAGGTAAAGATCGCGCGGCGCACCTTTTCCGCAAACCCGGCGTCATCTTCGTCAAGGCCCGCCAGCACCTCTTCGCGGGTCAGATGCGGGGCGATGTTCAGAATCGCGCCGACCCGCGCCACGGGGTCGGATTCAAAGGCGCGGGCGGGCAGGCTATCCAACTGGCTGGCCAGAGATTTGCCAATGCGGCGCACGGTTTCAGGATCGACATTGCTGGTCAAGGAGACCGCATAGGCCACGCGCCGCGCTTATTCACCCGGCATCAGGCCCAGAAGTTCCGCCGCTTTGGGAACAGGGAGTTTTGACAGCATGACCGCAGAGACTTCGATGCTTTCCGCCTCTACCACAGGTAAAAGCCGGTCGATCGGCAGGGCCATCAGCCGATCCCACGGGTCGGCGCGCGCAGAGGCCCCGGCAAGGCGGCGCAAACGGCTGGCGGCGGTGGCGCTGATATGGCCATCCATCATGGTGATCGCGCCTTCGATCCCGCCGGGGAAAGAGAGGCCCACCTCCTCCAGCTCGGCCAGAAATTCAGCGACGACCTCGGCCAATGTGGCGCGGTCCACAAGGCGCATCTGCCCCATCTGTTCGGCCAGCGCCGCCTGCATGTGTTCGGGAAGGGAGGAAATGGCAAGCGGGCTGCCTTCGGCCACCAAAAGCCGGACGATCACGGCCGCTTTTTCGCGCTTGTTCAGGCTGCGGCGGGGCTGTGGGGCGGATGCGCCCCCGGATTGGGCAATCTGACCCTGAGTTAAGCGTTGCGGAGCCTGCGCCATAAGTCACCCCCATTCTGGATGGGGGTGTTATCGCATCAGCTGGTTAACAGGCCCTTAGCCCGAAACCGGCACACAGGTATTTGTGGCGCTGTCCAGAACCTTGCCATCGGCGCAGCTCATCGTGGCTTTGGCGTGGTCATCCCCCGAACACATCGCCATCCCGAGGGAGGGCGCCATCGTCAGGGCAATCGCAGCGAGGGTCAGTTTGATCTTCACGGGTCTTTCCTTTCTATTGGTCGGTTTGGAGGGTTTGGGGTTAGTAGCTTAGCGTTTGTCCGCTGCCCACGGCCATCGCCAAAGAGGCTTCGGCCCAGGTGCCTTGCCCGCCGCGCTGGCGGATTTCATCAAGCTGGCGGGCGGCGGCGGCGATATCGCCTTGTTCCACCAAAGCTTGCCCCATGTACGAGCGGGCAAGAATATTGTCAGGGTTCAGATCAAGCGCGCGGGCGTAAAACGCCATGCCCGCGGGCACATCACCGGATTTGCGCGCGACAAAGCCCAGATAGGTCAGGACGCGGTCGCTTTCGCCTTCCTGCATCGCGGCCAGAACGCGCTTTGCCTCTGCATAGCGGCCCGCATAGGCCAGTTCGCGCACAGCACCAAAGCGAGTGTCATCGTTCAGGCTGGCATCTTGCGGGTTTTTGCAGGTCTTGGTTTCGGCGTCATAGACCTGCCCCTCGGTGCAGGCGGTCGTGGTCTCGGTCGGGGTGGGGGGCTTCGTGTCATCCGTGCCCGCGGCAAAGGCGGCGAAGGGCAGGGTGCAAAACAGGGCGGCAATCGTCAAACGCATGATACTCTCCCATAAGGCTTATCAGGAAAGTAGCACGGAAATTCCCTTGGCAAGCGCGAAATCTGCCTGCCAAGGGGGTCACCAAATCGTGAGCGCGCGGGGCTCAGGCCCCGAAAACGCGCGCAAAGATCGTGTCGACATGTTTGGTGTGATAGCCGAGGTCGAATTTCTCTTTGATCTGGGCGGGCGTCAGGGCGGCGGTCACTTCCGGGTCGGCCAGCAGCTCGGTTTTGAAATCGGCCCCCTTTTCCCAGACTTTCATCGCGTTGCGCTGCACAAGACGGTAGCTGTCTTCGCGGCTGACGCCCGCTTGCGTAAGGGCCAGAAGCACGCGCTGGCTCATCACCAGGCCCCGGAACTTGTTCATATTGGCCAGCATGTTGTCGGGATAGATCACCAGCTTTTCCACCAGCCCGGCCAGACGGTGCAGGGCGAAATCGAGCGTCACGGTGGTATCGGGGCCGATGGCGCGTTCAACGCTGGAATGGCTGATATCGCGTTCATGCCACAGGGCCACGTTTTCCAGCGCCGGGATCACGGACATGCGCACGAGGCGCGCCAGCCCCGTCAGGTTTTCCGACAGCACCGGGTTGCGTTTATGCGGCATGGCAGAGGAGCCCTTCTGGCCGGGGCTGAAGAATTCTTCGGCCTCCAGCACTTCGGTGCGCTGCATATGGCGGATTTCAATGGCGATATTTTCAATGCTGGAGGCGATCACCCCCAGCGTGGCAAAGAACATCGCGTGACGGTCGCGCGGGATGACTTGGGTGCTGATCGGCTCGGGCGAGAGGCCCATCATCTTGCAGACATGCTCTTCGACGGAAGGGTCGATATTGGCAAAGGTGCCGACAGCGCCTGAAACGGCCCCAGTGGCAACTTCGGCGCGGGCATTCACGAGCCGCGCGCGACCGCGATCCATCTCGGCATAGAACCGGGCGAAGGTCAGTCCCATGGTGGTGGGTTCGGCATGGATGCCATGGCTGCGCCCGATGCGCACGGTGTCTTTATGTTCCAGCGCGCGGGCTTTCAGCGCGGCAAGAACCCGGTCCATGCCCGCAAGCAGCAGGTCAGCGGCGCGCACAAGTTGCACGTTCAGCGTGGTGTCAAGCACATCCGAAGAGGTCATGCCCTGATGCACGAAACGCGCGTCATCCGCGCCGATGTGTTCGGCCAGATGGGTCAGGAAGGCGATGACGTCATGCTTGGTGACGGCCTCGATCTCATCGATCCGGGCCACGTCAAAGGTGACATCCTTGGCGCGCCAGACGGCTTCGGCATTGGCCTTGGGGATCACACCAAGGGCGGCTTGCACGTCACAGGCATGGGCCTCGATCTCGTACCAGATGCGGAACTTGGTTTCCGGCGACCAAATGGCAACCATTTCGGGGCGGGCATAGCGGGGGATCATGGCAGTCCTCTGTCTCTGGCGGCGGTTGCGTCCGCATAAACCGCCCCCGGCTGGCATGCAAGCCAAAGGGCGGCCAATAGCGGCCGCCCGACCGGGATTGCCGGGGAATGGCGGCGCTATGCCCCAATCAAGGCCGGATCAAAGGGGTATTTCGTCAGGTTCTCATAGCCGTCCTCAGTGATCAGCACCTGATCTTCCAGCTTGATCGAGAAATCCCCATCCTCGGGCGAGATCAGCGCCTCGACACAAAGCACCATGCCCGCCTCGATCGGGTAGTCGAACGCCCCTGCCACGGCCTGATCCGGATAGGCCACAAGCGGCCATTCATCGCACAGACCCACCCCATGCATTATGCAGCCGTATTTCTGGCGCTGCATATGGTCGGGGAGACGGTGACATTTCTCACTCAGCTCCGTGATCATGACGCCGGGCTTCAGCATCGCCATGTTCTGCGCGATATGATCGACGCCGAGCTTCATCGCGACGATCATATCGGGGCGGGGCTTTTGATCGCCAATCCACCAAGTGCGGCTGATATCGATGCAAATGCCATAAGCGCCCACCAGATCGGTATCAAACCCTACGATTTCATTGTTCTGCACGATGCGCGGGCCGCATTCCTGAAACCACGGATTGGTCCGCTTGCCCGAGGCCAGCAACCGCGTTTCAATCCATTCGCCGCCGCGCCGGATGTTTTCCGCGTGAAGAACCGCCCAGATATCATCCTCTGACATGTTGCCCAGCGGCACCCCGGCCCGTGCTGCGCGCTCCATCGCGTGGCACGCGGCCTCACAGGCATGGCTGGCGCAGCGCATCGCGAGGATCTCATCCGGCCCTTTGATGGAGCGGGCCTTTTCCGTCAACTCCTCACCGGGGATCACGTCAAAGCCCTGCGCCTCCAGCGCCCGCAGCCCGTGCAGCATCACCTTGTCGACCCCAAGCCGCCGGTTGCCGCCCCCATGCTCGGCGATCAGGTCGCGCACCTCGCGGCTGAACTGATCGGCGGCGATATCCACCCGGTCGCCCCGGTCGAAATAGAACAGATCCGCGCCCGAACGTTGCTCTTTCACCAAGTGGTTGAACCGGCTCAGGAACATCGCGTTCTTGTAATCCCAGACGACCATATAGCCATCGGCGCAGACCAGACAGGCGCGAAAAGCGTTATGCGTGTTCCAAAGCTGCATATTGGTGCTGTCGGTCGCATAGCGGATGTTGAGCGGGTCAAACATCAGAATGCCGCCGTAATCGCGCGCCTGCACGGCCTGCACCAACCGCTTCCAGCGGAATTCCCGCATCGCGGCCAGATTGGGCAGGGCCAGCCCCGCCGCCTCCCATTCCCCGAAAGCCAGCATCGTGGGGCCGATTTCCACCCGGTCATTGTCATTGGGAGAACCGTCGCCCAGCGTGGCCCCCCGGCTCGGATCGATCTTGCGGCGGTCGGAATAATGCAGGTTCATTGCGGCGGTCTCCCCAAGCCCCGTTGTCCGGCCCAGCCTGTGGCGAAACCTGCCCCTCGGCAATGCCAAGAGCGACCGGAGCCTGTCGCAAATGAATGGCTTTGCAAGCCGCAGAACGCCGGGCTAAACAGCAACCCCATGAGCCCGATCCTGCAAACCCGCCTGCCGCTTTTGCCTTGGGCAGATCCGCGCACCGCCCGCCTTCCCGGAATGCTGCCGGTCGAAGGCGATGACTGGCTGCGCCGGGATGAGGCTTTCGCCCCCCAGATGGCGGAACGAGACCGGCTGATCGCCACGATCCCCGACAAGCTCCATGCCCTGACCGAAACGGCCCGGCCTGCGGCGGAGGAACTTTTTGACCTGATCCTCCCCCTGCTGGCCAAGCGTCCGGGCTATGAGGTCGCGCCGCAAACGCTCACCCGGCCCGATGGGGTCTGCGTGGCCCTGAACCGCGCGGCCCCGCTCCTGACCTTGGGGCGGCTGGTGCAGGAAGACCTTTGTATCCTGCAGCCCGACGGACTGGGGGAACATGTGCTGACAGCGGCGATCCTGTGCTTTCCCGCCAGTTGGACGCTGGCCGAAAAGCTGGGCCACCCGATGAGCCGCATCCATCGCCCGGTCCCCGAATATGACGCCAATATCACCCGCCGGGTCCAACGTCTGTGTGATGCGATCCGCCCCGAACAACCGCTTTGGCGGATGAACCACAACCCCGCCGAGGATCCCGCGCTGTTCCATCCCCGCTCGGAAACCACGCCGCATAAACCGCGCAAAACCGACGCCCCTTATCTGCGCGCCGAACGCCAATGCCTGCTGAAACTGCCAAGAACCGGTGCGCTGATCTTCACCATCCACACCTATATGATAGAACTCTCCAGCCTCCCCACCCCTAACCGCACCGCGTTTCAGGCCGCCCACACCCCGCATCCCTGAACCGCTTTCACCCTTTCATCTGTTCAAAAATATCCCACGGGGGGTGCGGGGGGTGTGAAACCCCCCGCGTGTTGTCATCTTGGGTGGGCGCTTGTGGCCAGAGGTTGCGTGGGGCGCTGAAAATGCGTGGTCCCGCCCTCCACAAAGCCCCCTTGCTTTGCGCGGCCTCAAATCTCAGTCTGGGGCGATGCAATCGCACCCCCAGTTTCACGCCCGGAGGCCCCGCCATGACAGATCGTTTCAACCAGCCGCTGGGCGGCAATGACATGCCGCGCTTTGGCGGGCCTGCCAGTATGATGCGCCTGCCTGTCCAGACAGGGGCCGCGGGCCTTGATGCCTGCTTTATCGGCATCCCGATGGATATCGGCACCTCCAACCGGCCCGGCACCCGCCTTGGGCCGCGCCAGATCCGCGCTGAAAGCTGCATGCTGCGCCCCTATAACATGGCGACGGGGGCGGCACCTTTCGACCACCTCCAAGTGGCCGATATCGGGGATGTCCCGATCAACACCTTCGATCTGAAAAAGTCGATCGACATCATCGCGGCGCATTACCGTGAGGTGCTGGCCGCCGGGGCGTTGCCTCTGACGCTGGGGGGCGACCATACGCTGACCTGGCCCATCTTGCGGGCCATGCGAGAAAAGCACGGGCCGGTTGCCCTGATCCATATCGATGCCCATGCCGATATCAATGATACGATGTTCGGGGAAAGCGTGGCCCATGGCTGCCCCTTCCGCCGCGCTTGGGAGGAAGGCTGCCTCATTAATGAAAATGTTTTTCAGATTGGACTGCGAGGAACCGGGTACAGCCCCGAGGATTTCGACTGGGGCCGCAAACAGGGCTGGACCGTGGTGCAGGCCGAGGCATGCTGGCACAAATCCCTGACCCCGTTGATGGCAGATATCCGGGCGCAAATCGGCGCGGCGCCCGTCTATATCAGCTTTGACATCGACAGCCTTGACCCGGCCTTTGCGCCGGGGACGGGGACGGTGGAGATCGGGGGCCTGACAATCTGGCAGGCGCTGGAGATCATCCGCGGCTGCGCCGGCCTGAACGTGATCGGCGCGGATCTGGTTGAGGTCTCGCCCCCCTATGATCCGTCGGGAAATACCGCGCTGATTGGCGCCAATCTGCTGTATGAGATGCTGTGCATCTTGCCCGGCGTGCCGCAGCGCGCGCCTGCGTAACGGCCCCCGACAGCGCCGGAGGCCCGTTTTCAGATTGCGCCGAACATCTGTTGCCCAAGCGGCGTTTTCGCAAGGGCCAGAAACAAGCCCGTCAGGGCAACAGCATGGGCGCTGTGGCGCATCTCGCCGCCTCGCAAGACGTGGTAGGTCAGCATCGCTGCCCCGACCGGCAGGCAAACCACGATCAGCGTCGTATCCATCGCCGTGGCCGTGATCCGCGTTACTGCTGAGGGGCGGTCATCGATCTCCATGTCGGTCGGGTCATAAAGCGCCGCCCGAATGGCCCGGATGCGATTCTGGTCGAGGCCCGGCAGTCGCGGCATGTCGTTGGACACCTCTGATGCGGCGGCGTGCACGACATGCAGATTGGCGGCCGCAGGCGGGCGCTGAACGCTTTTCGCGGCCGCTTTCGGCGTCACCGCAGTATCGGGCTTGCGATCTTGCAAGGGGTCGGAGGCATGGGGTTCGGGTCTTGTCGGCGTCACGGGAGGGTGCGCATCCGCGGCCCCGGCGTTGGCTGTCTCGGA
>JAQWYA010000175.1 GCA_029254215.1 Pseudorhodobacter sp. | reverse complement strand
CCGGAGGAGGTTCTGACCCGGACGCTGGACGCGATTGACGCCGCCACGATCGAGACTGTGGCCGCAGATTTGCGCCGTGCCAAGCTGCGCGTGGCTTTGCTGTCGGCCCTTGCCGATCTGGGCGGTGTCTGGCCGCTGGAGGTGGTGACGGGCGCGTTGACCGATCTCGCTGACAAGGCCGTGGACAAGGCGTTGAAGCTTTTGGTCGCCGAAGAGATCCGTCGCGGCAAGCTTCCGGGGGCAACGGCAGAGGATGCGGCGACGGGTGCTGGCATGGTGGTGCTGGCCATGGGCAAGATGGGGGCGCGCGAGCTCAATTATTCCTCGGACATTGATCTTATCTGCCTTTTCGATGAAACCCGCTATCCCGGAGAGGCGGATGAGGCGCGGGCCGTGTTCATCCGCGTGACGCGCAAGATTTGCAGCCTGATCTCTGATCGCACAGCGGATGGTTATGTGTTCCGCACCGATCTGCGCCTGCGCCCGGATGCAAGCTCGACCCCGGTTTGCCTGTCGATGGCAGCGGCGGAAAGCTATTATGAAAGCGTCGGGCGCACTTGGGAACGTGCCGCCTATATCAAGGCGCGCCCCTGCGCGGGCGATCTGGAGGCGGGCGAGAAGTTCTTGCGCGGGCTCGTGCCTTTTGTCTGGCGCAAGCATTTGGATTTTGCCGCCATTCAGGATGCGCATGACATGCGGTTGCGGATTCGCGATCATCGGGGGCTGCATGGCCCGGTTCAGATTGCTGGGCACAATATGAAGCTGGGCGTGGGCGGCATCCGCGAGATTGAGTTTTTCACCCAGACGCGCCAACTGATTGCGGGGGGGCGCGACCCGTCCTTGCGTGATCGCGGGACGGAGGCCGCCCTGGCCGCCCTTGCCAAGCAAGGCTGGATCCCTGAGGACGTGGCCGCGGACCTCACCCAACTGTACCGCGCCCACCGCGAGGTGGAGCATCGCCTGCAAATGGTGAACGATTCCCAAACGCAAGACATGCCGACCAGCGCCGATGGCATCGCGCGCATCGCCCATTTCATGGGGGAGGCTGACCCGAACGCCTTTTGCGAAGCGTTGCGCGGGCGGCTGGAACGGACCGATCACCTGACAGAAGGCTTCTTTGCCCCAACGCAGGCAGAGGCGGGGCCGGAGCTGTCACCCTCTGCCGCCGAAATCGTCAAGGGCTGGTCCAGCTATCCGGCGCTCCGGTCCCAGCGTGCGGTCGATCTGTTCTTGCGGCTGCGTCCGGGCATCCTCAAGCGGTTGCAAAAGGCTGGTGGCAGCGATGAGGCTTTGCTGGCCTTTGACGGCTTTTTGCGGGGCCTTCCCGCCGGGGTGCAGATCTTTGCCCTGTTCGAGGCAAACCCTCAGTTGATCGATCTGATCGTTGATATTGCGGCGACCTCCCCCAGTCTTGCGCTTTATCTGTCGCGGAATGCAGGCGTTCTGGACGCGGTGATCGGCGGCAGTTTCTTTGCTCCATGGCCGGGGCCTGCGGCGCTGGAGGCTGATCTCTCCGCGCAGATCGCTCCGCTGGAGGATTATGAGCGCAAGCTGGATACCGCCCGGCGCTGGATGAAGGAATGGCATTTCAGAACGGGCGTTCACCATCTGCGCGGCCTGATCGACGCGTTCGAGGCCGGGCGCCATTATGCCGATCTGGCGACCGCCGTAATCCGGGCGCTTTGGCCCGAGGTTGTCGCGGAATTCGCGCGCAAACATGGCCCGCCGCCGGGGCGAGGGGCCTGTGTGCTGGGAATGGGCAGTCTTGGCGCGGAACGGCTGAATGCGGGGTCCGATCTGGATCTGATCGTGATTTATGACGCCCCGGACAGCGATTACAGCACGGGCCGCAAGCCTCTTGCCGTGCGGCCCTATTTCGCCCGGTTCACGCAAGCGCTGGTGACGGCCCTGACCGCCCCCATGGCCGAAGGGCGGCTTTATGAGGTGGACATGCGGCTGCGTCCCTCGGGGCGACAGGGGCCGGTAGCGACCTCCTTGACCGCCTTTTCCGCCTATCAGCGCGACGAGGCCTGGACATGGGAGCATCTGGCCCTGACCCGCGCGCGACCCTTGGCGGGGGGGCGCGATCTGTGTGGGGATGTGGAAGCCTTGCGGCGCGCGATCCTGACCGAAAAGGCCGAAGGCGAAAGCGTTCTGGCTGATGTGGCCGATATGCGGCGCAGGCTGGCGGCGGCCAAGCCTGCCGGGGCCACGCTTGAGGCCAAGAACGGTCCCGGCCGTCTGATGGATATCGAGCTTTTGGCCCAGACCTGTGCTTTGCGCAGCGCCGACCCCGCGCATGAGGTGCTGGCGCAGGTGTCGGCGGGTGTGAATGCAGGATTTCTGTCGCAATCAGAACAGCGGGCGCTGCAGGATGCCTACAGGTTCTGCTGGCAATTGCAGGCGGGCGGGCGGCTTTTGACTGAGCGGGAGCTGGCGGCGGAGACGCTGAGTGAGGGCGGGCGCGCCTTTGTTCTGCGCCAGACAGCGCAGCCGGATTTCACCGCGCTGGAGGCGAGGCTTGACGCCGTGGTGTCGGCGGTCTTGCCGGTGATGGACAGGGTTTTCGGCCCCGAGGGGCAAAGGAGCGACGATGATCTCGATGGATGAGGCCGATCCGAAAGGCTTGGTGCGCGAAAGCTACCGCATAGACGGGATAACACCGGGGGAGTGTCGCTCGATCTTTGTTGACTGGGCGCTTAGCGTGGCGGCGAAGGTGAACGTGCCTGAGGCGCTTCAATTCTTGATCGACAGCTATGGCGCGCAAAACCCCGGCCATCCGATGACTGAGGTTCTGCGTGAGGGGTTGGAAAGCCCACCGCAAGCCCGCAGGCGCGGTGGGCGCGCGGCCCGTGTGCCGGACCAGTATTGAGGCTTAGCGCAGCTTCGCGGCTTCGGCGGCAAGAGCGGTGATCCCGGCCCAATCGCCCGCCGCCACCAGCCCCGCCGGGGCCACCCAACTGCCGCCAACGCACATGACATTGGGCAGGGTCAGGTAGTCGCGCGCGTTTTTCAGGCTGATCCCGCCCGTCGGGCAGAACCGCACCTGCGGGATCGGCGCCCCGATGGATTTCAACGCAGGTGCCCCGCCAGAAGCTTCCGCCGGGAAGAATTTTTGAACCGTGTAGCCAAGTTCCAGCAGGGTCATCACCTCGGTTGCTGTGGCCGCACCGGGCAAAAGCGGCAGGTCCGCTTCGGCGCAGGCGTCAAGCAGGCGGGGCGTGGCCCCCGGTGAGACGCCGAATTTTGCGCCCGCGGCCTTCGCCGCCTTCACATCCGCCGGCGTCAGCAAGGTGCCAGCCCCCACCACACCGCCTTCGATATCCGCCATCGCGCGGATTGCCTCCAGGGCGGCCGGGGTGCGCAGTGTGACTTCCAGCGCGGGCAGTCCACCCTTGACCAGCGCGCGCGCCAGATCTGCAGCCGAGGCAGCATCCTCGATCACCAGAACCGGGACGACAGGGGCAAGCAGGCACAGCTCTGCGGCTTTTGCGGATTGTTCTGAGGGCGTCATAATCTATCCTTCCAGGCAGGGGACGACGGGGTCACGTCGCAGAAAATCGCCAATGGCGGGCCAGGCAAGGCGCGCGATTTGCGTCGCTGTTAGCGCAACCATCGGGGTCGGTCCAGCCTTATCCGTGCTGGTTGCCGTTCATGGCGGCGGGGCGATCGGGGTAGGTTTGGCCCGGCAGCAGGCACCACCCAACCGCCATCCATCCGGCCTCAGACCACTCGCGCGCCTTCGGTTGCGGGGCCGACGGTCTGGCGGAAAACCTCGAACAATTCGCGCCCGATGCCGTGGCTGTTGCCAGAGAGATCAGCTTCGGCCATGGGCCGCGCATCGAGATCGACACCCAGAACCTCCAGCGTGCCATGGGTCGCATCCAGCCGGACGATGTCGCCGTCTTGCAGCTTGCCGATGGTTCCGCCACAGGCCGCCTCGGGCGAGACATGGATCGCGGCAGGCACCTTGCCAGAGGCCCCCGACATCCGCCCATCCGTGACCAGCGCCACTTTCAGCCCCCGATCCTGAAGCACTGACAACAGCGGCGTCAGAGAGTGCAATTCGGGCATTCCATTGGCGCGCGGTCCCTGAAACCGCACCACGACGATCGTATCTGTGGTGAAGCTCCCGGCCTTGAACGCGTCCTTGACGCTTTGCTGATCGTGGAAAACCCGCACCGGGGCCTCGATTACATGGCGCTCCGGCGCCACGGCCGAAATCTTGATGACCCCGCGCCCCAGATTGCCGGAAAGCTGCGTCAGACCGCCCGTGCTTTGGAACGGGTCCGCGCAGGGCCGCAGGATCTTTTCGTTCAGGCTTTGGTTGGAGCCATCCTCCCACACCACGCGGTCGCCGCGCAGTTTCGGCTCTTGCCGGTAAAGCGACAGGCCTTCCCCCGCGACGGTTTTGGCATCGGGGTGGAGCAGCCCATTGTCCAGCAATTGCCCGATCATGAAGCCAAGCCCGCCTGCGGCATGGAAATGGTTCACATCGGCAAGACCGTTGGGATAGACCTTGGCCATCAGCGGCACAGCGGCAGAGATATCTGCAAAATCCTCCAGATCCAGCAACACGCCTGCGGCCCGCGCCATCGCGGGAAGATGCAGAACAAGGTTGGTGGACCCCCCGGTTGCCATCAGCCCGACAAGCCCGTTCACAAAGCTGCGCTCGTCCAGAACTTCGCCCGCCGGGGTAAAGCTGTTGCCAAGTGCGGTGATGGCGGCCGCGCGTTCGACGGCTGCACTGGTCAGCGCCTCGCGAAGATCGGTGCCGGGATTGACGAAGCTCGCCCCCGGAAGGTGCAGCCCCATGAATTCCATGAGCATCTGGTTGGTGTTGGCCGTGCCATAGAAGGTGCAGGTGCCGGGGCCGTGATAGCTGGCCATCTCTGCCGCCATCAATTCCTCGCGGCCGATCTTGCCCGAGGCGAAGGCGTTGCGCACCTTGGCCTTTTCGTCATTGGGCAAGCCGCTGACCATCGGCCCGGCAGGCACGAACACCGCCGGAATATGGCCGAATGTGGCGGCTGCGATAATCAACCCCGGCACGATCTTGTCACAAACGCCCAAATAGAGGGCGGCGTCAAAGGTGTTGTGGCTGAGGCCCACGCCCGCCGCCAAGGCAATCACATCGCGCGAAAACAGGCTCAGCTCCATCCCCGGCTGGCCTTGGGTCACGCCGTCACACATCGCAGGCACACCGCCCGCAACCTGCGCCGTGGCCCCCGCCTTGCGCGCCGCAGCCCGGATCAGATCGGGGTAGCGTTCAAACGGCTGATGGGCGGACAGCATGTCATTATAGGCGGTGATGATGCCGATATTGGGGCTGCGTTCGGCCACCAAGGCGTCTTTGTCCGCGCCCATCGCGGCATAGGCATGGGCTTGATTGCCACAGGCCAGATGCCCGCGCGCAGGCCCCTGCAACACCGCCGCCTTCATTCGTTTGAGGTAATCGCCTCGGCTACGTTCTGACCGGGCGCGAATTCGGTCGGTTACCCGGTCGATTGTGCTGTTCAGGGTCATTGGTAGGCCTCCGGTTCTGGCGCGGCCGTGCGGCCACTTTACGTCCCCTGCATGTTAGCGCTAACAAGATC
>JAQWYA010000172.1 GCA_029254215.1 Pseudorhodobacter sp. | reverse complement strand
CGCCTGCCCTTGTCCGAGGTGCTGGGATGACTTGCCCGATCTGCGCACGCAAACCGGATGAGAAATACCGCCCCTTTTGTTCGCGCAGATGCGCCGATGTCGATCTGGGGCGCTGGCTTACGGGCAGTTACGCGATCCCCGCCGAGGCTTTGGAAGAGGAAGAGCAAGCCCCGCAGCCTGATCCCGACGACCGCCTGCAATGAAACGCAATCGAGGCGCGTTTTTTTGCCCAAACCCTCTGGACAGCCCCCGCGCCCTCGCATAATACCGCGTCATCCGGGAAGACCCGGAGATAACGTGCCCGGATAGCTCAGTTGGTAGAGCAGCGGATTGAAAATCCGCGTGTCGGCGGTTCAAATCCGTCTCCGGGCACCACTATACTCCTAAAAAAACAATATCTTGCTGCATGATACTGCCATCGTAGTACTGTGTGAAATTCCTTGGGGTATCACTGGGGCAGGTCAGCCGCTACAAACGACGCAACCGGATCGAGATCATGTTCGGGCGGCTCAAGGATTGGCGGCGGGTTGCCATCCGCTACGACCGGTGCCCGAAGGCCTTCCTCTCCGCCGTCGCGCTCGCCGCAACTGTCATGTTCTGGCTTTTAAACAAGAACGAGTCCTGACCCTAACTGACTTGACCGTCTGGCGGCCAAAATAGTGGCCCGTAGGGCGCGCTTTATGGGGTGACGGCCTACAGGTGAATTCGGCGGCTATATCTTTCTGACACCCGCACCTATTCTTACCAAGCCGAAAAGCTCAATTGCATCTTCATTGACCATTCTGATGCAGCCGGAGGATTCCCTTTTGCCAATAGTCCATGGCTGCGGGGTCCCATGAATGCGAAAGACAGTATCGAGGCCATTCCGATACAGGTAGAGCGCCCGCGCGCCCAGCGGGTTTCCCGCGCCGCCAGCAACAACCTCTGGCAACTGTGGGTTTGAACGCCGCATTGACGGTGTTGGTCGCCAATCTGGCCATGCCGACTTTCGCCCGACATAACAACTGCCGACCCAATCGGCCGCTTCCGATCCGACGCCAATGCCGTAGCGACGTGCTTTCCCATCTTTAAGTTGCAAATACAGATGAGTGGCCTGTGTATTCACGATGATTGAGCCAGCCCTGTCATTATAGGGTGATTGCACCGTTGTGGGCAGTAGTTCGGGGCGAAACGCTCTGCGGTCAACGAGCGGAAACACATGCGGCTCAGCAGCATAGCGTGCTCTTAGCTTCGCAATCTCTGACGCAGTGAGTGCTTTTGGCAAAGCCTCAGGGCCACTATTGTCAACGCAGCCTGCTAACCCGGATACAGCAAACGCAAAGCCTGAAAACAAAAACCTACGGCGCAAAATGCTGAGCGCCGCAGGCGATGTGTCAACAGGAGTCCCGCTTGGCTGCAAGTTTACCACTTAAAGTTTACGCCGAGCGAACCGTTCAAGCTTTTTGTGCTGGACACGCTATCAAGATCAGCAGAGGTCTTCACCTCTCCATAGATTGCCGTGCCATTATCGTTCAGGATGCGATCAAATCCGATGCCGATCTCGCCGATTGTGTTGCTCTGATCGTGGTCCAGGGCAACACCATTGACGAAGACGGAACTGGAGCCTGACAAGGTGCGGTACAGGTTCGCCAAACCATAAAGATGCAAAGCGCCGTCTGTTCCGGCGCCGGTTGGGTTCACGGCCTTTTCAATCGTCGCACCAAGGCGCAACGTGGTCCGGCTTGCGTCAATGTCGCTGACGCTGACGCCTTCAAGCGTTGTGAACGCGTCAGCCGTCGCTTTCCCGGTCGTGAGTTGCGCCTGAGGTGTGAAAACGAGGCCATTGTCGAATTCGACGCGTTTGCCTGTTTCGATCGACAGGGCATAGTTCAAGCTCGAATGCCCGTCCATGACCTTCCCGTAATCAGGGGTCGACAGATCCGTCGTGGCCCAGCTGACTTGGGCTTGCCCGTCAAGATAAAATCCGCTGACTGACAGCGATGTCCCGGTAACACCAACCCCAAAAGCCTGAGTGGAGACTTCACCGCCCCCTGACGCCGAATTCAGACGAGCGTTCGCCTGTTTGAAATGTGCGGTTACATCTACCCATGAGACCGAACCATCGTCGTGTTGACGCGAGAAGATATCTTTTCCGGCCTGTAAGGAGAATGACCGCAGATCATATCCAGACACGGTGACACCGCTTGTCGCTTCGTTATGGGTGACTCCCCCATCCAAGCGGATCCAATAGGGGTTTCTGCCGTCATAGGCGGCTACAGACGATGGTTTGTCGAGGAAGTATCCAAGCTGCTCTGCCGTGGTCGGGCACGTGTAGCCTTTCTGCGCATCCTTGCAGATCACAGGGGTCTGTACTGTCTGTTTCGGCCAGTTCAGTCGGCCCAAACGTTGCCGCATCGTTGGAAGCGAGGTCAGCGAAGTAAGGATTTGTGGATAGATTTCCACAACGGCGCTTGTGTCCAGGCGTAGGATGTTTCCGTAATCAAGTTGGCCGTTGCGGCCCGCCGTCAGGAAAGCCAGTGGAAGGGGGACATTGGCTCCCGTTCCTGAAAATTGTACAACCGCTGCCTCACCCGTCATCGTCATTTCTACGTCATCGGGCTCATTTTCATCATAAACGAACGATACCGTTATGGTGCCCCACTCTTCCGGACCCCACTGATCAAGCGAAGCGGAGACAGCCGAAGACACGGTCGGCACGATGGTTGTGTCAGCGATCTCAAAATACCAGAGGTTGCCGCTGCCATCCTGAAACAGGGTCGGCCGCACCCAGAAAACAAGCTCGTATTCCTGACCATTGACCAGTTCAACCGGCCGACCGAATGCATCCACAATATCAGAATACCGAAACCCATACTCGCGATTGTTAAGCTGGCCATACAGCGGGAGGGCTATAAAGTTTCCACCGGCAGGTGAGGCGCCGTCCGGAAGAATGACCGTGATGCCAAGATAAGGATACGGTGAATCCGTTGGGCTTAGCGCGATGGCCGTGTTTGCTGGCCACGACGGCGGTGTAAGGTCTGTCCCGCTGGATACACCATTAATGAAAGCTGCCGTTCCAAAGGTTTCGACTTCATCAGTTGGTCCGGCCCGTCCCATCTGCGTTACGTAGACCCTTTCCTGCGCAAAGGCAGGCAAGCATAACAGCTTTAGGTGCGGTGGACTTAAAATAGACGGTCATAATGTTCCTGTTTCCCTGACCTAGGCGTGGTGGTGAATGCCAAGGTTAAGTTTCAATAGCGCTCACAGGATGTGAACGGTAAAATTTCTGCTCTGGTGCTGCTTCACACTTATCCATTCAGATCAAAAGGTTTGAGCCCACGATTGAAGCGACAATATGCTTACAGCGTGGCGAGAAAATGCCCGAGGCTTGGGGATATGCTAAGGGGCCTCATATAGCGCCGACGGCCAATGCGGAGGTTATGTGTCTTTAATGCAACGAAAGTATTCTTATAGTTGTGGGATTGTTTAATCGTGCAATCTGAAGGCTTTTCGGCGCTTTTAAATAGCGTTGATGCCGGCATTATTACACGAATCAGTTCGGCGAAGCACGTGGTTCCGATAAGGCATTATCAGTTGGCCTCTGATGGAGCTGCTTCCCTCTGCGATCATCATCGCCTTTCTGGCCGGAGTTGAATCCTTGCTGTCGGCCATGGTCGCGGATCGGATGATTTCCGGGCATCATCGCCCCAATGCGGAACTGGTGGCGCAGGGGGCGGCAAATATTGGCTCGGCCCTGTTTGGGGGGATGCCCGCGACGGGCGCCATTGCCCGCACGGCGACCAATATACGCGCGGGGGGCAAGACGCCTGTCGCCAGTCTGGTGCACGCCGTGACAATCCTGCTTGTCATGCTGGTTGCCTCGGCCCTTGTCGGATATATGGCGATGCCTGCCTTGGCGGGCCTGCTGATCCTGACCGCTTTGAACATGAGTGAGCCGCATAAATGGCGCGGCTACATCGCTGGTCGAAAATCAGACGCGTTTTTGATGGGTTTGACCATGGCCCTGACGGTCCTTGCCGACCTGACCGTTGCGATTGGGGTCGGGGTTGCGCTTGGGTTGGCCTTCCGACTGCAACGTCGAACCAACCCGGAGGCTGATTGGTCCGAGCCGGATCGATAGAGGCAAAGGGTTCTGCCGGATCGGGGTGTCTCCCCGGCACGCGTGACGGAGAGATGCCAATTGCTGATGAAAGTCTTTTTATAGGCGCTCACCGTCAGATCAAACTGCGCTCCAAGCCGATGGTCACGGCATGGGCACGGTTCCGGGCCGCGAGTTGCCGGCAAATGGAGCGCATGTGCATCTTTATGGCGACTTCGGTTTTTCCGATGGCCAAAGCGATTTCCTTGTTCGTTAGCCCTTCGGAAGCCATGCGCAAGATCCCGATTTCCTTGTCAGAAAGGTCGGCGGATTGATCACTTGTCCCAGCCCCCTCAGACCATCCTTCGGCCGGAATGAAAACTTGGCCCGATAGAACAAGGTTCACGACGCTAATCAGGGATTCAAACGGAAGGGTTTTCGGGATAAGCCCTCGTGCCCCGTTTTCAACGGCAATTTGTACCAGCGACCGGTCCGCGTTCCCCGAGATCAAGACAACCTTGGCGGGCGCAGCCGCTGCGATGACCTCTTTGATGCTGCGCAGCCCCATCATTCCGGGCATTTTCAGATCCAGCATGACGAGATCAAATTTCACACCAGAGGCCAATTCTTGCAGCGTTTGTTCGAGGGTCGCCGCAAGAACAGTGGCGTAGCCTTGCGTTCTCACCATCGCTGAAGCAATGGCTTCAGCCAAAAGAACGTGGTCGTCTGCAAGGAGGATATTCTTTCGCGCAGTGGCCCCCATTCCTGGATCGGAAGATGGGGAATTTTGTTCTGACGCGTCACGAGGGGTGTTCATCTGGTGTCCTTCTAAGGGGTAAATCGCGTCTCATCTAGATGCGAAAGATAAAATGTTCTGCGAAGGTTTAGTCCTTGGCGAGAGCTTAAATCAACCGTGGCAAAGGGACACACGGCAAGCCATCTATAGCACTTTTGCGTAACTTTCTGCCATTTTTTTATCCTTTTGGATATAATATACTCAAAGGAGTGCGCTGTGGTTCGCCCGGATAGCTATTACTGCGAAAGCATCGCGCGTATAAACTTGCGACGGCGTTGGGGCAGATGAGGCTTTTGAAATGCAGAGACGTCGGTTTGTGGGTCTGAGTGCGGCTCTGTGTTTGGGGTCAGCGCCGTTGGCTTTTGCCGCGCACCCTCAGTTATGCTTGGAAGGGGATATCTCGGCAGGGGTGCCGGTTTGTTTGGATGTGGAAGACCTTCTTAAGTTTCCCCAAGTGTCGTTTGAAACAACGACGATCTGGACGGAGGGC
>JAQWYA010000210.1 GCA_029254215.1 Pseudorhodobacter sp. | reverse complement strand
GCGTTCCCGCAGCCAACCTCCCCGTCTTCCCACCACAGTCTCGCAACCGTCCGTGTCGTCCGCTTCGGTGAGGCGGTGTTTAGGCATAACTCAAAATACCCGCAAGCAGAAAATAACAGAAATATGGAAATTATGCGAAGAGGTAAGAATGTTGCGCTAGATCTGGTGGTTTAGGCAACGATAGGCCCAATTTCCCTAGTCAAAAGCACTGATTGCGTCTTTGCCTAGGCTCGAGAGGGCTTGCGCGGCGACAAAGGGCGATTCCCCCCTACTGGCAGCCGCAAAGCAAGCAGCGCCAGGACCACGATCAGGTAGAGGATCGGCTCTGGCGGCCATGCCTTGACGAGCCAGAGATAGTGGACAGCCCCAGCCACAGCCGCGACATAGGTCAGCCGGTGCAGCTTTTGCCAAAGCGCCGCCCCCATCCGCCGGACCGACAGCCCGTTGGACGTGATGGCAAGCGGCACCATGGCCACGAATCCCAACATCCCGATGGTGATATAGGGACGCTTTAAGATGTCGGCCCAGATTTCGGCCCAGCGCAGTTGCAGGTCCAGAAACAGCCATGTCGCGAGGTGCAGCGTGACATACAAGAAGGCCAAAAGGCCGATCGCCCGCCGGAACCGGATCAGGTTGACCCCTGTGAACCGGCGCAGCGGGGTGACGATGAGCCCCGCTATGATCAGTTGTAACCCCCAAAGGCCCAGTTGATGCTCGATCCGTTTGACGGGGTCGATGCCAAGCGCCCCCTGCGTCGCCAGCCAGATCAGCCAGACGAAGGGCAGAACCCCGGCCAGATAGACGGCCCAGACGGGGATCTGCCGCAAAGCTCCGTTAAGACGCTGCGCCACCATCAGTAGTCCTTCGCCAAGTCCTGACCGGCGTAAAGTCCGGCCACCTCTTCGGCATAACCGTTGAACATCAGCGTATCCTGACGCTTGGCAAACAGACCACCGCCAACAAGACGTTCACTGGCCTGGCTCCAGCGGGGATGGTCCACTTCGGGGTTCACGTTGCTGTAAAAACCGTATTCCCGCGGGTTGATCATGTTCCAGCTGGTCAGGGGCTGTTCGGCGGTCAGGCTGATCCGCACGATCGACTTGATCGACTTGAAGCCGTATTTCCACGGAACCACCAGACGGATCGGGGCGCCGTTCTGGTTCGGCATCGGCTCATCATAAAGTCCGGTCGCAAGAATCGTCAGCGGATGCATCGCCTCATCAAGCCGTAGACCTTCGCGGTAGGGCCAATCGATCAGGGCGCGGCGTTGGCCGGGCATTTCCTCGGGCCGCACCAGCGTTTCAAATGAGACATATTTCGCCCCAGACTGCACGCCGACCTTGGCCAGCAGGGTCGAAAGCTCGAACCCGACCCATGGCACGACCATTGACCAAGCCTCTACGCAGCGGAAGCGGTAGATACGTTCTTCCAGGGTGACGCCGCTCAGCACATCCTCCAGCCCGTAACTGCCGGGACTATCCACAAGCCCGTCGATCTGGATCGACCAAGGGTCTGTCGTCAGACCGCCAGCATAGCGGGCCGGATCGCCTTTGTCGGTGCCGAATTCGTAATAGTTGTTATAGCTGGTGATGTCCTCAAGGCTGTTGGGTTCGGCATCCGTGGAATAGGGGCTGGAAACCGCATTCAGCTTGGCCAAGGCCGGGCCCGCAATAGCGCCCCCCATGGCAAGCGCCCCGGCCCCCAACATCAACTGCCTGCGGTTCATCCACTGGGCGCGCGGGGTCACGTCGGACCAGTTCAGATCAGATTTATAGCCTTTGGACATTCTCGCTCTCCGCTGTTCTCTGGTCTTTATATGAGCGAGATTAGCGCGTTTGGCACATGAACAAGTCTCACAATTGCGGCAAAGCCTTGAAACATGCGGGGGCGGCAATGCCTTGACTCAATCGTATTCAAAATATAGAATATAATGATGGCCAGAGGAGGGCCAATCCCATGATCCGCACTCTTATGATTTGCGCCGCCCTAAGCACTGCACCGCTTGCCGCCCCGATGATGGCCTTGGCCGAAGAGCAGCCCGATCTCTTTGTAACGGTGCAAACCGACGAAGAGTTTGACGATGTGACCTTCGCCGTGGAAAGCGCGATTGTGGCGCAAGGGCTTGTGATCGATAGCGTCAGCCATACCGGCGACATGCTGGAACGCACCAAGGACGCCGTGGGCAGCGAAGTGGTGCTGTTCACGGGCGCTGACATCTATCAGTTCTGCTCGGCCAGCGTCAGCCGCGCGGTGATGGAGGCGGACCCGATGAACCTTCGTTTCTGCCCCTATGCGATTTATGTGTTTCAACAGCCGGACGGGGCGGTTACCGTGGGCCATCGTGGCTATGTCGGCACGATGGAACCGGTGAATGCCCTGCTGGATGGCATTGTAAAAGAGGCCTTGGGGCTTGATTGACCATCACGTCCGATCACACAAGATCACAGGTTTTTGACTGGAAATCGAAAGACTTGCGGGCTTAGGCGCAGCCCTGTTTGCGTCAAGCCCGCTTGCAGAAATCTTTGACCTGATCCGAATGCGCCGCTGCCGCGTTTCCCTTCCGCCAAGCCATTTTGGCTCTGTTTGAAAAAGGGAAACTCAACATGATCCGCAGAACCTTTATCGCCGTTACCGCAGCCGCCGCAATGATGTCCTCCGCAGCCTTTGCTGGCGGCCACTCCAAGGACATCGTCGACACCGCCGTCGGCGCAGGCACCTTCACCACGCTGGTCGCAGCAGTAGAAGCAGCCGGCCTCGTGGAAACGCTGAAGGGCGAAGGCCCGTTCACCGTGTTCGCCCCGACCGATGCTGCCTTTGCAGCCCTGCCCGCAGGCACTGTCGAGGACCTGCTGAAGCCGGAAAACAAGGATAAGCTCGTCGCAATCCTGACCTACCACGTTGTGGCAGGCAAGGTCATGTCGGGCGATCTGTCCGAAGGCATGATGGCCCCGACCGTACAGGGCAGCGACATCACCATCACGCTGGATGGCGGCGCGAAAGTAAACGGCGCGACCATCTCGGCCGCCGATATCGAAGCCTCGAACGGTGTGATCCA
>JAQWYA010000196.1 GCA_029254215.1 Pseudorhodobacter sp. | reverse complement strand
TGATCACCAGCTTGACCGGCTGATCGGTGATGATCCTGATCTCATCATGCAGGGCCTTGGCCAGCAGGTAGGACGCGCCGGAATTGACCACGATCACCCCGTCGCCCGTCACGATGAAGCTGAGGTTATTGTTATGGCCCGCGTTTTCATAGGTCGGCGGCGCGGTGGCCCCGATCGAGGAAAACACATGCGGGATCACCTCTACCGGTTTGGAATAAAGCACCGATTGCGGGTATTGATCGGGGATGTCTTCCGAGGCGAAAGCGGGGCTTGCGGCAAGGGCCAGAAGGGGCAAAAGACGCATGGATCAGCCCTCTACGTAAGTGTAGCCGTCGCCATCGCGCGTAACGGTACCAATGCCGCCGCCGGGCAGGTGGAAGCCCACAATCGCCAGATTATCGGCGGTGATCTGATCCAAGAGCGCGGTGCGGGTCGTGGCCGCCAGTTCGGGGTCCTGATCCGAAGGCGAGGCATAGCCCGGCACCGCAAAAGCTACATGGTTGTTCGAGATCGCGTCGCCAGTAATCAGCGCCCGACCCCCTGCGACAAAGGCCATATGGCCGGGGGTGTGGCCGGGCGTCAACAGGGCGGTGATGCCGGGAAGGGGCTCTTCGCCGTCATTGAGGAAGGTCAGTTGATCTGCGATCACCTCCAGCCGCCGGGCGGCGCCCACGGCAAAGGTGGTGCGGGCCTCTCCGATGCTGTTCACGGTGTCGGGGTCGGACCAATAGTCATATTCCGCCTGCCCGATCAGGAATTCGGCATTGGCGAAAAGCGGGTCGTCGAATTCATCCAACAGCCCCCAGAGGTGATCGGGGTGGCCATGGGTAAAGACGACATGGGTGATGTCATCGGGGCTGAGGCCCTGTGTCTCCAGCGCCTCAAGCAGGGTGCCGGCGCTGGACATGAAGTCATGGCCCGAGCCGACATCGAACAGCACATTGCGGTCGCCGTCCTGCCAGAGGGTGACGTTGCAAGGCGGGGTGTAGCTGTTGGGATCAAGATTGAAGCGGGTGCTGATCTTGGCGGCCTCGGCCGGGTCCATGGCGGATAGGACGAAATCCCCCGGCAGGGTCAGAAACCCGTCGGACAGGGTGATCAGCCGCGCCTCACCGATCATCAGCTCGGAGGCGGCAAAGCTGGGGCGGGGCAAGCCAAGGGTCAGCCCGGCAGCCCCCGAAAGGGCCAGGAAATCGCGTCTTTTCATGATCTTCGCCTTTGGAGAATGGGGCGGGCCACCAAGGCAGCCCGCCGGAATGGGTTAGCCGAACATGTCGGTGGTGATGCCCTCGTACCAGCCGAGGCTTTCTTCATAGGTGGTCTTGCGCAGGGCGGCATCTTCGCCGGTCTGGCTGATGAAGCTTTCGACCGAGGCGATTTTCTCGGGCGTGGGTTCATAGCTGGCCCCGACCTTGACCCCATCTTCCGCCGCGATCAGTGACCAGCAGGTGTTGGAGTATTTCGCCGGGAACACGCGCGAGCCTGTCAGCGCGCCGCGAATGTGGTTGGCGGCAACCTTGGCCTGACTATTGGCCGAGAAGCCGGATTTCGGCATATCGCCCTGCGCCGAGGAATCACCCAGCACATAGATATTCTCATCCGCTTTCGACAGCATCGAATCGGCGTGAACCGGGGCCCAGCCTCCGTCATTCGTCACCCCGGCGATGGTCGCAATCTGGCCCGCGCGCTGCGCCGGGATCACGTTGCAGACATCGACCTTTTCGGCCTCGCCATCGACGATGATTTCCATCGTATCGGGCCGCGCCTCGATCACAGCGCCGCCCATATCGGGGCCGATGCGGGTGATCATGCCGGAGTAATGCTTGTTCCAGCCTTCCTCAAACAGACCCTGCTTTGAGAATTTCTCTTTCGGGTCGAGCACAAGGATCTTGGCCGTCGGGTTATTGGCCTTGAGGTAATTCGCCACCATCGAGATCCGCTCATAGGGGCCGGGGGGGCAGCGATAGGGGTTCGGCGGGGCGACCATGGCGAAGGTGCCGCCCTCGGGCATGGCCGCGATCTGGGCCTGCAAAAGCTGGGTCTGGCTGCCGCCCTTATAGGCGTGGGGCATGGCGTTTTGCGCCGAAACCGACCAGCCGGGCACGGACTCTTCAACGAAATCAATGCCGGGGGACAGGACCAGCTTGTCATAGGGCACGACAGACCCCGAGGCGAGGGTCACGGTCTTGGCATCCCGGTCCACGCCGATCGCCATGTCATGCACGACGTTAATCGCGTATTCGGCGGCCAGTTTGCCATAGCTGTGGCCAAGGCTTTCATAGGTGCGGAAGCCGCCAAGATAAAGGTTCGAGAAGAAGCAGGTGTAATAGGTGCGGCTTGGCTCGATCAGGGTGATGTCCAGCGCGCCGTCGCTGTCTTTCGCCATATAGCGCGCGACAGTCGCCCCGCCTGCGCCGCCGCCGACCACGACCACGCGCGGGCGGGTTTGTCCGAAGACCATAGGCGCAGATAAAGCGGCGGTGGCCGAAGCCAGAGTTCCGATAAAGAGACGTCTGTTGATGGTCATTGCGGTTTCCTCCCGTTGGTGACAATGCAGCCGGGTTTGTCCCGGCTTGTGGTACGATTACTCTCCGATCTTAGCGTAAAAAGCCGCAAGTGCAGCGATTTCTTCGGCGCTGAGCCGCCCGGCCATCATCTGCATGACGGGATGGGGGCGCAGTTTGGCCTTGTAAGCGTGCATGGCCGCGACGAAATCCTCCTCCGGCCAGTTGGTGATCGAGGGGATGCCCGCGTCCGACCCGTCTTTCTGGTGACAGGTGCTGCATTCCGACGACAGATATTCCCCATATTCGGCATCGCCCTTGATCGACAGGATTTCGGGCGGCAATTCGGGGGCAGAGCGGATCGCGGTGGGTTCCGCCTCGGGGATGTTCTGCGGCTTGTCCGAATAGTCGCGCAGGTAGGCCATAAGATCATGGCGGGCCTGAAGATCGGCAAGGCCGCGATAGCTCATCCGTGTGGCAGAGACGAGGGCGCGGGGGTTTTCAAGATAGGCGTCCAGCGTCTCGATCGTCCAGGTCAGGCCGTCATTGCCCATCCGCGTCATGGATTTGGAATAGGTGAAGCCGTCAACCGATGCGGCGCGGCGGCCATAAACACCGTTCAGCTGCGGGCCGATCCGGTTTTTGGCGCCCTCGCCAACCATATGGCATTGCTTGCAGTCGCGGGCGAAAACCTCGGCCCCGCGGGCGGGGTCACCCAGAATTTCGGCCATGGCCGCAGGGGCAAACCCGGCGGCCATGGTGAGGGGGAGGAGGAAACGGAACCCCCAAGCCATCTTAACCCCCAAAGGTGGAAAGATAGGCAATGATCGCGTCGCGGTCTTCGGCTTTCTTCAGGCCCGCGAAGGACATCTTGGTTTTCGGCAGGAAGCTTTTAGGCTTTTCAAGGAACACATGCAGCGCGTCAGCATCCCAGACCAATCCGCCCGCAGCCGCATCCATCAAGGCGCTGGAATAGCGGAACCCGTCAACCGAACCCGCAGCGCGGCCCACGATCCCGTTCAGCATCGGGCCAGATCCGTTCTTGGCCTTATCGCCCACCTTGTGACAGGCGGCGCATTTCTTGAACACCTTTTCCCCGGCAGCAACCAGTTCAGGGTCAAGCGCCGGAGCGGCTTCGGCAACGACTTCGGGCGCTGCTTCGGGGGCCTCGGCAGTGACTTCCACCACCTCGGCGGCGGGGGCGTCATCGGTAGGATCGCCGGGCGTCACATCCAGCACGGTGGCGTGCATGGTGATCTTCACCTCGGGCTTGCAGTTTTCCATGCAAGGCGCGGCGCCGAACGCAGCAAGCTCCGTTTGATCCCGGTCATCGACAAAGAATCCGCCCGCGTTCGGCAGCTCGAAGCTGGCAAAATTCTCATTGCTCAGCACAAAGTCATCCTCCACCAGATCGTTGGAATAAAGGATATAGGCAGTGATGGCGTAAACTTCATCCGCCGTCAGGCTTTGCGCATTGCCAAAGGGCATGGAGCGGTTGACGTAGTCCCACACGGTCGACAGATGCGGCCAGTAAGACCCCACGGTTTTCAGCGGGTCCTCGCGGTTCAGCGTGCCTTTGCCGCCCGCCAGTTTCGGCCAGTTATCAACGCCTTCGGCAAATTCCCCGTGACAAGCGGCGCATTTGTCGGAAAACACCTCTTCCCCGGTCAGCACATCGCCCGAGCCTTCGGGCAGGCCCAGACCATCGGGGCGCACGTCTTTATCCCATGCAGCGACTTCTTCGGGCAGGGCGGCGCGGCCCAGACCCATCTTTTGTGCCAGCGCCGGAGAGCCGCCAAAGGCGAGGGCCGCGATCAACAGGAGTTTAGGATACTTCGACATTTTCGGCCTCCCCGTTCGGTTTTACCCACCAGGTCTGAATGCAGTTATTGTGATAGACGGAGTTCATGCCCCGCACCTCGCGCAGTTGCGCCTTGGTCGGCTGGACATAGCCGGTGCTATCCATCGCGCGCGACTGGATCAGCATTTCCGAGCCGTCCCAGACGTGATCGAAGTAAAAGCGCGTCAGCGCCATATCCTGACCGGGGGCGGCAAGCCGCGCCTCTTTCCAGGTGATCCCGCCATCCAAGGAAACATCGACGCGGGAAATCGCGCCACGGCCCGACCAGGCAAGCCCGGTGATGACCAGCGGCCCCGCGCCATGCTTGATCGGCATTTGCGGGCTGGGTGCTGTGATGACGGATTTCGCATCCATCACCCATGTCCATTTGCGGCTGGTGCCATCCGCCATCGTATCGGTGTATTTCGAGGTTTCCTCGCGGCTTTCCACGGGGGCATCGGTGACTTCCAGACGGCGGAGCCATTTGACCCAGAGGTTCCCCTCCCAGCCCGGAACGACCAGACGCACCGGATAGCCATGTTCCTTGCGCAGCGCCTCGCCATTGGCCTTGAAGGCGATCATGCAATCGTCCAGCGCCTTTTCCATCGGGATCGAGCGCCCGTTCGAGGAGGCATCGGCCCCTTCGACGAAAAGCCACTTGCCTTCGGGCTTGATGCCCGCTTCATCCAGAAGGGTGCGCAGGGTCACGCCGGTATATTCCATGTTATGGATCATGCCATGCGTGAACTGTGACCCGTTCAGCTGTGCGCCCGCCCATTCCATGCCGGTATTGGCGGCGCATTCCAGAAAGAAGGTGCGCGTGGTGCGGGGGAAACGCTCCAGATCTTCATAGGTGAAGACGAGGGGCGTATCGACCAGCCCGTTGATCATCAGGCGGTAATCTTCCTTGGCAAGCTCGATCGCGCCGGAGTGGTGCCGTTCAAACGCGCAGCCCTGCGGGGTGATCGTGCCATCCAGCGCATGGATCGGCGTGAAGTTGATCGAAGAGATCACATCCGCCGTCAGCCAAGACACATTGCGGCGCACCACATCGGTTTCAAACCGGATCGGCAAGCCGTAGGGAGAGGCATCGACGCCATCGCCAAGCCCCTGCGCCCAAGGCTGGATTTCGGTGATCAGCGGGTCAGCGCTTTGCGCAGCGGCAGTGGTGCCGGCAAGCATCGCGCCCGCCCCCATGGCCGCCCCGGCTTGCAGAAACCCGCGCCGTGTTGTCGTCTTTCCAGACTCGTCTTGCATGACAAATCCTCCTGAACTGTCGCCCCGTTTCGGGGTGGTGGAAAAGGCCCGCCCGGCAAAGGGCGGGGGTTGGATCAGGCCCCCGTGACGGTGACCGAGGTATTGGGCGCAAGAGTGACCGTGCCAATCTTGCGGATATGGCTTTCGACCACATCCCAGATCGGCGGGCCTTCGGTGCCCTCATTGACCGAGGCCCAGCCCGCCACGACGTAATTGCGCGCCGGATCAATCGCCTCGTTGGTTTTCAAAAGCGTCATGCTAGAGATGCGCTTGCCCATCGGCTGCGACACATCAATCGCAAAGCCCATGCCGCCAACCCGCACCATATCGCCGCCCTGCTGGTAATAGGGGTCGGGGTTAAAGAGGTTGTCGGCCACGTCCTCCAGAATGACATTCAGGAATTCGCCTGTCATTTCGGTGCGGTAGCAGTTCGGATAGCTCATCGCGGTGACGTTGAAGATATCCTCGCGGGTGATGTCTTGCCCCGGCATCACGGACGCGCCCCAGCGGACGCCCGGCGACATGACAACCTCGGCATCGCGTTCCGACAGCATCGCGTCGCAGATCAGGTCATCCCATGTGCCGTTGAAATTGCCGCGGCGGTAAAGCAGGCTTTCGGTCTTGCCGATCACCTCTTCCAACTGGTCCTTGAAGGGCGCGCGTTCGGCGTCGATCAGGGCGGCCATTTCCGGGTCGGGCGTGATCACATCCGAGAAGATCGGGATCAGCTTGTGACGGAAGCCCATCATGCGGCCATCGCGCACGTCCAGATCAACGCGGCTGATATATTTGCCATGGCTGCCCGAAGCGATCAGGATCGTCTGGCCCACCAGCACGGGTTCGGGGATCGCGTCATGGGTGTGGCCCGTCAGCACAACGTCGATGCCCTGCACCTGCCCGGCCATCTTGCGATCCACGTCAAAGCCGTTATGCGACAGAACGACGACCAGATCCGCGCCTTCGGCCCGCACCTCATCCACCATTTCCTGCATCCGCTCGGCCCGGATCCCGAAGGAGTATTCGGGGAACATCCAGCCCGGATTGGCGATCGGCATATAGGGGAAGGCCTGCCCGATGACGGCGATTTTCGCGCCGCCGCGTTCAAACCATGTGTAGGGCTCAAAGGCGGGTTCGTCCCATTCCGCGTCAAAGATGTTCTGGCCAAGGAAGGGGAAGGGGAGGCCCTCGACGATTTCTTTCACGCGCTCGGTGCCTAGCGTCCATTCCCAATGCGAGGTCATCGCCTCAACACCCAGCTTGTTCATGACATTGACCACATCCTGACCCTTGGTCATGTGGCTGGTCATGGAGCCGTGCCAAGTGTCGCCGCCATCCAGCAGGATCGCTTCGGGGCGTTCGGCGCGGATTGCGTTGACAACCGTGGCCACGCGGTCCATCCCGCCCATCTTGCCATAGGTTTTGCCCAAGGCGCTGAAATCCTGATAGGTCAGCGCGTAAGCCTCGGGCGAGCCGGGCGTCAGGTTGAACATCTTGAGGAAGTCAGCCCCGGTGACATGCGGCGGCACACCCGCCACATCGCCAACGCCGATGTTGATTTCCGGTTCCCGGAACCAGATCGGCTTTAGCTGGGCGTGAATATCGGTGATATGGACCAGCGTGACATTGCCGAAAGCGTCGAATTGCAAAAGCTGATCCTGGGTCAGCGCCTGCTGTGCGGCCAGTTTGGACCAATTGCCAATGCCGGACGCCCCGTAAAGGGCCGATGCCGCGACCGAGGCCTGTAGAAACTCGCGCCGAGAGATCATGCTGTCTTCCTTTCATGTCGTACGGTCTTGAACGTGTCGTGTGAGGAGGGAGGGTTTCAGGGTATGCAAGAACGACCGCCCCGGCGGGGCGTTGACCGGATCATCCGGACAAGGGCGTCAAATATGAAAATTTCCAAACGAATGGGGTGGGGTGCCCTGCGGCGGGCACCCCGGATCAGGCTTAGTTGCGGACGGAAACGCCCTCAACCGCGAGGCCATTGCCACGCGAGGCCACATAGAGTTCCAGCGCGTTGAACTCATCCGAGCCGATCTTGAAGGTTTCGGCGCGGGTGTCGCGGACGCAGCCCACGAAACGACCCTGCGGCGTGGTCAGCTTGGCATCCTTCAGACGGTAGACCGGGAAACCGTTGGTCTGACCCTGCGAAAGATGGTCCGAGCGGATGTAGTTGCCGTAGTTGTCTTCGTGGCAGCTGGCGCAAGACAGCTCCAACTGGCCAAAGCGGGTGTAGTAGATCTCTTTGCCCTTTTCATAGAACGGGGCAGCCGCACCATCGATGGCCACATTCATCAGCTCGCCCCGCGACTGGAACGAGATCAGCGCCAGCATGTCGGTCAGCTCAACAGCCTTGTCGCCCCATGCCTCGGCACCCATGCGGGTGGTGCGGCAGTCGTTGACATAGGACTCGATGTTCATGACCTTGCCGGTCTTTTCATCCACCCGCGGCGTGACGGCGCGCAGGCCCGCCATGGCTTCCGGCCCTT
Organism: Pseudorhodobacter sp.; assembly: GCA_029254215.1. Classification (GTDB taxonomy): domain Bacteria; phylum Pseudomonadota; class Alphaproteobacteria; order Rhodobacterales; family Rhodobacteraceae; genus Pseudorhodobacter. The sequence continues at coordinate 6,876 of JAQWYA010000196.1, read as the reverse complement.
CGTGGCAGGAGGCGCAGGACTTGCCTTCGGTTCCGTCAACGGCGTTCCACAGGTCCAGACCACGATCGACATAGATCATGCCCGGATTGTCGAAATCATCGGCCTGCATGGCGCGCGTTTCGGTATCGCGGAAATGCCAGCCCGACATCGCTTCGGGCAAAGCGCCGTCCAGATGTGCGGCGCCAGCGGCCTTGGTGACGATTTCGACGCCGTCGATGACCAGCGTGTCATCGACCGGCTCGGCCGAGGCCATGCCCGCGAAGGCAAGGCCCAGAACGGCGGTTGCGGCCAGTGCCGTCTTGATTGTCCGCTGCTTCATATCGTTTCCTCCCTATATGGTGCTGCGGATCAGGCGATTTCGATGGACTTGCTGTCTTCGTAGACAGAGCCATCGTCATCATACCAGGTGAACTTGAACTCTCCGGCCTCGTTCACCATCGCTTCGAATTCGAAGTAAGGGTTGGTCGAGATCGCGGGGTCCATCGCCACATCAATAACGTTCTTGCCGTTAAAGTCGCAGGTAAAACGGTTGATGATCGAGCGGGGGATTACCTCCCCTTTGCTGTTCTTGCGCTGACCGGATTCCATCGGGTGGCTGATCAGCGTTTTCAGAACAACAGCCTCGCCAGCCTTGGCTGACTTCGGCACTTTCACGCGGGGTTTTACGTCGTTTGCCATTTTCTAATCTCCCTTGCTCAGCCGCCGCAGCCGCCGATGGTGACCTTAACTTCGGACGAAGCGCGCACGAAGCTGCCGTCGGGCATCTTGGCGATAGCGATCACGTCTTGCGTCTTGGACAGGCGAATCCGGGTGGAGGCCATATGCGCCCCGGCCAGTTCGCCAAAGGTGAAGGTGGCCACGGCCGGCGTCGGGTTGCCAGCGGCCAGAACCATGATCGACACGGCCCCTGCAGCTTCGACACCGATCGGAACGGTGTTGCCGTTTTCAGCGATTTCCGGCGCGGTCAGGACAACGCCCGGACCGGTCACAACTTCGGCACCGCCGGTGAAGGCAGCGACAGCTTCGTCAACAGCAGCCAGCGCCTGCATCGGGATCGCGGCGGCAGCCACGCTTCCCAAGGCCAGCACGAGTGCTTCTCTTCTTGAAAGGATCATCTTCTCACTCCTCAGTCACGTCCGACTGCATCGGACAGGGGTGTCACGGTTTATTCTTTGAACGTCAGCAGATAAGCGACAACGTCCTCGATCTGCTGGGCGCTCAGGATCGGCGGCAGCGGCTCGGTTCCTGCTTTGCCGGTATAGGCATCGCCCGGCCGGATATAGCCGGATGTCTTGTAGAACGACGGCATGATCGTGCCATCGAACATGATTTTGGCATTCGCGACGATGCCGCGAAGCTCTCCCTCGGACCAACGATCCGCCACGCCGTCAAGCGCGGGGCCAACGGTGCCGGGGAACGGAATGTCCGCGGCGATCACGGCCGCATGGCACGCCACGCAATTGCCCAGACCTGCGGTTCCGAAAACCTTTTTGCCGTCATCCGCATTGCCTGCGGTGCCGCTGAGTGATTGTGCGATTGCCCCATCCGCGAATTCCACGTTCTCGGGTGCAACCTGTGCCATAGCCACACCTGCGCTGAACGCAGAAATCGCCATGCCAAGCATAAATTGGCGCTTCATTCGAAGACCTCCCTGTTTCCTCCGAATCCGAGGATAGCCGATGCATCCCACAGTATGCAATAATGATATTTCAATTCTTGCATATAAGTTTGGACCGAGCGGTTCAGATCACCCGTTGTCGCCCATGGTGCGGGCCAGATACTTCTGAAAATGCTCACCATTTTCGTATTCTTTGTCGCGAACCCATGTCAGCAAAGCCTTGGTTGTGCCTTTGCCAAACGCCCCCGGCATGGCCACAACAGCGGCCTGAGCGGCGGTTTTTCCCTCTTCCACGGTCTCGGGCATGAACATCATTGTGGGGGTGAACATGATGCCCCAGCGCCGCGCCATATCCTTTTCGGGCAGGGCGGTGCCGTCAAAATCGGTCACCTCCACATCGCCAAACAGGTTCATCTGGACGACGAAATAGCTGTCATGCAGCAGGGCGTCGATTTCGGGATCGGGGAAAACCTCTTCGTGCATCTTGGTGCAATAGATGCAGCCGCGCTGTTCAAAGATGATGAGCAGGCGCTTGCCCTCGGCATTGGCCTCGGTCAGATCGTCGGACATGTCCTTGAACGTGTCGCGCAGCCATGTGGGATTGTGCAGCCCGTCATCGCCCAGTTCCGCCGCCGAAAGCGGCAGGGCAAGGGTCAGGGCCAGAACGGCGACAAGGCGGGAAAGAAAGCGGGTCATCAGGGCCTCCTCAAAGGGGAATTAACGCAGGGTTCCGGACCAGTCGAAATGCCGGATCATGAAATCAGCGATATAATTGACGGAATTTGTGGCGATCAGGATGGCAAAGACAATCAGCATCGCGCCCATGATCTTTTCCACATGGCCAAGGTATTTGCGGTTGCGCCCGACCCAGGCGAGGAAGGGCTTGGCAAAGAGGGCGGCTATCACGAAGGGCAGCGTCATCGACAGGCCATAGACCAAAAGCAGGCTTCCGCCCTGCCACAGATCGCCCATGCCGCTGGCCACCATCAAGATCGCGGCCAAAGCCGGGCCAACGCAGGGCGTCCAGCCAAAGCCGAAGGCCAGCCCCATGACATAGGCCCCGATCAGGCTGGTGGGTTCGGTCTTGGCGTCGATCCGCGCCTCGCGGTACAAAAACGGGATCCGCATCACGCCCAGAAAATGCAGGCCGAACAGGAACAGCACAGCGGCGGCGACATAGGACAGCGGCTCTTTCCACTGGATGAAGGCCTGCCCCAGGGCCGTGGCCCCCAACCCAAGCAGCACGAAAATGCTGGTCACGCCAAGCGCAAAGGCCACGGCAGAGCCGACCAGCCGCCGTTGCGCGCCCGGCGCAATGCCCCCATCCGCGCGCAGCTCTTGCATCGAGATGCCGGCCATATAACTCAGGTAAAACGGAACCATCGGCAGGATGCAGGGCGACAGGAAGGACAAAAGTCCCGCAATCGCGGCACCACCATAGCTGATTTCAAACACGGGGGCCCTCGGTCATTGTGCAAGAGACTTGCGGTAACGCTGATTCATATTACAATGTGATGATATTTGAGGGTCGTCAATCATGTTTGCGCTGTCACTGTTTCGCCACCTGTCGCTGCTGGTGCTGTTGCTTTGGGCCACAGCTTTGCCTGCCCGCGCCTCTGACGTGGCGCTTTACATGATCGAACAGCACGGCTGCATCTATTGCCTGACATGGGACAATGAGGTGGGCGACGCCTATCACCTGACCGCCGAAGGCCGCGCCGCGCCGCTAATCCGTCAGGATTTGCGCGCAGCCCTGCCCGAAGGGGTCAGCTTTGCGCGCAAGCCGCAGTTCACCCCCACCTTCATTCTGACCCGCGACGGGCAGGAAATCTCGCGGATCGAAGGCTATCCCGGAGAGGATTTCTTTTGGGGAATGCTTGGTGTTATGCTCAAAGAAGCGGATATCCCTTTTGAGGTCAGTCCGTGACGCCAAAAGGGCAAGGCCCGCGTATCGCAAGGGCCGGATAGAAAAGAGGGCATTTTGCCAGAAGATCGCGACCCCCTCTCGGACCAGACGTTCCTTTCGGGGCACGGGGCCATCCCGGCAGCGGAGATGGGGGGCAATGCTTTTGATGCGGCCAATTTCCTGAAGGCGCTGGCGCATGAGGGGCGGCTGATGATTCTGTGTCACCTCTCCTCTGGCCCCAAAAGCGTGACGGAACTTGAGGGGCTTTTATCCTCGCGTCAGGCGGCGGTCAGTCAGCAACTGGCACGGCTGCGGCTGGAGGGGCTGGTTTCGGCCACCCGCGATGGCAAGGCGATTTTCTATGCCATTCAGGACCCGAAGGTCAGCCGTGCCGTGGCGCTGATCTATGATATGTTTTGCAACCCGGAATAACGGCCGGACAGGCAGCAGCGCCAACTGGGGAGGGGCGGAGATATGGAGACATTACCATTCGGGGTCTGGGCTGCCTTGGCCGGTCTTTTGGCGGGAACGGTGCTGGGGCTGGCCGCGCGGCTGGGGGATTTCTGCACTTTGGGCGCATTGGAATCGGCCGCCTATGGCGATGACCAGCGCCGCCTGCGCCTTTGGGGCGTCGTGCTGGCCGTGGCGATTTTGGGCGTGTTTCTGGGCGATGCCTATGGGCTGATCGCGGTGGGTGACACCATCTACCATCAGATCGCGTGGAACCCGGTCGCCTCGATCCTTGGGGGCGCACTGTTTGGCTATGGCATGGCGATGGCGGGCAATTGCGGCTTTGGCGCGCTGGTGCGCTTTGGCGGCGGTGATCTGCGGTCTTTGGTGGTGGTCGTGGTGATGGGCGTCTTTGCATTTGTCACGCTCTCCGGCCCGCTGGCCCCGCTGCGCCAAGCGCTGTTCGCGCAGACCGAGGCGACAGGCCCGCAAGGCATCACTGCCGATCTGGGCGCGCTGACGGGGCTTGCCCCCTTGGCGATTGCGGCCATCCTTGCCGCGGGCTGCCTGATCTGGGCGCTGTCCTACGCGCCCCTGCGCCGGGCGCGTAAACAACTGGCTTGGGGCGTGGCCGCCGGGCTGGCAGTTGTCTGGTCTTTTGCCGCAACCACCTGGCTTGCCGAGGCCAGCTTTGGCGAAATCGCCGTTGAGGGCCTGTCTTTCACCGCCCCGATTGGCCGCAGCCTGATCTGGCTCATGACCTCCACCGCCGGGGGGATTTCCTTTTCCGTCGGCACGGTGGCGGGGGTGATGCTGGGCGCCTTGGCGGGATCGCTGGCGCGCGGGCTCTTTCGGTGGGAGGCCTGCGAGGACCCGCGAGAGTTGGGTCGGCAGGTGTCGGGCGCGGCAATGATGGGCATTGGCGGCGTGGTGGCGCTGGGATGTTCGGTGGGCCAAGGGGTTTCGGCCTTTGCCACATTGGCATGGTCCGGCCCGGTGACATTGGCGGCGATCGCGGCGGGGGCCTTGTTCGGGTTGCGCCGTCTGATCGGCGGCTTTCAACCGCAATAGGCCGCATGAGACCCACCCTCAGACATCGTCGCAAATCCCTGTTTCTGGGGCTGCTTGCCTTGGCGTTTGTGGCTTTGGCGGGCGTCTGGGCGCATGGCAACGCGCTGCGCTATTTTCTGGCCGATACCGCCCGGCGCGGCGATAGCACGATGCAGCTTGCCGCCATTTCCCTGCGCGGCGAGATGGAGCGGTATGAGCATCTGCCCGAACTCATTGCGCAATATGCCATCATCCGTGATCTGGCCGCCAAGCCTGATGACGCCGCCATGGTCATCCGCGCCAATGCCTATCTGAAAGACACCCAGATCCTGCTGGGGGCCTCTGACATCTATTACATGGACAGGACAGGCCGCACCCGCGCCGCGTCAAACTTTGACACGCCGATTTCCTTCGTGGACGGGAATTTCGCCTATCGCCCCTATTTCTTCAACGCCATGAAGGGCGGCACGGGGCGGTTTTACGCGCTGGGAAACAACTCGGGCAAGCGCGGGTATTACTTTGGTGCGCCGGTGCGGGTGGCGGGGCAGATCGCGGGCGTTCTGGTCGTCAAGATCGATCTGGACGCGATCGAACAGGCGTGGCGTGGCGGCGATTATGAGGTGGTCGTCACCGACCCATCGGGCATCCTGTTCTTGTCCTCCAACCCCGATTGGCTGTTTACCGCGCTGACGCCGCTGACCCTGACCCAGCGCGCGGGGCTGGCCGAAACCCGCCGCTATCTGGATCAGCCTTTGCCACCCTTTCCGCTGCAACGCGCCTCGCAAAATCTGGGCCAGCATCTGATGCGGGTGGGGGCGGGCAATGCGGCGCGGGATTATCTGGCGCTGGAACAGCCGATGCCCGAGGCCGACTGGACGCTGCGGGTTCTGGTGGAAACGGCCTCGGCCCGCAGGCAGGCCCTGACAGCGGCGGTGCTGGTGGTGCTGAGCCTTGGGCTGGGCGCGATGGGTCTAGCTGTGGTCTTGCAACGCCGCGCCCGGCTGCGCGAACGGCTGCATTTGCAGCAAGAGGCCCGCAACCATCTGGAACGCCGGGTCGAGGAACGCACCCATGAACTCGCCGCTGTCAACCACCAGTTGGAGGCCGAAGTGACCGAGCGGCGTCTGGCCGAAGAGAACCTTCGCCAAGCGCAGGATGACCTTATTCAGGCCGGAAAACTCGCCGCCCTTGGTCAGATGTCAGCGGCCCTGAGCCATGAGTTCAACCAGCCCTTGGGGGCCGCGCGCACCTTTGCCGATAACGCGCTTGTTCTGCTGGACCGGGGGCGGGAGGCCGAGGCGCGCGGCAACCTCACCCGCATCCAGTCGCTGATCGACCGGATGAGCGCGATCAGCAAGCATCTGCGCAGCTTTGCCCGCGCGCCGGGGCGGCGCTTGTCGCTGGTCTCGCTGCCCGAGGCGGTGGAGGCCGCGCTGGAAATCGCGCATCTGCGGTTGGATGCGGTGGGGGCCGTCCTGACGGTAGAGATCCCGCCCGATCTGCCGCAGGTCGTGGCCGGGCCGGTGCGGCTGCAACAGGTGCTGTTGAACCTGCTCACCAATGCCGCCGATGCGGTCGAAGGGGCCGCCGACCGCCGCGTCCATCTGGCCGCCGAAGCGCAGGGCGACATCGTGCGCATCACTCTGCGCGATCACGGGCCGGGGGTGCCGCCTGATCTGACTGACCGGATTTTCGACCCGTTCTTTTCCACCAAAGGCGTGGGCGATGGTCTGGGGCTTGGCCTGTCGATCAGCTTCAACATCGTCAAGGATTTCGGCGGCTATCTGCGGGTGGAAACGGCAGCGGGGGGCGGGGCGCTGTTCATCATCGAGCTGCACACCGATCTGGCCGC
>JAQWYA010000174.1 GCA_029254215.1 Pseudorhodobacter sp. | reverse complement strand
CCGCTTTCCGCCCCGGCACAGCAAGTGCCGCAATCGCAGGCTCAGATTGCCCTGTCCTTTGCCCCTTTGGTGCGCGAGGCCGCGCCGGCAGTCGTGAATATCTATGCCTCTCGGGTTGTCGAGGGGCGGCAAAGCCCATTTTCCAACGATCCGTTTTTCCAACAGTTTTTCAAGGATTTCGGGAAGCCCACGGCGCGGGTTCAAAACTCGCTGGGGTCCGGGGTGATCCTTTCGGCCGATGGGATGATCGTGTCGAACTATCATGTGGTGGGGGAGGCGACCGATATCCGCGTTGTCCTGACCGACCGCCGCGAATTCAACGCCAAAGTGCTTTTGGCGGATGAGGAAAGCGATCTGGCTGTCCTGCGTCTGGAGGGGGCTGAAAACCTGCCCTATCTGCGCCTGCGCAACAGCGATGCCGCCGAGGTCGGCGAGTTGGTTCTTGCCATCGGCAACCCGTTCGGGGTGGGGCAAACCGTGTCTTCGGGCATCGTGTCGGGGCTGGCACGTTCGGCGGCGTCGCTCGGGCGGGGGTATTTCATTCAAACCGATGCCCCGGTCAATCCGGGCAACAGCGGCGGCGCGCTGATAGGGATGGATGGGCAGCTTTTGGGTGTGAATACGGCGATCATCACGCGCTCCGGTGGCTCCAACGGCGTCGGCTTTGCGATCCCGGCCAATCTGGTCGCGCAGGTGATGGCGCAGGCGCAGGCGGGCAATGACCGCTTCTTGCGCCCTTGGGCCGGGGTGTCGGGCCAAAGCGTGGATATGCAGATGGCCGAGGCCTTCGGCCTTGATCGTCCGCTTGGCATCATTCTGAACGAATTGCACCCTGACAGCCCGTTTGGCGCGGCAGGGCTTCGGGCGGGCGATGTGATCCTGAGCCTTGGCGGCGCAGAGGTGAACAGCCCGCAGGAAATCATGTTCCGGCTGGCCGTGGCAGGGGTGGGCGGGCAAATGCCCCTTGTCTACAGCCGCGACGGGGAAGAACGCGAAACCGTGGTGGATCTGATCGAAGCCCCTGAGGGGTTGGCACCTCAGATCCTGACGATCACCGAAGGCAGTCTGACCGGGCTTTCTGTGGCCCAGATCAATGCCGCCCTGATTGCGGAACTGTCGCTGCCCGCGACGGCCAAGGGCGTGATTGTCACCGGGATCGAGGGGCGGCTTTCCCGCGTCGGTCTGGCTCCGGGCGATGTGCTGGTCGCCATCAACGGCGAGCCGATCGAAACGGTGGAGGATGTCGCGCGGGTGGTCGCCGAAGGGGGGCGCCGTTGGGCCATTGAAGCACAGCGCGGCACTGCCCAGATCAAGCTGCGGTTCGGGCTGTGACGCGCCGGGCCCTGCATCCGGCCTCCTTGCAAGGGCAGGGCGGTTCGCATGGCTGACCTGTTTGACACGGGCGCGGGCGGCGCGGCGGGCGGAACACCCCGCGATTCGCGGCATCCCTTGGCCGACAGGCTGCGCCCCAAATCCCTGTCCGAGGTGGTGGGCCAAGCCAAAGTCCTGTCCCCCGAGGGGCCGCTTGGCGCGATGCTGGCCTCTGGCTCCTTGTCTTCGCTGATCCTCTGGGGGCCTCCGGGCGTGGGGAAAACCACCATCGCCCGGCTGCTGGCCGCGGAAACCGATCTTAGCTTTGTTCAGATCTCGGCCATTTTCACGGGCGTCCCCGATCTGCGCAAAGTCTTCGAATCTGCCCGCCTGCGCCGCCAGAATGGCCAAGGCACCCTGCTGTTCGTCGATGAGATTCACCGCTTCAACAAGGCGCAGCAAGACGGGTTTCTGCCTTACATGGAGGATGGCACGATCCTTCTGGTGGGGGCGACCACCGAAAACCCCTCGTTCGAGTTGAACGCCGCCGTCCTGTCGCGGGCCCAGGTGATCGTGCTGGAAAGGCTTTCGCTGGTCGATCTGGAGCATCTTGCCCAAAGGGCGGAGGCAGAGCTTGGCCGCGCGCTTCCCCTGACGGGCGAGGCGCGTGAGTCCCTGTTCGAGATGGCCGATGGCGATGGCCGCGCGCTTTTGAACCTGATCGAGCAGGTCGCCGCATGGAAAACCGACACCAAGCTGGGCCGCGACCAGCTTGCCCAACGTCTGATGCGCCGCGCCGCGAAATACGACAAATCCGGCGAGGAACATTACAACCTCATCTCGGCCCTGCATAAATCGGTCCGTGGGTCTGACCCGGATGCGGCGCTTTACTGGTTTGCGCGGATGCTTGAAGGCGGAGAGGACCCGCGGTTTCTCGCCCGCCGCATCACCCGCATGGCGGTTGAAGATATCGGGCTGGCCGACCCGCAGGCGCAGGCCGTCTGTCTGGACAGTTGGCAAACCTATGAACGGCTTGGCAGCCCGGAAGGCGAATTGGCGTTGGCGCAGGCGGTGGTGTACCTTGCCCTCGCCCCGAAATCCAACGGGGTCTATACAGCTTACAAGGCCGCCCGCGCCGCCGCCCGCGAAAGCGGCTCTGCCCCGCCGCCCAAGCATATTCTGAACGCGCCCACCAAGATGATGAAAGAGATCGGCTATGGCGCGGGCTACGCCTATGATCATGACGCCGAAGACGGGTTCTCGGGGCAGAACTACTTTCCGGAAAGCATGAAACGCCCGGTCTGGTATCTGCCGCCCGAACGTGGATTTGAACGAGAGCTGAAAAAGCGGGTCGAGTATTTCGCCAAGCTTCGCGCCAAGCGGCAGGGGGGCTGACGGCAGCGATATGCCCTTGATCAGCCTCCCTCCCGCCGGCATGGGGGGATTTGCCCCAGATACAGCAGGCCGTAATGGCCGAGGTTGACAAACTCAGCACTCCGGCACAGACAGCGGCCATGATCATGACCCTTTTCCATGTGGCGCTGGGGGGCGCTCTCGGGGCTTCGGCCCGGTATCTGACCAATGTCGCGGTGATGCGCGCGCTTGGGCAGGGGTTTCCCTATGGAACGCTGCTGGTCAATGTGCTGGGCTCCTTCCTGATGGGGGTCTTGGTGGCCGT
>JAQWYA010000154.1 GCA_029254215.1 Pseudorhodobacter sp. | reverse complement strand
CCGGCCTGGATCGGTGCAATGGTCCTTGGCTTTATCTTTGTCTGGCCTGTTGGCCTTGCCCTTCTGGGCTACATGATCTGGAGTAAACGCATGTTCAATCGCAGTTCCTGCAGCAACCGCCGCTCTCGCGGCACCCCTTGGTCCGCGCAATCCAGCGGCAACAGCGCCTTTGACGCCTATCGCGCCGAGACGATCCGCCGTCTGGAAGAAGAGCAAGACGCCTTCGAGGCCTTCCTCAAGCGCCTTCGCGATGCCAAGGACAAGCAAGAATTTGACGCCTTCATGGACGATCGCGCCAAACGAAATGCCCCCAAGGCAGATGAGGATGACAAGGGCGTCAACGCTTATTGATCCTCTTCGAGTGGGCGGCCCTTGATTGGGCCGTCCTTTCCCCATCCCAACATATTCTTTTGTGGAAAGACCGCCCATGACCGCGCCCCGCTTCGCCTCAGCCCTTCCTGACCCGGCCTATCAAGAGGAATTCTATGCCTCCGTGCCCAGCAAGCGGGCGATGGCATGGGTTGTCGATATGATCGTCACCGCCTTGATGACTGCCGTGATCGTCCCGTTCACGGCCTTTACGGCGCTGTTTTTCCTCCCCTTCCTTTATCTGATCGTCAGTTTTTTCTACCGCTGGATCACGATTTCAAGCGGCTCGGCCACTTGGGGCATGCTCCTGATGGGGGTCGAGTTTCGCCGCGCCGATGGCGCGCAGTTCGACGCCGGCACCGCCTTGATCCATACGCTTGGCTTTGTCATCTCTTTCTCGATGGTGATGCCGCAGCTGATTTCGATCGGTCTGATGCTGTTCACCGATCGCAAGCAGGGTCTGACCGATCTGGTCTTGGGCACCGTCGCTATTAACCGCGTGTCCCGATATTAAGGCACGCCCCCCGGCCTTTGCCAAAAAAGGGGGCGTTCTATTCATCTCCCTGTCACAGAACGCTTGGCCTCTTGCAAATGCCTTGCTAGGTTGTCCCTCGGACCCCTTTTCTGTCGGCTGGAAATGCGACACACACTGCCCTTAGCGCCGCAATTCTATGTGACGGCTCCGCAGCCCTGTCCCTATCTGGACGGGAGGATGGAGCGTAAGCTGTTCACGGCTCTGCAAGGGGAACATGCCCAAAAGCTGAACGACACGCTGTCAAAGCAAGGCTTCCGCCGCAGCCAGAATGTGCTTTACCGCCCCTCCTGTTCGGAATGTTCGGCCTGTTTGTCGGCCCGCATCCGGGTCGCTGATTTTGAGCCAAGCCGCACCCAAAAGCGGATCCTGCGCAAAAGCGCGGATCTGCGGCGCAATGCCAACAGCCCTTGGGCCACCGAAGATCAGTATAGCCTGTTTCGCGCCTATCTGGACGCCCGCCATGCCGAGGGCGGAATGGCCGATATGGACGTGTTCGAATTCGCCGCGATGATCGAGGAAACGCCGATCCGAAGCCGCGTCATCGAATACACCCAGCCCGATGAGCATGGCCAAACCCATCTTGCCGCTGTCAGCCTGACAGATGTGTTCGATGACGGGCTAAGCATGGTCTATTCCTTCTATGACCCCGACCTGACCAAGCGCAGCCTTGGCACCTATCTGATCCTTGATCATATCGAGATCGCCCGTGAGGCGGGCCTCCCCTATGTCTATTTGGGCTATTGGGTGCCGGGCAGCCGGAAGATGGGCTATAAGGCGGGCTTTTCGGCCTTGGAAATCTACAAGGCTGGTCGCTGGCAGGAAATCGGTGATCCGGCGACACACCGCGCCGAACTCCACCCCCTCTCAGTCGATCCGATTGCCGAACAGGTCGCCCGGATCAGTCTTCCGGATGGCCGGGCCCCAAAAGACCTGCCCCCCGACATCGCAGAGCCGACTTCGACCTGATTAAGTTGATAAATCCAACACTTGAAGGCCGAAGTTAAGGCTCGAAATCAAGCCGCCTGCGCGGCTTGCACCGGGTTGAAGGGTGAAAGCGCCACCTCTTGCCCGTCGAAGACGCAAAAAGAGCTGGCTGGGATTTTTTGCCAGCCATCCTCATTCACATCCAGCGGTTCTGACACCACAGCGCGACCACCCCGCGTATCGGACCAACGGTGATAAAGGCTCGGCGCAAGGTCGTCGGTGGCGTAGCGCAAAGCATAAAGCTTTTCGCCATCCGACAGGGCCGCCGTCATCCGCACATGCGGGGCTGCGCCTTTTTCACGGCTCAAGGCCTCAAACCGCGCGACGGCGCGCAACAAGGCCCCCTTCGGATCATCCTCCAACCCTTCGGCCAGCGCCACCAGAAACAGCGCCTCGCTGTCCGTCGCCCCGCGTCGATGCGGGTAGTAGCTGTCGGGGATCATCATATCGGCGTCACGGCGAAACCGCTCATACCCGCCGATCTGACCATTATGCATGAACGACCAGCGCCCGAAGGTGAAAGGATGGCAATTGTTGCGACTGGTCGCCGTCCCGGTCGAGGCCCGGACATGCGCCATGAACAAGCGCGAACGAACCTGCGTCACCAGGCTTTTGAGGTTGGCATCCGACCAAGCGGGCATCACATCGCGGTATTGGCCCGGCTCCGCCCTGTCGCCATACCATGCAAGCCCGAAACCATCAGCGTTTGTCGCGGATTTGCATTCGGTCGCACATTGGCTTTGATGGATCAGAGAATGGTTCGGACGGCTGACGATCTCATCCAGAAAGATCGGTTTGCCGATATAGGCAGCCCAGCGACACATGCGCGTTCCCCTTCCCAGCGGCTTGGCGCAAGGCGGGCCTGCGTGCCATTGGTGACGTTTCTAGCCCCAGAATAGCGCGCAAATCACCGCATTGCACCTGTTTTTCGGCCTCTTACGCCTCTTCGAGGATCATGAGATCCCGTATCGAGGCGCCGGTCGCATGGGCCAGCGCTGCCTGATATTCAGGGCTGTTGTAGCAGGCAACACCGGCTTCCAGGCTGGGAAAGCGGGCCACGACATTGCGCGGACGGGCCGTGCCTTCAAGCTGCACAAACCGGCCGCCGCGCGACAAGAACACCCCCCCGTGGGCGGCAATGGCAGGGCCTGCAAGCTTGGCATATTTGCCATAGGCCTCTGCATCAGTGACTTCGACATGGGCAATCCACAAAGCTGACGGCATTTCAGTTCCCTTTCAAAACGGCTTCGACAGCGGCAATCGCGGCCTCTGCCCCGGCGATATCGGCGCCACCGGCTTGCGCCATGTCCGGGCGTCCTCCGCCCCCTTTGCCGCCAAGGGCCGCTGCGGCGGCCTTGACCAGATCCACCGCCGAAACGGTGCCTGTCATGTCAGCCGTAACGCCTGCCGCCACCGCGGGCTTTGCGCCCGTATCGGCAATCAGCAACACCGCCCCCGACCCGATCCGCGCCTTCATCTCGTCGATGAGGCCGGGAAGATCCTTGCCGGATACGCCCGAAAGCACCTGAGCAATCAGCTTTACCCCGTTGATTTCCTTAACTTCTGGACCAGAGGCCCCGCCCCCGCCCATGGCCAGTTCACGGCGCAGTTGGGCCAGTTCGTTGGTCAGTTGGCGGCGTTCTTCCAGCAAGGCCTTGGCCCGGCCCGCCAGATCTGCCACCGGAACCTTCAGCACCGAGGCCACATCTGCCAGATGCTGGGTCTGTTCCTTAATATAGGCCAGCGCACCCTCTCCGGTCAGGGCCTCAATCCGGCGCACCCCTGCCGAGGACGCAGAATCGCCCAAAAGCACGAACAGGCCGATCTCTCCCAGACGGCCGACATGGGTGCCGCCGCAAAGTTCCAGCGAATAGGTCTGCCCATCCGCGCCTTTGCCCGAGCCAGCTTGCAGCCCCATGGACACAACCCGCACCTCATCGCCGTATTTCTCGCCAAACAGGGCCTGCGCGCCAAGGGCACGGGCATCATCGGGCGTCATGATCCGGGTATCGACAGCGCCGTTCTGGCGAATATAGCTGTTCACCTCAGCTTCGACGCCAGCAAGCTCTGCCTCGGAAAGGCCCTGCGAATGGCTGAAGTCAAAGCGCAAACGGTCCGGCGCGTTCAGCGAGCCCCGCTGTGCGACATGATCCCCAAGCGCGCGGCGCAGGGCCTCATGCAGCAAATGCGTCGCCGAATGGTTCGCCCGGATCGAGGCCCGACGCCCATGATCGACCGCAAGCGTCGCCCCCTGCCCAACTTTCAACGTGCCTTCGGTGACCTCGGCCATGTGAATGAAAAGGCCCTGGCTTTTCTTGGTATCGGTGATCCGCGCCTTGCCGCTATCGGTGCTCAGCACCCCTTCATCGCCAACCTGACCGCCCGATTCCGCGTAAAACGGCGTCTGGTTCAGGATGATCTGCACGGATTGCCCGGCTTCGGCAGTTTTCGCCGCAGCACCACCTGAAACGATGGCCAAAACCTGCCCTTCGGCGGTTTCGGTGTCGTAGCCCAGAAACTCCGTTGCGCCATGCGCCTCTGCCAGATCGAACCAGATCGAGGCATCCGCAGCCTCGCCCGACCCTGCCCAGCTTGCCCGCGCCTTGGCTTTCTGATCGGCCATCGCGGCATCAAAGCCAGCGGTATCCACCGCGCGCCCCTTTTCGCGCAACGCATCCTGCGTCAGATCCAGCGGGAAACCGTAGGTATCGTAAAGCTTGAAGGCCGCAGCGCCGGGCAGGTTCGCGCCTTCGGGAATGCGCGAGAGTTCGTCATCCAGAAGCTTCAGGCCGCGATCCAGCGTCTGCCGGAAGCGTGTTTCCTCCAGCCGCAGCGTTTCTTCGATCAAGGCCTGCGCCCGCGAAAGTTCCGGATATGCCCCGCCCATCTGACGCACAAGCGCCGGGACCAGACGGTGCATGACCGGGTCTTGCGCGCCCAATTGATGCGCGTGCCGCATCGCCCGGCGCATGATCCGGCGCAAAACATAACCGCGCCCTTCATTCGAGGGCATCACCCCATCGGCAATCAGGAACGAAGTGGAGCGCAAATGGTCCGCGATGACGCGGTGATGCGTCTTGCCGGGGCCATCCGGATCGGAACTGGTGGCATGGGCCGAGGCCTCGATCAGGCTGCGCATCAGGTCGGTGTCGTAATTGTCGTGCTTGCCTTGCAACAGCGCTCCAATCCGCTCCAGCCCCATACCGGTATCGATGCTTTGCTTGGGCAGCGGGGTCATGGTGCCGTCCGCGAACTGTTCGTTTTGCATGAAAACGAGGTTCCAGATCTCGATAAAGCGGTCGCCATCCTCGTCAGCGCTGCCGGGCGGGCCGCCCCAGATCTTGTCGCCGTGATCGAAGAAAATCTCGGTGCAGGGGCCGCAAGGGCCAGTCGGCCCCATCCGCCAGAAGTTGTCATCGGTCGGGATGCGGATGATCCGGTCATCCGAGAGGCCCGCCACTTTCTTCCAGATATTCGCCGCCTCGTCATCCGTGTGATAGACGGTGACCAAAAGCTTATCCTTCGGAATGTCGAAATCCTTGGTCAGCAATTCCCAGGCGAAGGGGATGGCGTCCGACTTGAAATAATCGCCAAAGGAGAAGTTCCCCAGCATTTCAAAAAACGTGTGGTGCCGGGCCGTATAACCGACGTTATCAAGGTCATTATGCTTGCCGCCGGCGCGTACGCATTTCTGCGAGGAGGTCGCGCGCACATAATCGCGCTGCTCGGCCCCGGTGAACAGGTTCTTGAACTGCACCATCCCGGAGTTTGCAAACATCAGCGTGGGATCGTTGCGCGGCACAAGCGGGCTGCTGGGCACGACGCGGTGGCCATTGCGGTTGAAGTAATCAAGAAAGGTCGAGCGGATATCGTTCAGCGATGGCATATGTGTAAGCCCCTAAGCAGCATGCTTGTATTTTGCTCTTCGTTTAGCGGTCCTAACGATGGCTGTCCACACTGCCGGTGCCGCAAAGCAAAAAGGGCCGCAGGCTTGCGCCCCGGCCCTTTCGCAACAGATCACGCGATCTGTCGGTTACATGTCAACGACATCCTCTGACGCGCCTTCATCCAGATGAAAATCCAACCCATGAGAGGCGCGGATCTTGTCTTCGATTTCAAGCGCAACGGCGGGGTTGGACTTCAGGAACTGCTTTGCGTTCTCCCGTCCCTGACCGATCCGCTCATCCCCGTAAGAATACCAAGAGCCAGACTTTTCAACCACGCCAGCCTTGACGCCCAGATCCACCAGCTCCCCGGTTTTGGAGATGCCTTCGCCATACATGATGTCGAATTCCACCTGTTTGAAGGGCGGTGCAACCTTGTTCTTGACCACTTTCACGCGGGTCGAGTTTCCCGTGACCTCGTCCCGATCCTTGATCGCGCCGATCCGGCGAATATCAAGGCGGACAGAGGCGTAGAATTTCAGCGCGTTGCCGCCCGTCGTCGTCTCGGGGCTGCCGAACATCACGCCGATCTTCATCCGGATCTGGTTGATGAAGATCACCATGCAGTTCGACCGGCCGATCGAGGCGGTCAGCTTGCGCATCGCCTGGCTCATGAGGCGGGCCTGACTGCCCATCTGCATATCGCCCATATCGCCTTCGATTTCCGACTTCGGCACAAGGGCCGCGACGGAGTCCACCACGATCACATTTACGGCCCCCGAACGCACCAAAGTATCCACGATTTCAAGGGCTTGTTCACCCGTGTCGGGCTGGCTGATCAGAAGTTCATCCAGATTCACGCCCAGCTTCTTGGCATATTGCGGGTCAAGCGCATGCTCAGCATCCACAAAGGCACAGACCCCGCCCTTTTTCTGAGCCTCGGCGACCACATGCAGGGTCAGCGTCGTCTTGCCCGAGCTTTCGGGGCCATAAATCTCAATGATGCGCCCCTGCGGCAGGCCGCCGATGCCCAAAGCGATATCCAGCCCCAAAGACCCTGTGGAGGTGGCAGCGATATCCAACACCGCATTATCCGCCCCAAGCTTCATGATCGAGCCCTTGCCGAACTGCCGTTCGATCTGAGCCAACGCGCTTTCCAGCGCCTTTGCCTTGTCCATTTCGCGCTTTCCGTTCAAATCCAAGAGGTTCGCTGCCGCCATTTGCCCGCCCTTTATTTCACAGCCGCGCGAGGGCGGCAATCCGTCAGTCTGTTCCCCTCCTGTTCTCACATATTTAAGAATAAAACAAGAACATTTGAGAGAATTTTGAATGAATGAGCTTTTTCAGAAAACAGTTAAGGGATAGTTTACAAAGGCGCCAAGGCGGCGAAATGAGAACGAAAAGAGGAAGAATGCTGGTTTTCTGGGACCAACGGCTCGCGTTTCTGGCGACGCCAAAGACGGGATCAACAGCGATTGAGGCCGCGCTCGAATCATTGTCATCGGTCGTGATCCAACGCCCGCCAGTGATGAAGCACACCTCGGCGCAGCGGTTCCATCGGTTCATGGGCCCCTATCTGGAGGTCGCCTCGGGCGACTATTTCGAAGTGACGGCGCTGATGCGCGAGCCCTTGGATTGGTTGGGAAGCTGGTATCGCTACCGTCAGCGCGATGATGTGATTGTACCTGAAAAAAGCACGCAAGGGCGCAGTTTTGATGAATTTGTGCGGGCCTATTGCTCTGACACGCCACCCGATTTCGCGGCGGTGGGCTCTCAATCCCGCTTCTTGGCGGAAAAACGAGGGCGTGGCGTGGACCACCTCTTTGCCTATGAAAAGATCGACAGCTTTGTGGCCTTTCTGGAGGCGCGGCTGAACTTTGAGATAACCCTGCCAAGGCTGAATGTCTCTCCCAAAGGGGATCTGCGGCTGTCGGCTGACACCGAGGCGCTGTTCAGAAGCTTTTGCGCCAAGGACATCGAACTCTATAACAGCATCTCAACCTGAGCCACGGCAGGGCCGCGTTCAGCAGCGCGATGCCCTGACCGCCGCCACGGGCAATGTCAGGGGGCCTTGCGCGCGCAGTACTTCGGCGTCGATCATCGGACCTGTCACGGTTTGGTGCCGCTCCTTTGATCACGTCCTGTGCAGCAAAGGAGATGAAGCGAGCCATTGTGGCGCGATTGGTTCAAGACCAATGGCGAACGGGCACAGGTGGGTGACAGAAGAGCTGAAGGTGGTTGGTGCCGACGTCAGTCATCCCGTGTCCCGGCAGCGGTTTGCTTGCGGATCGTGAGAGGAGGCGTATCCGGCGACTGATGCGCGAGAACGGGATCGTCATTGAAAGAACGAGGATATTCAACGTCGAGGAGGGCCAGGAAATGATCCGGGGAATCATTTCCCCGACGGGGGACGGACAGCGATCAAGGGTTCAACATCGCGCCGAAGCTGCTGGATTGTGACTTCACGGCGGATCGGCCTAACCAGAAAGGCCCCTACGGCGATGCAAGCGCCACTTACCGGGTAACAGGCGAGAGACTTCAGCTACATCTGGACCCGTGAGGGCTGGCTGTAGCTCGCTGTCATCCTCGATCCGCGTTCGCGGCCCGTCATCGGCTGGGCGGTGAGTAACCGTAAGAAGCGCGATCTGGCGATACGGACCCTGAACGGCCAAGGTCTTCTGCCTGTGGGACAGGTCGGAAAAGTCGGGCAAGTGCCAATGAGGATCCGCCAAACGCGATGCGGGCATTCAACGGTGATAGAGCCATTCCCCTCAGCTAAGAAGGTGGTCTTTGGCCAAGCTCAAAACCCGCCTTTTCAAGCAACCAGCAAGGCTGCTGCATGGGCAGAGGCTTCGGGCCGTGCAGCCGGGCCGTAACCAGATTTGGGATCCCTCACAAGGGCCGGAAACAGGGAAAAAATCTCGGCCTGCGTCTCATTGTCGAAAGAGGCAAGTGTCGCCGGGCCGGGGAAATAGCTTTCGCTCCAAAGCCCTTCTGCACAAATGATCTCATGGCGATCAAACAGCAGATGGTGGTAGCTGACCGGCGCGCCGGAGGCATCCTGACGCAACACGCCGCTGCGCACGAGGTGAACAGCCTTCACCAACACCTCCTCTGCGCCACAATAGAGTTCGGCCCGCCAGCCCGAAAGATGGACCCGGTGCTGGGGCGAAACCCGCAGCGTGTCGTGATCCCCAAGACGGCCTTGCGGAATAACCACGGCGGCATGATCCCCTTGCGAGGCCACGGTGCGGCAGCCATGCCAGCGCACCGGCTGAAGCCCATGGTCAAGGGTCACAATCAGATCGCCGACCTCGATCTCTTCCACCGGAACAAGGCCGCGATCCGTTTGAATGCGAGCACCCGCGACAAAACAGGGCAGCACCTCTCCGTTGACGAAGCCGACATCCGAGATGCCAGACGCATTGGTCACCTCATAGGAAAAGCTGGACGATCCCGGCGCGTCCCCTTTGTCACTGATTACGGTGATCGTGCCATTGGCATTGACCACAATCTCCAGCCCAGAAGGAAGCGTGACGGTAGAGCCTGCAGTAACCGGAACTCCGTTGATCTTGGTGATCGTCAGAGTGCCCCCAGACGCATCAAAGTCATTGGCCAGCAGATTGACGGTGACCTGACTGTTGAAATCGACCTCGAAACTGTCGTCTTCCGCGACAACCGCGGTTTGCACGGAGTCACCAGCGATCAGAAGGTTACTGTCATAGGCAGAGTCCCCCCCGTCCGCGATACCGATCTTGATGGTGTTAACCTGACCCGCATTCACCGGGGCCTTCAGCGTCAGCGTGACGGTGAACCCGTCCATCTCGGTGTTGAAGCCATCATTGGCGTTATCGACATACAGGTTGCCGTTTGAGCCGGGGTTGATGTTGTTGATCGAGATGTCGCCCGTCCCGACCGTCAGCGTCGCCTTGACGCCATTGACCCAGACGCCCACCGCATCGTTGAATCCAGTTCCGACATATTCGAGATATTCTTCCGATGAGAAAGAAATCTGCATCGTCAGAACAGACCCCTGAGGGATGAAAGATGCCTCGAAGATCGCGGCGTCATAGGTATTGACCCCTGCAATGGCATTCAGATCGGCATCATTGTTGATCCCGGCGGTGTTGGTGGATTTGGAGGCAGATTGGTTGGCCTCGCCCGAAGCATTGGTGAAATCAGACGCACGCCCGGTCGAAAGAATCACCCCTGTATCCGAAGGCGTGACACCGGGGGCCACGGACAGCCCCCCCGAATAGATCCCCGCCGAGAGGGGATCCCCAGAGTAGGTGGCGTTCACGATCTGAATACTGGGGCCAAACATGGAATTGGCCATATTCATGGCGTTGCCACCTGTTACGACCGTCAGCTTTGATGCCGTCACCATGAGTCTCTCCTTCGCAAAACGGGCTTTGCTTTAAGGATGCGTATATCGAACACCAAAGACATTTGCAGGTAAGGCGAAGGGATCTTAAACGGCTCTTTCGAAACAAATTATATTCGAACGGATAGGTTTTCGGCAGCATTCGGCCTTGGCGATTGGCAGGCAGAAAGGCGTGCGGCTGGCGTTGGGCAAAAGCGATGACCTTCGGGTCAACCAGACCAGAAATCCCAATCTTTGCCATCGCCCCAGATCGTCCTGCCCGCCAACCAGATCTTCAGAAAATGATCCCCGTTGGGCGCGGCCATTCAGCGATCACCGCACCAAACTTTGCCCTTGTTGCCTGTGCGGCCTCAGCGTCGCGATCGGCTGACTGGACTATCCCCCAGAACCCCTGTTTCGAACCAATCCCCTGCCCGGCACAACGGGTCAAAAAAGGATTGGCAGATTGACGCGTGTCAATGCTTTGGCAGGTTCGCCGTTCCATTCATGTGTTGGAATGTGAAAGCAAGGAGCAACATCATGACCCATTCTTCGATCCTCGCAACAGCCGCCCTGATCACCGGGCTTGGCGTTGGGGCCGTGCAGGCGGCCGATTGGACCGGCCTTTACCTTGGCGGGCATTTGGGAACGGCACGCACCAGCGGCTCTTATGACGCCTTTACGCCCAATAACAGCTTCAACGGGTTCGACCTGCAAGGCATGAACGGAAGTGCAATGCTTGGCGGTCTGCAGGTTGGCTATAACTGGGATATGGGCAGCTATGTTGTTGGCATTGAGGGCAGTTTCTCGGCCATGGGGCTTTCCAAAGGCTCGGTCACCTCGCAAGACAGAGGAACCGTCCCCCAGTTCAACCGAGAGGTCGATAACCTTTTCCTGTTGACGCCCCGCATCGGCTTTGAGGTCGGCAACGCCTTGATCTATGCCAAGGCGGGTCTTGCGGCGACAAGGGTTGGGGCAACTCATGACCAAGACGGCGACATGATTTCGGGCGGTGGAACGGAAACGGGCTGGGCCGTCGGGATTGGTGCGGAACTCCCGATTGCAGAACGGCTGACAGCGCGGATCGACCTTACCCATGCCGATTTCGGCTCAACCCGTCAGGATATGCCGGGTGCTGGCAGCAATGATGACATCTGGACGACCCAGAAGCTCAAGACTCAACTGATCACGGTCGGCTTCAACTACCGCTTCTGATCCGCTCCGAAAACCCTGTCCAAGGGCCGAAGGTATCGCGGCCCTTGGACCATATCCCTCTTTTCCCTTGAATAGATCCGCCATTGGCCTCACTGAACGAAGGCGATTGGCGGCATCTTTTTGCACGGCTGCACAGGCAGCGCGGCAAGGCGGGGCCCCAGCCCAGAGGCTCAACAAGGGATCATCACATGTCAAACCAAGCGTCCGAAATCATCTTTCACGCCTACCCTCAATCGCCCGTGGCGGAAAAAGTCAGGGTTGCGTTCGGGATCAAGGGCCTTGCATGGCATAGTGTCGAGATCCCGCGCCTGCCGCCCAAGCCGATGCTGACGGCCCTGACCGGAGGCTATCGCCGCACACCCGTCATGCAGATCGGTGCCGATATCTATTGCGACAGCCAATGTATCCTGCGCGAGCTTGATCGACGCTTTCCGTCCCCCAGCTTCATGCCCACAGCCGATTTTGGTCTGATGTGGTGCCTGAGCCGCTGGACCGATGGCGCACTGTTTGACCAGACCGTCCGGCATGTTCTGGGCGCTGCGGGCGATCAGCTGGACAAGGACTTTGCGGCGGATCGCGGACGTCTGTATCTGGGGGAAGATTGGGCGAATGGGTTGAAAAAAGCCCATGCCGACCTGCCGCATCTGGTCGCGCAAATGCGCGCGCCGCTGTCGTGGATAAATGCGCAACTGGCCGATGGGCGCGCGTTCTTGCTGGGCGATGCTCCGGCAGCGATTGACGCTCAGATCTATCATGTCGTCTGGTTTCTGCGCGGCCGGTGGGGCGGTGGCCCCGCGTTTCTATCGGAATTTGCGGATCTGGTGCGGTGGGAAGAAAACATCCGCGCGCTGGGGCATGGCACCCCGACGCCGATGCGTCCCGAAGACGCAATCGAAAGGGCAAACTCCGCAGAGCCGGTTGCGGCTTACGGCGTGGCCCCCCATGATCCGCAAGGGCTTTTCGTAGGGCAAGAGGTTCGTATTCAACCCGATGTAAATGGCGGGGAGCAACCGGTCCTTGGCAAGCTGCGCTTTGCAAATGCCGAGACGATCGTCATCGAACGCGTCTCGGAACAGGCAGGACCTGTTTGCGTCCATTTCCCGCGTGCGGGCTACCGGGTAGATTTGGGATAGTTTGGCAAGAGGGGCGACGCATCTTTGGTGTGTCGCCCTTTTTCGGCATGATGGGGCTCTC
>JAQWYA010000142.1 GCA_029254215.1 Pseudorhodobacter sp. | reverse complement strand
GAAAGCGTGGTGGCTGTTCTGGTCCCCGAACCGGGGGTCGATCTGGATCTTGTGGCCATTGAAGCCCGCGTCAAGGAAAGCCTTGCGGGGTTCAAACGCCCCAAGCACATCGCGGTTCTGCCGGAATTGCCGCGCAACACCATGGGCAAGGTGCAAAAGAACCAGTTGCGCGACCAGTTCGCTAACCTCTTTCGGCCCGCGAAAGGCTGACCACCGCGGCAGCAGGTTGTGGCCTGCTGCCTCTATTCGGCCCTACTTGCCGCGCGTCCGATAGTCATAGCGGTAATTGTAGCTATAGGAATACCCGTCAGCCTTGGCCTTTTTCGGGTCAAATCCATTGAAGATCGACCCCGCGATCTTGAGGCCAGATGTTTCAAAGGTGCGCTTCACGGCCAGAACTTCGGACAGGGGGGTTTGGTCATAACGGACGACCAGAATGGTTGTGCCGGCGCTGCCTGCAATCACCACAGGGTCCGTTACCGCAAGCACGGGCGGGCAGTCAAAGATCACCAGATCGAAGTTTTCATCCAGCACCGCAGCCAGATCGCGCAGCGATTTGCGCATCAAAAGTTCCGAGGGGTTAGGCGGATAGTACCCGCTGGGGATCACCATCAGCCCATCCACCTTGGTCGGGTACACAACCGTCTCAAGGCTTGCTTCCTCTGACAAGTAGTTGGAAAGACCGGGTGATTTCTTGTCGATCCCAAAGAACTTGCGCACCTGCCCGCGCCGCATGTCGCCATCCACAAGGCAAACCCGCTGGCCGGACTGCGCCATGACGACCGCGAGGTTGGTCGAGGTAAAGGATTTACCCGCAGAGGGTGCCGCGCTGGTCACCGCGATAGATTTACGGTCCGAATCCAGCATCCCGAAATGCAGGCTGGTCCGCAAAGAGCGGATCCCCTCCACCGCCAGATCCGTCGGGTTCGTCAGGGCAAGAATATCATTAGCCGTGCGCGAGGTGCTTTTGGCGATCTGGTCAGCCGAAAGGTTGATCGTCGCGAAAACCGGAATGGCGTTGGCTTCAAGCACTTCGCTGCCCTGAATGCCCTTGCGCAGCCAGCCGCGCAGAAACACAAACCCGACCCCGACGACAACCCCCAAGATCAGGTGAATCAGAATAAGACGATTGCGCTTGGGCGCGACGGCGAATTGTGCGGTTTCGGCGCTGTCGATGATGCGCACATTGCCAATCGTGCTGGCCCGGAGCACCCGAACCTCTTGCGTGCGGGTCAGAAGCTGCGTCTGCACAGCCATCGCCAATTCCAGATTGCGGGTCAGGTTCACGATCTCGCGCTGCTGTTCCGGCAGGGCGCCGACTTCTGTCCGCAGTTGCGCAAGCCGTTCTTCAAGCCGGGCGCGCTGGGCCAGCAATTGCTGATAGACAGGGTGGCTGGGCGTATAGCGGCGCTTGACCTCATCTTCCTGCACCTGAAGCTCTGACAACTGCGCCTCAAGCGAGGTCACCTGCGTAAGCAAGGCTTCGGTTTCGAAGGTCAGGTCGATGGCCTCTTGCTCTTGCCGGTAGGCGTTCAAGGCGGCTTCAGCCTCTGCCACGGCGGCCCGTGCCTGCGGCAACTGCTGATCCAGGAAGGCGAGGCTGCTGTCAGCCTCGGCCGCGCTGCGTTCAATGTTCTGGCGCAGATAGGTGTTGGCAATCGCATCCAGCGTGGCCCGGACCTTGTTGCGATCGGTGCCGGTAAAGCTGATTTGCAGGATGCTGGACCCACGGCCCTGTTCCCCGACCCCGAGGTTTGCGCGAAGCGAGGAGATCGCCGCCAGTTCGCTCATCTGGACGAGCGTGTATTCGCGGCCCGCAGGTGCTGTCAGGGTTTCAACTTCAACCGCGAAACCCGCTGCGGCATCGCGAAGGGTCTCACCTACCGTCCCCGAAAGGGTCGTGCCATCCGGGGTGAGCAGCGTAAAGCTGTCTGGCCCCGTCACTTCCAGCGCGATGCCTTGGCCAACCCAACGGGGTGGCACCTGCAAGAGGGTCAGGGTCAGCCCCTCTCCCGGTCGGGCATAGGGGCGCATGAACACAAAATTCGGCACAGGCAGGTTGTAGCGTTGCAGCATCGTGCCGATCAGCGGCGCTGTCTTGGGCAGCACAACCCAATCAAGGTTGAGGCTGGCCACCACATCACCCATCACAAAGCGCGATTTGAGGATCTGAATTTCGGTTTCCGTGCGCGGATCATTCTCGATCAATTTATCGAGCCCCTCCGGCAGGGCCAGAGTGCCGCGACGCTCCTCCAGTTGCAAAAGCGCATCGGCCTGAAAAGTCGGGGTGGAGTTGGCATAGTTCATCATGCCCAGCGCAAGACCGATCAGGGCAAAAACCGTAATCGCAAACTTTTCACCCCAAAGCATCAGGGCGATGCGACCCAGATCGATCTCGTCGCTATCATCAGCATTGGAATTTGGGAGCGCGTTCATGCCGATTTTACCTTCTACCAGCCAGTTTGGCCGTCCAGCCGCTTGCGGCTTTTGATATTTCAGAAAAGACGATTTCACAGAATTCCTGCGACCTGCGGTAAGGGTCTGCAATCCCCTTGCCGCCTTCCCAATGGTCGAACAGCATCACGCGCCCCGACAGTTCCGGCACAAGCTTTGTCACCTCGCGCTTGTGCCCCGGCTCCATCACAAGGATGAGGTCGAATTTCGCCGCCAGCGCCTTGGTGAATTGCTGGCCCCGATGCGCGTCCAGTGACAACCCATGGTCGGCGGCAATCGCGGACATCGTGTCATCCGCAGGCTCACCTACCATCGCGCCGATCCCGGCGGAGGCGATGGTGAAATCTGCCGGCAAGTCACGGCGCAACAGCGCCTCCCCCACGGGAGAACGGCAAATATTCCCAACGCACACAACCAGCACTCGCTTCATAGGCGCAGCCTTTACCGTGACAGACTTCTGCTTGCCAACCCTTACCCAAGGTTAGTTAAGCGCACCATCCACCGTCGTCACCGCCGTAACAGACGGCAGGATTCTGCTGATGGTATCGTTCCAGCGCGTCAGCGGTGAGCGGACGATATAGATCACGTCATCTGGTTCCAGCTCGAATTCCGTCCCGATCACAAGACCGGAGGGGGAGGTCACATCCAGTTGGAAAACGGTCATCCCACGGGCGCGGTTGCGGAAGACGAAAATCCCCCGCGCATCGGCCCGCACCTCGGACAAGCCACCCTGACGGGCCACGGCCTGCGTCAGCGTCACGGTATCGCGGGACAGGTTCACAACCTGCGGCGTGCGCACCTCACCCAGAAGATAGGCTTCTTCCGCCTCGCGCCGGGCAATATTGACGATGTCGCCGTTGCGCAGGATCGGGTTATTCTGGGCAAGCCCGCCGTTGAGGAAGCCGTCAAGATCAACCCGATAGGTTGAACCGCCGCGCTGCACGGTCACCAACTGGCCATTGGCCTCATCGGTCAGACCACCTGCGGCGTTCACGGCCTCAATCAGGGTCAGCGGAGTCGTCGTCAACGCCTGCCGGTTCGGAGATTCGACCTCTCCGGTCACGACGACGCTTTGGGAATTGAAGCCAGCCACCCGAACCTCGACCTGTGGGGCGGGCAGGAATTCAGCCAGGCGCTTGGCGATATCCGCCCGGATCACATCCGTGGTCTTGCCCCGCGCCTCAACAGAGCCGATGAAAGGATAAAAGAACGCGCCATCCGACTGAACCGTAAACCCAGCGTTTGCCGAGGCGCTTCCGGTTCCGGTCGGAATGGTCAACTCGGGGTGGTCAAAGACGATGACCGTCAGAATGTCGCCCGGCCCGACCCGGTATTCCCAGCCATTGCGCTGTGGCAGATTGCTTGAGGCAAAGCCGCGCTTTCCAGAGTTGAAGCTACCGGCGTTGGTCTTGTTCAGGCGAATGATCTCAATGTCTTCCTG
>JAQWYA010000138.1 GCA_029254215.1 Pseudorhodobacter sp. | reverse complement strand
TGACGGTGCTGCGGCGCTGGGCCGAAAAGTTCAGCCCATGGGTTGCCGAAGAACGGCCCGACAGCCTGCTTCTGGACATCACGGGTTGCGCGCATCTGTTTGGCGGCGAAGAGGCGATGCTGGCGGAGGTAACGGCTGATTGCGGCCATCATGGCCTGACCCTGCGCGCGGGGCTTGGGGATACACCGGGTGCGGCCTGGGCACTGGCGCGCTATGGCGCAGAGGCGGTTGTGCCTTTGCGCAACGGCGATGCGATCCAGCAAGAGGCGCGGGCCACCCGGTCTCGGGCGGTCAAGCGGCGTCATTGGGAACGTGGCGGGGCTGCGCCTGCGGTTCCGATGGCGGGTCGGGGGCAGGGCAGGCGGGCCGAGCCGGGGCAGGCACGCAGGGCGCTGGCCCCTTTGCCGCTGGCGGCTCTGCGCTTGCCCCCCGATGTGATCGAGGGATTGGCCCGTCTGGGGCTGCGCCGGGTGGCCGATGTGATGGATATGCCGCGGGCCGCCCTTGCGCGGCGGTTCGGGGCGGGCACGTTGCGCAGGCTCGATCAGGCGCTGGGGTTGGAGCCGGAGCCGGTCTCCCCCGCCCGTGCGCCGCTGCATTTCGCCGTCCGGCTGACGTTTCCAGACCCGATCGGGCTTTTGTCGGATCTGGAGGCGGGGATAGACCGGCTCTTGCCCGCGCTTTGTGCGCGTCTGGTCGAAAAGGCGCGGGGGGCGCGGCGTGTGCGGCTGGAGGCGTTTCGCACGGATGGACGGGTGGAGCGGGCCGAGATCGGGCTGGCGCGCCCAGCCAATCAGCCAGAGCGGATCCGGCCACTGCTCTTGCTGAAGCTTGACGGGATTGAGGCGGGCTTTGGCATTGATTGCCTGCGGCTGGAGGCGGTGGAGACGGAGCCCTTTGCCCCCCGGCACTATGGGCAGGAGGTCACCCTTGCCGCGCCGGGGTTTGAGGATCTGCTGGGAAAGCTGGCCGCTCGGATGGGAGCCGAGGCGATCACCCGGCTGCATCCGGCGCAAAGCCATATCCCCGAGAAATCCAGTCTGGTGCTGGCTGCGCTTTGGTCGGCGGCGAACCCCTCGGCCTGGCCTACCCCGCCCACGCCCCGGCCTTTGCTGCTGTTTTCGCCCGAGCCGGTTACGGCAGGGGAGGGCGCGCAGCTTTCCGGGGCGTTTCGCTGGCGGGGCCGGGACTGGCAGGTTCGGCGCGCGGTCGGCCCTGAACGGATCGCACCGGAGTGGTGGCTGGATGATCCGGAATGGCGGACCGGCCCGCGTGATTACTGGCAGGTGGAAGAGGCCGAGGGGCTGCGGTTATGGTTGTACTACGCGCATGGGGCGGCGCTGTCGGCGGGCTGGTTCTGCCATGGCTCCTACGCATGACCTTTGCCGCCTTGGGTTGGGGCCGCCTTGGGGGGCATCGAGCCCCCCAAGGCGGCGTTGCCACGGAAGATCCCCAAGGGTCGGGCTGTGCGGGGGCGGGTGTCTGTGCCGCCACAGGGTGAGGGGTTGGCTTCCCAGAGGGGGCTGCAGCCAATCCGTACTGCGAAGGTTTAGGTGCAGCCATGGCAATGCCGGGCGCGGGGGCTCGATGCCCCCAAGCGCGGCGCTTTCCTATGCGGTGCGGCGGGGTCATGCGGCTGGGGTCAGAACGTCGCGCAACAGGGCCATCGGGTGGCTGCGCAGGGTCAGGCGCATGGCCACATAATCTTCCACCACCGCCTCGCCCATGCTCATCTCGGCAAAGACGACTTTCGGCTCGGCGATCACCTCGCCATCCAGATCGCCGGAAAAGAGCGGCAGGACCGCGCCCGGCACCATCGCCCGCGCGGCCCAAAGCGCCTCACGGCGGCTCAGCCCGAGGCTGGCAAAGCAATCGGCCTCGGCCAGTTGGGTCAGCACCGCCACCCCCACGCCCGAACGGCGCGCCACATCCGTCAGCGCGGTATAGCCGTTGCCGCGCGCCGCC
Source organism: Pseudorhodobacter sp. (assembly GCA_029254215.1). Classification (GTDB taxonomy): domain Bacteria; phylum Pseudomonadota; class Alphaproteobacteria; order Rhodobacterales; family Rhodobacteraceae; genus Pseudorhodobacter. Next base: position 11,843 of record JAQWYA010000138.1, on the reverse strand, counting down.
ACGATCCACATCGCGTCTTCCTCGGCCACGCCCTTGATCTGGCGAAACCCGAGCCGCAGCGCCAGATTGCCCTGACCGTCCGGCTCCATCGTGCAATCCCAGTGACTGGCATTGATGCAGGGCGGCAGCACATGCACCCGATGTTCCCGCGCATCGCGCACGATCTGGGCGGGGGCGTAGAAGCCCATCGGCTGGCTGTTCAGCAGCGCACAGGCGAAAATGCCGGGGTGGTGGCATTTGATCCAGCTGGAGGCATAGACGAGAAAGGCAAAGCTGGCCGCGTGGCTTTCGGGAAAGCCGTAAGAGCCGAAGCCTTCGATCTGCGAAAAGCAACGGGCGGCGAAATCGTCGTCATAGCCGTTCGCCTTCATCCCGGCCAGAAACCGGTCTTTCAGCTCGGTCACATTGCCATGTTTCTTGAACGTGGCCAGCGCGCGGCGCAGCCGGTCCGCCTCCAGCGGGGAAAAGCCGGCCCCGATGATGGCGATCTGCATCGCCTGTTCCTGAAACAGCGGCACGCCCAATGTCTTGCCCAGCACCGCCCCAAGGGCGTCCGACGGAAACGAGACCTGCTCTTTCCCGTTGCGCCGCCGCAGATAGGGGTGGACCATATCCCCCTGAATGGGGCCGGGCCTGATGATGGCGACCTGAATAACCAGATCGTAGAACTTGCGCGGCTTCATCCGCGGCAGGAAATTCATCTGCGCGCGGCTTTCCACCTGAAACACCCCCAGACTGTCGGCGCGGCAGAGCATGTCATAGGTGCGCGGGTCTTCGGGGGGCAGGGTGGCAAGGCTGTAGCGGGTGTGATGATGCGCCTCCAGCAGATCAAAGGCCTTGCGGATACAGGTCAGCATTCCCAGCGCCAGAATATCGACCTTGAGGATGCCCAGCGCGTCGATATCGTCCTTGTCCCAGCAGATCACGGTGCGGTCTTCCATCGTTGCGTTCTCAATCGGCACCAGCGCATCAAGCCGCCCTTCGGTGATGATGAAGCCGCCGACATGCTGTGACAGATGGCGGGGGAATCCCTGAATCTCTGCGATCAGTTGCAGGGTCTGGCGCAGGCGGCGATCCTGCGGGTCAAGACCGATTTCGCGCAGACGCAGGTCTGTCATCTCGCCGCCACCGCCCCAGCCCCAGATCTGGCTGGACATGGCCGAGAGCGTATCCTCCGAAAGGCCCATCGCCCGCCCCACCTCGCGCACGGCGCGCTTGCCCCGGTAATGGATCACCGTGGCGCAGAGGCCCGCGCGGTGGCGGCCATAGCGGTCATAGATGTGCTGGATCACCTCCTCGCGGCGTTCATGTTCGAAATCCACGTCGATATCGGGGGGCTCATTGCGCGCCTCCGAGACGAAGCGTTCAAACACCATCGTCCCGATCTCGGGCGAGACTGAGGTCACGCCAAGCGCATAGCAGACAACCGAATTCGCCGCCGACCCGCGCCCCTGACACAGGATGCCGCGATCACGGGCAAAGGCCACGATGTCATGCACCGTCAGGAAGTAAGGCTCATAGCCCAGCTTGCCGATCAGGGCGAGTTCATGCGCCACCTGCGCCCGCGCCTTTTCAGGGATGCCTGCCGGATAGCGCCAGTGCAGCCCCGCCTCGGTCAGACGGGCGAGGCGCTGGGGGGCGGTTTCGGATCCGGTGATCTCGGACGGGTATTCATAGCGCAGCTCGTCCAGCGAGAAGGCCAGCCGCGCGGCAATCTCGCCCGTATGATGGACCGCCGCCTCATGGCCGCGAAAGAGGCGCAGCATCTCGGCCTCGGAGCGCAGGCGCTGCTCGGCATGGGGCATGGCGCGGTGGCCCAGATCCTCGACCCGGCAGCCATGGCGGATGGCGCAAAGCACATCGGCCAGACGGCGGCGATGGGCGCGGTGCATCATCGGCAGGGCCGAGGCTGTCAGTGGCAGGCCAAGGCCTTGGGCCAAGGCGGCGAGGGATCGGAAGCGGGCGGGATCCTGCCCGTCGTAACAGGGGGCGGCCAGCAGGCTGACCTGACCGGGGAAGCGGCGCGCCAGCCTTTGCGCCTCTGGCCAGGGCGCGCCCGCGCCGCGCGGCAACGGCAGGGCTTTTGGCCCGGTTGCCATGGGGGCGGGGGCTGGGCCTGATGACGGGCGGGGCAATGGGAGTGCGCCGCGCCCGGTGCTCCTGTCCTGCGGCGGGTGAAGCAGCATCTCCAGCCCCTCGCCCCAGTCCAGCAGATCGTCCAGCCCCAGTTGGCAGTCGCCTTTGGGCGCGCGCCTGCGCCCGATGGTCAGCATCCGGCAGAGCCGCCCCCAAGCGGCCCGATCCCGTGGCAACACCGTTACCACCAGCCCCGATTGCAGCACGATCCGCGCGGCGGGCAGCAGCCGGGGCGCGGCCTGCCCCAGCCGGGTCAGCTCCCGCGCCTGCACATGCGCCCGCACGATCCCCGCGACCGAGTTCACATCAGCAATCGCCAGCGCGGTGATGCCCATCGCGCCCGCCTGCTGCATCATCTCCTCAGGGTGGGAGGCGCCTTGCAGGAAGGTGAAGTTCGACAGGGCGGAGAGTTCGGCAAAGGGCATCGGCAAACCTGAACAAAGAGAGAACAGTTTGCCAGAACCTTTCCAGATTCGCGAGTCCCACTTCGTTGGGTTTTACAGCCGCGCCCGCTGCGCCGCCCGGTGCACAGCCCGGAGCCACGCAACGCAGTACTGTCGCGCCGAACGCTCTGGTTCCATCGCGCGCTGTGCGATCAGCGCAGGCGCTTGAGGATCTCAAGGCTGGCGTAGCCATCGGGGATCAGCCCTTTGGCACGCTGAAACCCCCGGACGGCGGCAATCGTGTTTGGCCCGATCTTGCCGTCGATCCCTTCGGTGGAAAAGCCGGCGCGGGTCAGGCGTTCCTGCAATTCGATGCGTTCGTCAAAACTCAGCGCGCGATCTTGGCGGGGCCAGCCCGCCTTGAAGGGGGCCGCCCCCCCGATCCGGTCGGCCAGATGCCCGACGGCAATCACATAGGCATCGGCAGAGTTATACCGCTCGATCACCTGAAAATTGGCAAAGATCAGGAAGGCGACGCCCTGCGCCCCGGCAGGCAGCAGGATCGAGGCTGGCCCGTGATCGGGCAAATCTGCGCCATCTACCTGCCGCACCCCTTGCGCCTGCCACCCTGCCACTGGCTTTTTTACCCGTTCGCCAGTCTCGGCATAGTCGAAGCCTTGCGGCAGGGTAACCTCGACCCCCCAAGGCATGCCCTTTGTCCAGCCGAAGGAGGCAAGATAGGCGGCCGTAGAGGCCAGCGCATCCGTCGGGTCGTCAGACCAGATGTCCCGCTTGCCATCGCCGGTGAAATCCACGGCGTGATCCAGATAAGAGGTCGGCATGAACTGTGTGTGCCCCATCGCACCCGCCCAACTGCCCTGCATCCGCGCCGGGGTCGTGTCGCCCGATTGCAGGATTTTCAGACCTGCCAGCAATTGCGCCTCAAAGAAGGCGCCGCGCCGCCCGTCATAGGCCAGCGTTGCCAAAGCGCCCAGCGTCGGGGTTGTGCCGCGAAACGTGCCATAGGCGCTTTCCAGCCCCCAGATCGCGGTGACGACCTCTTTTTCAACGCCGTAACGGGCCTCGATCCGTTCCAGCACGCTGCGGTGTTTGGCCAGTGCGGCCCGGCCGTTCGTCACCCGCGCGTCAGAGGCGGCGGTATCCAGATAATCCCAGATGGTCTTGGTAAACTCGGATTGCGTGCGGTCGCGGCGGATGATGTCGGGGTCATAGCTGGCCCCGGTCATCGCCGCATCAAAGACCGAGGCAGAGATCCCCGCCGACAGCGCGCGCCCGCGAAACCCCGCGATCCAGCGTTGCAACCCCGCCTGAGACCCGCTGGCCGAGGCCTGAACCAGAACCGGATCGCCTTGTGAGGAAATCCCCGCTGCCCCCGGCTGCTTGCCCAGATCCACCGGTGCCGCGCTTGCCGCGCTCAGGCCCAAGCCCAGAACTGCCCCCAGAGTCTTGCCGATATCCTGCATCCTGCCACCGCCCGTTTGGTTTGTTGTTTCCCGCAGCGTGGCAAGACTGGGACGCAACCGCAAGAGGGCGGCAGGCACAGGGCTGTGATCGGTTCGGGAGGATCGGCAAGAAACCCCGGCTTTCCCCGCAAAGATCAGCTTATTTGCGCCGTCTTTTGACCTTGCGCTCCGTCGCGCGGGCCTTGGCCGCTGCTTTGCCGGGTTTGCGCGGGCCGCCACGGGCGGGCCCACGCCGCCCACCCGCAGGCAACGCCTGATCTTCGATCTCTAGCAGTTCCAAAATCAGGCCGCCGGTGATGGGGGCGGCCTCTACCAGTCGCACGGTGACGCGCTGGCCGATGCCGATGGTCAGGCCGGTATCGGCCCCCATCAGCGTCTGGCTGTCGGCATCGAAATGGAAGAACTCGCGCCCCACAGACCGGACAGGGACAAGCCCGTCCGCGCCGCTTTCATCCAGCTTCACGAACAGCCCAAAGCGTTGCACACCCGACACCCGGCCCTTGAAGCTGCTGCCCACCCGGTCTTTCAGATAGGCGGCAAGATAGCGGTCGGTCGTGTCACGCTCGGCCAGCATGGACCGGCGTTCGGTGTCGGAGATCTGCTTGGCAGTCTCGTCCAGCACCTCCAGATCCGCGGGGGTCAGCCCGTCACCCCCCCATTTATGCCCGGAAATCAGCGCCCGATGCACGATCAGGTCGGAATAGCGCCGGATCGGCGAGGTGAAATGCGCATAGTTCCGCAAGGCGAGGCCGAAATGGCCGAAGTTCTGCGGTGTGTAATAGGCCTGCGTCATGCTGCGCAGGGTGGTGATGTTCATCAACTCATCAAAATCGGTGCCTTCGGCCTGCGCCAAAAGACGGTTGAGATGCGAGGTACGCAAGACCTGCCCCTTGGCCAGCGTAAAGCCCGAAGCCTCCGCCACTTCGCGCAGGGCATCCAGCTTTTCGGGGCTGGGTTCTTCGTGGACGCGGAACAGCAAGGGCTGCTTGAGGCGGATCAATTCCTCGGCTGCGGCGACATTGGCGAGGATCATGAACTCCTCGATCACCTTATGGGCATCGAAGCGTTCGTAGAAATCGACCGACAGAACCTCGCCTTCCTCAGAGAGGATGATCTTGCGTTCGGGCAGGTCCAGATCCAGCGGCTGGCGCTGGGCGCGGGCCTGTTTGGTGGCGTCATAGGCTGCGTAAAGCGGGCGCAGCACGGGGTCGAGCAGAGCGGCCGTTTTGTCATCGGGGGAGCCGTCAATCGCGTCTTGCACCTGACGGTAGTTCAGCGACGCGACCGAGCGCATCATCCCGCGCGTGAAACGATGCGCGCGCTTGTTGCCTTGCGCGTCCAGCACCATGCGCACAGCAAGGCAGGCGCGGTCCACATGTTCGTGCAGGCTGCACAGATCGCCCGACAGGATATCGGGCAGCATCGGCACGACCCGGTCAGGGAAATAGCTGGAATTGCCGCGCTTGCGGGCCTCGCGGTCAAGCGCAGAGCCGGGGCGGACGTAATGCGCCACATCGGCAATCGCGACCCAGACGATGAAACCGCCGGGATTGGCGGGATCGGTATCAGGCTGGGCCAGAACCGCATCGTCGCGGTCGCGGGCATCCACAGGGTCGATTGTGACCAGCGGAAGTGCGCGCAGGTCTTCACGCTTGCCCATGGGGGCGGGGTCGGCGGCATCTGCTTCGGCGATCACCTTGTCGGGGAACTGGTCGGGGATGCCATGCTGATGAATGGCGATCAGGCTGACGGCGCGCGGGCCGGTCGGATCGCCCAGACGGGCGTTGATGCGGGCCTGCGGCAGGCCCATGCGGCGGGGGCCGGTTTGTTCCGCCTCGACCAATTCGCCATCGCGGGCGCCCATGGTGGCATCGGCCGGGACGAGCCAATCCTTGTCGTTCTTCTTGTCGATGGGCAGGATGCGCCCACCCTCAGAGGAGGCGCGGTACACCCCTAGCAGTTTCAGCGGATTCGAGCCAAGCTTGCGGATCAGCCGCGCCTCGTGGCTGTGGCTGTCATGGGCCACGGGTTCAAGCCGCGCCAGAATGCGGTCGCCCTCGCCCAAGGCCGGATCGGATTTGCGGGTGATGATCAGAATGCGGGGCGCGTCGCCCTCGCCCGTCCATTCAACCGCGCTGGCGAAAAGATCACCTTGGGAATCGGGGGCCTCGACCTTCAGGATCGAGACGGGGGGCAGATTGTCCGGGTCACGGTAGCTGCGGCGCTTTTTGGTCAGCGCGCCTTCGTCCTCAAGTTCCTTGAGGATGCGCTTCAGCTCGATCCGCAGGGCGCCGCCCTTGATGCCAAAGGCGCGGGCGATGTCGCGCTTTGAGGAAAGCGTCGGGTTTTCGGTGAGCCATTGAAGGATCGCGGATTTTGCGGGCAATTGTTCCATGGCTTGCCCTAGCACGGCGCGCTCCTGCCGTCACGGGGCAGAAACAGGCAGGGCAGAAGGTATTTTTGCCAAGAAGAAATCCGGGGCTACAGAGTCAGGGTCATGTCGCGGTGGGGGATGCCCGCATCGTCATAGACTGGGCCGAAAGCCGCAAAGCCCAGTTTTTCGTAAAAGCCGAGGGCATGGGTCTGCGCGCCGAGTTTGACCCGCGTTATGCCGGGCATCTGGCGAAACTGATCGACGGCCGCCCGGATCAGGGCTGCGCCCAACCCGGTGCCGCGCTGATCGGGCAGCACGCAGACGCGGCCGATCTTGCCCGTATCGCCATCGCGCAGCAGGCGCGCAGTGCCGATCGGGCGGGTGTTGAGGGTGGCGAGCAGATGAACGGCCACGGCATCCAGATCGTCGTGCTCATCAGCCTCGGAGACGCCTTGTTCCTCGATGAAGACGGTGCGGCGCAGGGCAAGGCAGGCCATGATATCGGTGGTGACGGTGATCTGAGGGGTCATGCGAAGTAATCTGTCAGGATGCGGGTATAGATGGATTTCAGCTTGTGGATCTGCGCCACCTCTACCCGTTCATCGACTTGATGCATGGTTTTGCCGACAAGGCCGAATTCCACCACGGGGCAGTGGTTCTTGACAAAGCGCGCGTCCGAGGTGCCGCCCGAGGTGGACAGTACCGGCACAAGGCCGGTTTCGGCTGTGACCGCCTTGGCCACGAGGGTAGACAGATCCCCCGGCAGGGTGAGGAAGCTTTCGCCAGAGCAGGAGGTCGTCATGGAAATCGTGACACCGGTTTCTTCGGCGATTTTATCCGCCTCTGTGCGCAGCCATTGCGCGAGGCTGCCCGAGCTATGCGCATCGTTGAAGCGGATATTTACGGTGCCTTTGCACTGGGCCGGGATCACGTTTGTCGCCGGGTTGCCGGTGTCGATCGTGGTGATCGCAAGGGTGGATGGATCGAAATGTTCGGTTCCTTCATCCAGAACATGCGTGGCCAGCCTGTCCATCAAGCGGACCATGGCGTTGAGCGGGTTCTTGGCACGGTGCGGATAGGCGGCGTGGCCCTGCACGCCTTGAGCGGTGAAAAACGCGCTCATCGATCCGCGGCGCCCGACTTTCATCATCTCGCCCATGTCATTCGGGCAGGTGGGTTCACCGACGAGACAGACGCTCATGGTCTCGCCAGCCTCGGCCATCCAATCCAGCAGGGCCACTGTGCCATCGGTGGCGGCACCTTCCTCATCCCCGGTGATCGCCAGAATGATCGCGCCATCAGGGGGGGTGGTGCGCACGAAATCCACCGCTGCGGCGGCAAAGGCCGCAACGCCTGATTTCATATCCGTGGTGCCGCGCCCATACATCCAGCCATCGACGATCACCGCCCCGAAAGGGTCTTGCGTCCAGGCTGCCGTGTCACCCACCGGCACCACATCGGTATGGCCGTTGAAGCCAAAGCAGCGATTTGCCCCGGCACGGCCCCAGCGGGCAAAAAGATTGCTCACCTCGCCCCGGTCCACGCGGGTGCAGGCAAAGCCCGCCGCGCTGAGGACCTGCTCCAACACCTTCAATGCGCCCGCTTCTTTCGGCGTGACCGAGGGGCACCGCACAAGATCGGCAGTCAGGGCGACAGGGTCGATGGGGGGCAGAGCGGTCATGCTGGGCATTCCTTTCGGGCAGGTCAGGCGGGTCATTGGTCCGGCAGACCTTCGATACCTGAGGCCCCCAAGCCCTGCAACAGCGCTTGGTTCACGGCCCGTTCGTGCCGTTTCTTGCGCCAGAAGGATTTGTGGCGAGATCGCAACCTTTTCCGGCGGCGCTGACCGCATCTAAAATAGGCAGATGACAGCCCGGAAAAACATTACTAAGGTTATTAAAAATAAGTCCTGAGGCAGGGCAAATGTGGGGCCAACGTGCCCCGAACGAGCAGAGCTATCCAAAACGGGCCCTTTTTCGGGGCCCCGTCTGCACATTTGCGCTGACCTCACAGATATGGGGGCAGGCATGGCTACGGGTGCTGAAATTGGCTACAATGCCAACGCTTCGGCGTTGGCGATGGCGAACGAAATTTTTGGCAGTGGCGTAACAGTCAATAGCGCCACCTATAGCGGGCCGACCAACTCTTCGGCCATTTATTCCAACGGGAATTTGACCGGCGGCGTTACGCCTTCGGACAATGGCGTGATCCTGTCGACGGGGAACGTTCAGTCTTTCACCCAAAGCAACGGGGATCCGAACCGTTCGGGCGGGACGTCCACGAATACGAACAACAGCACGGACAACAATGCTGCTTTCAACTCCCTCACCGGGGGGACGAGCTATGACGCGGTGTGGTTGGATGTGAATTTTACGCCGACCGGCGACACGATGAAGATGACCTTCGTCTTCGCCTCGGAGGAATACCCGGAGTACATCAACAGTAGCTTCAACGATGCCGTCGGGGTCTGGATCAATGGGACGCTGGTGCCCGTTACGGTCGGGAACGGCAAGGTTTCGGTGAACAACGTCAACGGGTCGACCCAGGAAAGCCTGTTCATCAATAACACCAATGATGCCTATAACACCGAAATGGACGGTTTCACGGCGAAGTTAACGCTGACGATCCCCGTGAACGCAGGTGTTCCAAACACGATACGGATCGGCATTGCCGATGGTGGCGACAGCGGCTGGGACAGTAACCTGCTGATTGCGCGGGACTCCGTGCAGACGACGCTGGTTGCGCGTGACGATACGGTGACGCTCAATCCGGATGGTTCCAAGACGTTTGACGTTTTGTCGAATGACTCGGCCGGTCCGGGGGCCACCCTTGTGGTGACCCATATCAATGGGCAGGCCGTTACGGCCGGGTCTACCGTTACCCTGCCGTCGGGTCAGCAGGTGACGCTGAACGCCAACGGTACCATGACCGTGGCGGGTGACGGGCAGATCGAGACCAAGAACTTCACCTATACGATCAGCGACGGGCTGGGCAATTCCGACATTGGCATGGTCACGCTGACCTCGGTTCCCTGCTTTGTGGCGGGTACCCGGATATTGACCCCGTCGGGAGAGGTGCCTGTCGAAACGCTTTGCCCCGGTGATCTGGTGATGACCATGGATGAGGGGGCGCAGCCCCTGCGCTGGATCGGCCAGCGCACCGTCCCGGCACAGGGTAAATTCGCCCCCATTCGCATCCGCGCGGGCACGTTTGGCGATCACGCAGCCCTGATGCTGTCGCCGCAGCACCGTGTTTTGGTGCGCGATGCTTTGGCCGAACTCCTCTTTGGGGAATTCGAAGTGCTGGTGGCCGCGAAGGATCTGGTGAATGACCGGTCTATCCGGGTCATGGAAGGTGGCGACGTGACCTATGTTCACCTGCTGTTTGACCGCCATCAGATCGTCTATTCCGAAGGCCTTGCGACCGAAAGCTTCTTGCCAGGGTCGGAAATGGCCAAGAGTTTCGACGACGAGGCCGTTGCCGAAATCTACGGCCTCTTTCCCGAATTGGACCCCGAATTTGGCGGGGGCCTTGGGCCAGAGGGCGACGAGCTCAGGGACCTGAGCGGACAGGTCGCGGCGCGCCGGGTCCTGCGGTCCTATGAAAGCAAAGTTCTGTTCGCCCCTGCCAGAAGGGTCGCCTGATGCCAGAATGGATCGCCCTGTGCGACCGGGATGGCCCGATTGCCGAAGGGATGTCCAACGGCGTGTTGGCCAAGGGCCAGTTCGTGCTGGAATTTGAGCTGCCGCTGATGCCTGCCACGGTCTTGCTGGATCTGGAACGCAACACGCCATGGGCGCGGCGCTTCTCGATCTTTGCGGATGAGGCGGCGGGCCTTGTCATCTTGCATCGGCAGGGTCAGCATCTTGTGAAGCATGTGCTTCCGGGGCCGCTGGATCTGCCGCTTTCGGGTGCCGCCCGACTTGTGCTGGGCTGGGATGGCCCCGCGCGGGACTGGACCTTACAGCTTGATCTGCCGGGAACGGGGCAACAGTGGCAAAGCGCGGGCAAGGATCCGATTCCCATGTTGCTGGACGATGTGTTGCAATTGTGCAGCCAAAACAGCCCGGCGCGGCGGGACTCTTCGGTCTTGTGGTTCGGCGCAAAGCAGGGCCGCGACCTGCCCCAGCGCGCGCCTTGGATTGGCATCAATACGCCTGTGCAAACCGTCAACGGGTTGCGGTGGGCGCGTGATCTGTCTCCCGGCGATGAGGTGGTGAGCGAAGACGGTGCGGTGCTTCCGATCCGGTCGCTCAAAAGAATGGACTTGCCCGGCCGCGGCAGTTTCAGCCCGGTCTTGCTGCGCGCGCCGTTCTTCGCCGCCGGGCATGATCTGTTGGTGTCGGCAGATCATCTGCTGGCGCTGTCAGGCCCGACGGTCGAATATCTCTGTGGTGAAGAGACGGTTCTGGCCGAGGCGCAGCACCTTACGGATGGCAAGGCTGCGATGAAAGACCTTCGCCGGGCCGTCACCTCTTGCATATGCCTCGATCTGGGCGAGCCGGCCTTGTTCTATGCGGATGGCTGCGCGCTGCTGTCGCAGGGCACTCGCGATCCGACGTCGCAAAGGTTGGGCAAATGGCGCGTTCTGGCGGCGTATGAAGCGATCCCGCTTCTGGCGCTTCTGGCGCGAAATCCGGGGCGCAATGCCGCCTGACCGGGTGCGGTCAGTCGAAAAACGGCGTCATCTGCGCCACGATCACCGAGTTTTCAGACAAGGCCCGCTCCATCAAGGCGCGTTCGTCGGCGCTGATGTCATCCCCGCCTTCCAGCCGTTCTTCCAGCGTGCCATAACCCGACACATCCAGCGGGGCCATATCAGCCTGCTTCAGGATGGCAACGGTTTCGCGCACGGCCTCGCCCTCATCCACACCGCTGGCATAGATCATCAGGGCCGCACCCGTTGCATCCTTGGGCAAGCCGTCGCCGGGCTTGCGCCCCACCTCGATCACCAGCGTATAAACCTGCTGGCGAGAGACTTTCTTGACCTTCGCGGGTTTCGCGCCTTCATTTTCCGGCGTCTCGGTCATGGCTGGCCTCCCTCTGTTGCGTGCGGCCAAAGCATCGGGAACCAATCTTCGCGCAGTTTTTGGCCCGCAACCATCCCATGCCCGTCAAAGGGCGGAGAGGTGCGCCCCGGCCGTGTCACATAACGCGCATCATCGCCCAGAAGGCGCAGCGAAAACGCGCGCCTGCGGCTGGCGGCCTGATTTCCGCGCGCGCCATGCAGGGTGGCATAATGAAAGGCAACGGCATCGCCCGGTTCCATCGCGAATTCGCGGATATCCATGCCTTCGGCATCCGGATCCGGCACGGGGCGATATTCTTCGGCGTTGGGATAGAAATTCGCCTCGGACAGCCAGCGGGTCGGCAAAACCGGCTTTTCCCACAGATGCGAACCCGCAACACAGCGCAGGGAGGCTTCGCGCACCGGGTCAAGCGGCACCCAGAAGCTGATCGTCTGGC
>JAQWYA010000160.1 GCA_029254215.1 Pseudorhodobacter sp. | reverse complement strand
ACGGCGGCTTTCCTGCCATTGATAGATGTTCCCCGGCGGATTCACGACCGCAAACAGCAGAACAAAGGCAAAGGCCACCGCAAGGCCGCCAAGCACCCCGCGCAAGATCCAGCGCCGTGCCAAAGGCAGCAGACGCAGGCGGCGGGCCGGAGAGGTTTTGCGGGTGGAGCGTTTTGCCATGCCCCCTATAGCCATGAAGCAGCGCGGCGGGTCAAGCCACGCGGCGCGGTTCGTGCCGGATAAAAAGAAACCCGGCAGGCGAACCGGCCGGGTTTCAAGGATGTTCAGGCTTTTGCCCTTACTCGGCCGGAACGGCCTCTGCCTCGGTGCTAAGCGGAACCGGCAGATGCACCAGCATCTCTTTCGGGCAGCATTGCAGGAAGTTTACCCGCTCTGTCGCCCAATCGTTCAGGATTTGCTTAGCTTTCAGGCTTCCTGTTTCATCAGCGTGGCGCTGGATGAGGTCTTTCAGCTGCGCTTCCCAATGCGGCTGCGTGACCGCACAGGTGACAAGGCTTTCCATATTCATGAACTCCTCGGCCATCCCGTCCGGGTCGTACAGATAGGCCATGCCCCCGGTCATCCCGGCACCAAAGTTGGCCCCGATGCTGCCCAGGATCACGGCGACGCCGCCGGTCATATATTCGCACCCATTGGTGCCACAGCCTTCGATCACCACATTCGCGCCCGAGTTGCGGACGGCAAACCGTTCGCCCGCGCGGCCGGAGGCAAAGAGATAGCCGCCCGTCGCCCCGTAAAGCACGGTATTGCCGATGATCGTGTTGTCAGCCGCGACCAGAGGCGAGGCCATCGGCGGACGCACCACAATCAGACCGCCGGAAAGGCCCTTGCCGACATAGTCGTTGGCATCGCCTGTCACTTCCAGCTTCAGCCCGCGCACGGAAAACGCGCCAAGGCTTTGGCCGCAAGACCCGGAAAGCTTGACCGTCAGGTGATCGGCCTGAAGGTTGTTGTTCATGCCGAAACGCTTGACGATATGGCTGGAAGCCCGCGTTCCGATGGTCCGGTGCGTGTTACGCACCGCATAGGAAAGCTGCATCTTCTCGCCATCCTCGAAGAACCGCGCACCGTCGCGGATGATTTCGGCATCCAGCGTGTCCGGCACCGCATTGCGCGGCTTGGACCGGTCATAGGTGATCTTCGACGCGCCATCGACGGTGATCAAAAGCGGGTTCAGGTCCAGATCGTCCAGATGGGCAGAGCCACGGCTGACCTGGCTAAGCAGATCGGCGCGGCCGATCACCTCATCCAGACTGCGCGCCCCGATGGAGGCGAGGATTTCCCGCACTTCCTGCGCGTAGAAAGTGATCAGGTTGACCACCTTGTCGGCATTGCCCGTGAACTTCTGGCGCAGCGCCTCGTTCTGGGTGCAAACGCCGACCGGGCAGGTGTTAGACTGACACTGACGCACCATGATGCAACCCATCGCGATCAGCGCTGCGGTGCCGATGCCGTATTCCTCGGCCCCCATCATCGCGGCCATCACGATGTCGCGCCCGGTGCGCAAACCGCCATCGGTGCGCAAGGTCACGCGTTCCCGCAGGTTGTTCATCGCCAAGACCTGATGCGCCTCGGTCAGGCCCATTTCCCACGGCAAACCCGCATATTTGATCGAGGTCGCGGGCGAGGCCCCCGTGCCGCCGTTATGCCCCGAGATCAGGATCACATCGGCCTTGGCCTTGGCCACGCCTGCCGCAATCGTGCCGACACCGGAACTCGACACCAGTTTGACCGTCACCTTGGCGCGCGGGTTGATCTGCTTGAGGTCGTAGATCAACTGCGCAAGGTCTTCGATCGAATAGATGTCATGATGCGGGGGGGGTGAAATCAGCGTCACGCCGGGGGTGGAATGGCGCAGACGCGCGATCAGCTTGGTGACCTTCATGCCCGGAAGCTGGCCACCTTCGCCCGGTTTCGCCCCTTGGGCGACCTTGATTTCCAGCTCTTCGCAGGCGTTCAGGTATTCCGCCGTCACGCCAAAGCGCCCCGAGGCCACCTGCTTGATCTTGGCCGACGGATTGTCGCCGTTCGCTTCGGGCAGGAAATGCGCCGGGTCTTCGCCGCCCTCGCCGCTGTCGGATTTCGCGCCGATGCGGTTCATCGCGACGTTCAGGGTCTTGTGCGCCTCGGGGCTGAGCGCGCCCAAAGACATGCCCGGCGTCACAAAGCGCTTGCGGATCGAGGTGATGCTTTCCACCTCTTCAATCGGCACAGGCTTGCCCAGAGATTTGATATCCAGAAGGTCGCGCAGGTGGATTGGCGGGTTGGCCCGCATCGCAGCCGAAAACTGCTTCCACAAGTCATAAGAGGCGCGGTCACAGGCCGATTGCAGCATATGCATCGTCTGCGCTTCCCAAGCGTGCTTTTCGCCGGAACGCCGCGCCTTGTAGATGCCGCCGATGGGCAGAACATCGGCCCCGCCGCGCCAGCCCTTGGCGTGAACCTCCTCCAGCTTGTGCTGGATGCCGGAGACACCGATACCCGAAATCCGGCTGTGCATGCCGGGGAAGAATTCGGCAACCATGGCGCGCGACAGGCCCACGGCCTCGAAGTTCAGACCACCGCGATAAGAGGAAATCACCGAGATCCCCATCTTGGACATGATCTTCAGAAGGCCCGCATCAATCGCCGCGCGGAAGCGCATCGTCGCATCGGTCAGCGTGCCTTCGATCAGGCCGCGGTTGATGCGGTCCGCGATGCTGTCCTGCGCCAGATAGGCGTTGACGGTGGTGGCACCACAGCCGATCAGAACCGCGAAGTAATGCGGGTCGATACATTCCGCGGACCGCACGTTGACCGAGCAGAAGGTGCGCAGGCCCTTGCGGGTCAGCCAGCTATGCACGGCCGAAGTGGCAAGGATCATCGGCATCGCGACCTTGGTTTCGTCCTGATGCTCATCGGTCAGCACCAGATGGCCCGCGCCCGAGCGGACGGCATCTTCGGCCTCGGCGCGGATGCGCTGCAATTCCTGACGCAGGGCATCGGGACCGTGATCGCGGGGGAAGGTACAGTCGATGAAGGCAACCTGTTCCCCAAAATGCTCGACCATCACCTTGAACTCGGCATTGGCCACGAAGGGGCTTTCCAGCACCAGAATCTCGGTCTGGCTGGAGTTTTCATCCAGCACGTTCTTGAGATTGCCGAAACGCGTCTTCAGGCTCATCACCCGGCTTTCGCGCAGGCTGTCGATGGGCGGGTTGGTGACTTGGCTGAAGTTCTGCCGGAAGAAATGCGACAGCGGACGGTAAACCGATGACAGCACGGCGGCGGGGGTGTCATCGCCCATCGAGGCGATCATTTCCTTGCCATCCTCGGCCATCGGGGCCAGCACCTGCTCCAGTTCTTCCATGCTATAGCCAGCCGCGATCTGGCGGCGGCGCAGCTCTGCGCCCTCAAATTCAGGCTCTTCGGGCACATCGTGCAGCAATGCGTTCAGATCGGTGACTTTCTCGATCCAGTCGCCAAAGGGCTGAGCCGCCGCCAGTTTGTCCTTAAGCGGCGCGTCGTGGTAGAGCTTGCCCTCTTTCATATCGACGGCAATCATCTGCCCCGGCCCAAGCGCGCCTTTTTCGCGGACCGTGGTTTCATCGACCGGAACCATCCCGGCCTCGGACCCGGCGATCAGCAGGCCATCGCCCGTCACGACATAGCGCATCGGGCGCAGGCCGTTACGGTCAAGCCCGCCGCAAACCCAGCGGCCATCGGTCATGGCAAGGGCTGCGGGGCCGTCCCACGGCTCCATCACCGCGTTGCAATAGGCATACATATCGGCCCAGGCCTTGGGCATGTCGGTCGTGGTCTTGGACCAGGCTTCCGGCACGAGCATCGTCTTGGTGAAGGGCGCGTTGCGGCCTGACCGCACCATCACCTCGAACACCGCATCCAGCGCGCCACTGTCCGAGGCACCCGCCGGGATGATCGGCTTGATGTCTTCGGCCCGCTCACCAAAGGTGTTGGAGGCCATGCGGATTTCATGGCTGCGCATCCAGTTGACGTTGCCTTTCAGCGTGTTGATCTCACCGTTATGGGCGAGCATCCGGAAGGGCTGGGCCAGCCACCATTGCGGGAAGGTGTTGGTGGAATAGCGCTGGTGGTAGATCGCGAAGGCGGATTCAAACCGCTCGTCCATCAGATCGGGGTAGAAGACAGCGACCTGCTCGGCCAGCATCATGCCCTTGTAGATCAGCGACCGGCAGGACAGCGAGCACAGGTAAAGCCCGCTGATCTGTGCCTCGACAGCCGCTTTTTCGATGCGGCGACGGATGATGTAAAGCTCGCGCTCGAACTGGTCCTGATCGATGTCCTTTTCGCAGCGGATCAGGATTTGTTCGATCTCGGGGCGGGTCGCATTCGCCTTTTCGCCCAGCACAGCGGTATCAACCGGCACATGACGCCAGCCATAGATGTAATGGCCCATGCGCAGCACTTCGGTTTCCACGATCGTGCGGCAGCGTTCCTGCGCGCCGAAATCGGTACGCGGCAAGAAGACCTGACCGACCGCGATCAGCTTGTTCATGTCGGGTTCGTGCCCGGTGCGGCGCACCTGATCATAGAAGAACTTGACCGGGATCTGCACATGAATGCCCGCGCCGTCGCCGGTCTTGCCATCGGCATCCACAGCTCCGCGATGCCAAACGGCCTTCAGCGCGTTGATCCCGTTTTCCACCACCTTACGGCTTGGCTTGCCCGAGATCGACACCACAAGGCCAACGCCGCAAGAGGCATGTTCGTCCTCTGCCTTGTACAGGCTGCTGGCATCCATGAAGGCGCGCTTTGCTTCTTCGGCGGCGACCCAGGCTGCATCATATTTGGTCATGTCATTCACCTTTTGCGGAAGGAAGCGAGAGCCGCTTCGGCTGGTTTCGTGCGGATTTGCCAAGGCATCAGGCCGAGGCATTCCGGCGGAAGGAGGAGAAATGCAGCGATCTGTCATGATGACATCTCTTCGCGCATTTCCGTGATCATCTGGTCATAGACCTCGTTCGGGGTCATCGCCCAAGGATGCGCCTGACCGGCATCAAAAGCGTCACGCCAGACGTTGTAGCTGTCCGAGAAAGTCTCTTCATCCACGTCGAACGGGTCGGCGGCCATCATTTCCCCGTCAAGGGCGACGCTTTCCCAAAAGGGCGCGTGGCTGATGATGGCGGCCCCGTCCTCGGGCGATTTGACGACAAGGCTGATCACAGGTTCGGGCGCGTCTGCCGACAGATCGTCCGGCAGATCGACGCGGCCGATCCAGATCACCACCGGGTCCAGCCCATCCTGAACGCAGGTGTAAAAACCGCCGAGTTCAAGTTCAATGTCCATAGGGCACCTTTGGGGTGTAATTGCTCAAGACCGCATCGCATTCATAAAGCGGCTCGGTGCTGAAGAACCCCGGCTCTCCGGGGAAAATGAACTGCAGGGGACTGCCATCCAGCGGAACAAAGCCGTCACCGCCATCCCATTCGGACGGGCCTGCAAAGAACAACCGCCAGTCCGGATGCACATATTCATTGCCCCGTGATCGGCGCAGGAAGGTGCCGCTTGCATCGGTTTCGTTATACTCGAACTGGGTTTCCAGCAGGGTCATGCCATCAATCATGATACTGCGGCCCGTCAACCGATCGAAACCGCGCACGCGGCTTTGCTCGCCATTGTCGCGGCTCAGGTTGAAGGCGAATGTATCCAGACCGGTCAGCAATTCGCTGAACGAGGCCGGGTCCTCGGGGTTGGGGTCCAGCGTCTGGCGGATCATCGGGCTCATGTCGATGCTTTCGACCCATTGCGCCTCGCTGTCGATCCGGCTGGCGAAGAACAGGCCTTCCTGATCAAAATCAGCGCGCCACTGATCGCCGGGCGCGTCCTGCGTGCATTTGTAGTAATTCGACACGCGGCAAGCGCGCGCCTGTACGGTCAGCCAGCCGGTGCAGCCCGCCGGTGGCGTGAAGGAACCGGCCGCCGCATCCAGAGGTGCGGCAAGAAGAAAGGCCAATGCAGACAAGATTGCTTTCATTCTGACGGTGCCTCCGCTGGTGTGGCATTTGAGTCTTCTTCAAGGATGTGCGCACGCGCGCCCCCGATCATCAGGGCCTTTGCCGTTTCCAGATCGCCGTCAAACACGGCATCGCGCAAATCCGTCAGCAGACCCAGGGATTTCAGCCGCGCCGCCGTGTTGTGATTGGTCTGGGGCATGACGAAAAGGGTCAGATTGTCTGGGTTGGGAAAGCGCGAGCGCTGCGGCGCTTCGCGGCCATGACGGCCAAAAACCACGACATATTGGGTTCGGTCTTCCAGGTAGCTGCCGACATCGACGATCTCGATATCATCGACGGATTCGCGATGCTGCATCCAGCGGCCATCATCCGGCACAACTTCGGGGTGGATCGAAACCTGAGGCGAGAGGGCCAGAACATAGTCGACCGGAATGAAATACGGGATGACGCAGGCCGAGAAGCCCCCCATCGAATGCCCTAAGGCGACAACCTGTTCTGCCCCGATATCGGCCATGGTTTCCTTGATCAGGTCCAGCGTTTCTTCCAGAAAACCCGGCTCATTCAGCCAGCTTCGGTTCGGGTCCGCGATGTAAAGCACATGATCGGCCCCGCCCCCCGTCGCGATGGAGGCAAATTCATATCCCGGCGGCTGAGACTGGTTCTTGCCCAGCCCCGAGAAACACAAAACCAGCCGCTTGCTATAGCCGACATGCCGCCACGCCCGAAGCTTTTCGCTGTCGCGAATCCTTTCGATTTCGATGGGCATGTCTTCCATAAAAGCCGTCCTTGGTTATCCGGTCGAATTTCGGGGAGGGGAGGGCTCAAGGCTGGTTTGCCCCGCGCTCTCCCCTCTGAAATCCGGTCAGATTATTGCGCTGCCACCGCTGCACCCTGAGCAAGATAGTCGAGGATGGACTCGGCAGCCTCGCGCCCGTCGCGGATTGCCCAGACCACAAGGCTTGCGCCGCGCACGATGTCGCCAACCGCATAAACGCCCGGCAGGCTGGTTGCATGGGTCTGGAAATCGGCCCGGATCGTACCCCAGCGGGTCACTTTCAATTCGGGCTGGTCCCACAGGCTGGGCAGTTCTTCCGGCTCAAAGCCAAGGGCCATGATCGCCAGATCGCAAGGTTCCACATAATCGGCCCCTTCGATGATCTCAGGCGATTGGCGGCCCGAAGCATCTGGCGCGCCAAGACGCATCTTCTGAACCATCACACCCGACACGGCATCCCCGCCCGCAAACCCTTTTGGGGCGGTCAGCCAGACGAATTCAACGCCTTCTTCCTCGGCATTCTGGGTTTCGCGCTGGCTGCCCGGCATGTTGGCCCGGTCACGACGATAGAGACATTTGACCGAGGTAGCCCCTTCGCGGATCGCAGTGCGCACACAGTCCATGGCCGTATCGCCGCCACCGATGACGACCACTCGCTTGCCTTGGGCGCTCAGCTTGCCATTGTCATAGTCTTCAACCTCATCGCCGAAGCTTTTGCGGTTGGAGGCAGTCAGGAAGTCCAATGCGGCGACAACCCCGGTTGCCCCGACACCCGGCACCACTAGGTCCCGCGCCTTGTAAACGCCCGTCGCAATCACGACGGCATCATGCTTGCCGCGGATGGCGTCAAAGCTGATGTCTTCGCCCACGCGGCAATTCAGAACGAATTTCACGCCGCCGGTTTCCAGCTGCTCAATACGCTGCATGACCACGGATTTTTCCAGCTTGAAGCCCGGAATACCATAGGTCAGCAAACCGCCCGCGCGGTCATAGGAATCGTAAACCGTGACCTGAACGCCCTGACGGCGCAGAACATCCGCCGCCGCAAGACCGCCGGGGCCAGCACCGATGATGCCCACGCTTTCGCTGCGCTCGGTCGCGGCCTTGATCGGTTTGACCCAGCCTTCCTCCCAAGCCAGATCGGTCAGATACTTTTCAACCGAGCCGATGGTCACAGTGCCATGGCCGGATTGTTCAATCACGCAATTGCCTTCGCACAGACGGTCCTGCGGGCAGATGCGGCCACAAATCTCGGGGAAGGTATTGGTGGCTTGGCTGAGCTCATAGGCTTCCTGCAAGCGGCCCTCGGCAGTCATGCGCAGCCAGTCAGGGATATTGTTGTGCAGGGGGCAATGGCTTTGGCAGTAAGGCACGCCGCATTGGCTGCAACGTCCGGCCTGTTCTTCAGCCTTTTCGGCGGCATAATCGCGGTAGATTTCGTGGAAATCCTGAGCGCGCAAATTGGGCGGGCGCTTCTCCGGCATCTCCCGGGCAACATTAACGAAGCGGAGCATCCGTTCCTTGGCCATAGTGGCGCCTCCCTGACGGTCTTGGATAAGGAGGCCTTGATACTTTGGCTTTGAATTGAATAAAAGTCAGCAATGCTGACCTAAACTACAGATTTTTTCGAAAAGAGTCAGCCTTGTTGCCTATTTTTCCAAAAAATAGGTCAGCTTGATTTCCCTATCTCCTCAGGCGCCCAGGGAAAGCGCCAAAAAGGCCAGTGTTCCCACGATGATTCGCCACCATCCAAACAGGGCGTAGCCATTGCAGCTGACATAGCCAAGCAGCCAGCGCACAACCAAAACAGCAGAGAGAAAGGCCGCGATAAACCCGATCGCGATCTCATTCAGGGCGCTAGTGTCCAGAACGTCCCGGTTCTTGTAAAGATCATAGGCAAAGGCCCCGGCCATGGTCGGCATCGACAGGAAGAACGAAAATTCTGCCGCGGCCCGCTTGTTCGCCCCCAGCGCCAGCGCCCCGACAATCGTCGCCCCGGACCGGGAAACCCCCGGAATCATCGCGAGGCACTGGATGAAGCCGATCTTCAGCGCCATGCTCAGCGGAAATTCCATCGCGTCATCATAGCGCGGGGCGGGGGCCAAGCGATCGACCAGAACCAAAACGATGCCGCCCAGAACCAGCATGACCGAAATCAGCCTTGGGCTTTCGAACAAAACGGTCTTGATGAAGTCATGCGCCAAGACGCCGATAAAGACCGCCGGCAAAAAGGCGATCAGCACCGACAGAATGGTCCGCCGCGCCCCCGGATCGGTCGGGGCCGCCAGAAAAAGCGCTGTAATCTTGGCGGCATAGACCGAAAGCACCGCCAGCACCGCCCCAAGCTGGACCACCACCTCAAAGGTCTTGCCTGAACTTTCAAAGCCGATGAAATGCCCCGCAAGCAAAATATGCCCGGTGGAGGAAACGGGAATAAACTCCGTCAGGCCCTCAAGAACTCCCAAAAATAGCGCAGACAGAAAAGTATCGGCCATTTTGGCACCTCAAAGGGTTATCAGGCTTTGCGCAGGTTCTTGGCGGAATCCTTGATCGCCTTGTACTGCCCCGATGGGCGGTAGCGCCAAAGATACTCGGGCAAGACAGCCTCCATCGCGGTTGGCGTGATGCCCAGATCGGCAAAGCCCTTGGCCCCATCCGCGACGATATTGTCCAGCGCGAGGTTCTTGACCTGATCGCGCGTCAGCACCCCGTTTGAAATCAATCCGCCGGTCGCGAATTGCAGGAAGTCGAACGCGGCCCCCATGATCTTCGCCACAAAGAACGGTGTGTTGATCACAAGGCGGCGGCGATGGATCACGGATAGCATCTGCGTCATCAAGGCGCGGAAGGTCGCAACCTCCGGCCCGCCGAGTTCATAAATGCCGGGGGCAGCCTGCCCCGTTGCGCCCAAAACAGCGGCGCGGGCAACATCATCGACATAGACCGGCTGAAACTGCGTCTTCGCGCCCACGACCGGAAGGATCGGCGCAAGCCGCGCCATTCCGGCGAAGCGGTTGAAGAACTGGTCTTCGGTTCCAAAAATGATCGACGGGCGCAGAATCACCGCTTTTGGGAAAGCGGACAGTACCGCGGCCTCCCCCTCAGCTTTCGTGCGGGCATAATCGCTGGCCGCGTCTGCCTTCGCGCCGATAGCCGAGATATGCACCAGATTTGCCACGGCTTCTTCTGCGGCGATGCGCGCGATCCGCCCGGCCCCTTCGGCCTGCACGGAATCGAACGTATTCTTGCCAGACTTGTTCAGAATGCCCACGCAATTCACGACCGCATCAGCGCCCCGCAAGGCCGAACGAACAGAGGCATCATCGCGAATGTTGCACAAGATCGGCTCTACCTGCCCCACGGCACCATAGGGCCTGACGAACAAGGCCTCGTTGGGGCGGCGCACGGCAACCCGCACGCGCCAGCCTTCTTTAGCCATGCGCCGGGCGATGTAACGACCGACAAAGCCCGAACCCCCATAGATCGTGACAAGTTTGCTCATTGCTGATGCCTCCGTCGGGAACGCTTTTGTATCGGGTTTCTGCATAACGATCCGGGGCGTTTCTAACAAGCAACAAAAGCCGTGACGAATTTTCACAAACCCCCGTTGACAGTACCTTGGCACCTCTTTACATCGCCCCTCACGACATCGGCCCAGATGGCGGAATTGGTAGACGCGCACGGTTCAGGTCCGTGTGCCGCAAGGCGTGGAGGTTCGAGTCCTCTTCTGGGCACCATTACTACCAAGAAAACCCGGCTCACATTTCTATGTGGCCGGGTTTCTTCTTTTCTGGGTCTTGCGGGCAAGCTGTGACGCAAACCCGGTCCCTATAGCGCTGACTTCGAAATCGGCTGAATCCGAAATCTTCTGTCGTATTTCGTCCCTCGTGTCGCCCTCCGTCTAGACGCAACTCCCCGCCCGCAACCAGAACGGGGGCGGAGGACGCCATGGCAAACCGTTACATCCCAATCTTTTTGCGGCACAGCCCCGTGCCGCGCGTGCAGAACTTTGCCCTTCTTGCGGGTCTGGAGGCCTCTGTTCGGGGGATGCTGATCTCGGTCATGCCGCTGACCGTTTATGAGGCCCTGGGCGATGCCGAAGCGGTTTCCAGCCGGTATTTCATCGCGGGTCTTGTGTCCTTGCTGATCGGGCTGATGGTGCCATGGGCGACGCGTCATATCCCGCGCCGCTGGATGTATTCGCTGGGGGTAAGCTTTTATGGCTTGGGCATTACATTGGCGATCATCGGGACACCTTGGGCGGTTTCGGTCGCGCTGATGGCCTTGGCGGCGGCGACGGCGACGACCTTTGTCTGCTTCAACGCCTATATTCTGGATTACATCAGCCGGTCGCAACTTGGCCAAAGCCAGTCTTTGCAGATGGTCTATGCGGCAACCCCTTGGGCCGTTGGCCCTTTACTGGGTGTCTGGCTGCGCAGCATCTGGGCGCCGTTGCCCTTCCTCATCGCCGGAGTGTTTGCGGTGGCGCTGCTGGTGGCGTTCTGGGTGCTGCGTCTGGGCAATGGCAAGCAGATCAGCAAGGCCAAGGGGCCGGCGACCAACCCGCTGGCCTTTCTGGGCCGGTTCTTCCGCCAGCCCCGCCTGATCGCGGGCTGGTTGTTCGCGGTCATCCGCTCCTGTGGCTGGTGGGTCTATGTCGTCTATCTGCCGATTTTCTGCATCGAAGCCGGGCTGGGTGACAAGATCGGCGGTGTCGCGCTCTCTCTGTCCAACGCGCTTTTGTTCACGACGCCCTTGATGCTGCGCGTTGTAAACCGCCTGTCCGTGCGCCGCGCGGTGCAAGGCGCATTCGGCCTGTGCTCTCTGGCCTTTTTCGGATCCGCGTTGCTGGCACCGGTTCCAATCGCCAGCGTTCTGATGATGATGGGGGCCTCGGTCATGCTGGTTGCGCTGGACGTGGCGGGCGGCTTGCCGTTCCTGATGGCCGTCAAACCCTCCGAGCGGACCGAGATGGCGGCCATTTATTCCAGCTTCCGCGATGTCTCCGGCATCCTGACGCCGGGGGCGGCTTGGCTCGTGCTGCTTGTCGCCCCTTTGCCGGGGGTGTTTGCGGTTTGCGGTGCTGCGCTTGCGGGAGCTTATGTGATTGCCGGGCGGCTTCATCCAAGGCTGGGGGCTGCGCGCCCCTCGCACGGGCGGCTCGCCCCCGGAGAGTGAGCGCGGCCTTGGCAAGCGGCTTTAAGGGGGTGTAAGTGCACCCATGAAGCGTGTGTTTTCCTCTTTGGCCGGGCGGGATTGGCCTGTCGTGATCGCGGGGGTGTCCGTGATCATCGGCATACAGATGGCGACTTTCAGCCTTGATCATCTGGCGGCCAGTGACTCCTTGGCCCAGCCCTTGCAAAAGGCGGATCGTGACCGCAGGCCATCCCCCGAAGAACCGCTTGTCACAGCCCCGCAGCCAGCCCCGCCGCCCGTCTTTGACAGACCAACCCTGTTCAGCGCGGCCGCAGAACTGCGCTATTGGCGTGATCCGGCGTTCCCACACCATCCCAGAGTGCCCCCGATGGGCGACGAGGCGCGGCGGGTGCTGACCTCAAAATTCGGCAAACAGTCCTATTTCGGGGCATTTGCCTTGTCGTCGAACGCCGCTGGCTATGGCTGGTCTGAGGGCCGTTCGACCCTTGCCGCAGCCGAAGCCGCCGCGCTTGCGCATTGTCATCAGCACGGACCGACCTGCCGGGTGATTGCGCATATGCTGCCCGCCGATCTTGACGGGGACGCGCCCGCGAATTCCCTGAACTACGCGCAAGCCAAAGGCTTTCTGAAGCTGGAGGCCCGGCGGGGACCAAGGGCTTTTGCCCGCTCTCTCAACGGGGCTTGGGCCTCGGCCACTGCACGCACAGCCGAAGAAGCCGTGGAGGCCGCTTTCCAATCCTGTTCCAAGGAGATGACAAACCAGCCAGATTTCCTGCCAGAGATGCCCTGCGAAGTGATTGCCTTCTGGCCGGAATAACCAAAAAGGGCGGACCCGTCCGGATCCGCCCCTGCCTTGAATTGACCGGATGTCAGTCCAGCAAGCGTCGCGCGATGACCTGCGCCTGAATCTCGGCAGCACCTTCAAAGATATTGAGGATGCGGGCGTCACAGAGAATGCGGCTGATCTGATATTCCAACGCAAAACCGTTGCCGCCATGGATCTGCAAAGCGTTATCGGCATTCGCCCAAGCCACCCGCGCGCCCAGCAATTTGGCCATCCCGGCTTCCAGATCGCAGCGCTTGTCATGGTCTTTCTGCCAGGCCGAGAAATAGGTGAGCTGGCGGGCGATCATGATTTCAACCGCCATCATGGCAAGCTTGCCCGAAACGCGCGGGAATTCGATCAGGCTTTTGCCGAACTGCTTGCGGTCGATCGCGTATTGCATCCCGACTTCCAGCGCGTTCTGCGCCACGCCAATGGCGCGGGCGGCTGTCTGAATCCGGGCGCTTTCAAAGGTCTGCATCAATTGCTTGAAGCCCTGACCCTCGACGCCGCCCAAAAGGTTCTCTCCCTTGACCTTGAAACCATCAAAGGCCAGTTCGTATTCCTTCATGCCACGATAGCCCAGAACCTCGATCTCGCCGCCGGTCATGCCGGGGGTGGGGAAGGGTGCCTCATCGGTGCCAGGGGTCTTTTCGGCCAGAAACATGCTCAGGCCCCGGTAGTCGGTCGTGTCCGGGTTGGTGCGGGCCAGAAGGGTCATGACTTGGGTGCGCGCGGCATGGGTGATCCAGGTCTTGTTGCCCGTGATCGTCCAGTCCTCACCGTCTTTAACGGCGCGGGTGCGCAGGCTTCCCAGATCAGAGCCGGTATTGGGTTCGGTGAACACAGCCGTCGGCAGGATTTCACCGCTGGCAAGCTTTGGCAGCCAGTGGGATTTCTGATCATCCGTCCCACCGCACAAGATCAGTTCCGCCGCGATCTCGGTCCGGGTGGCAAGGCTGCCCACCCCGATATAGCCGCGCGACAATTCCTCGCTGACCACCACCATAGAGGCTTTCGACAAGCCAAACCCGCCAAGGTTTTCCGGGATCGTCAGGCCAAACACGCCCATTTCGGCCAGTTTCTCGATGATCTCCATCGGGATCAATTCGTCTTTCAGGTGCCATTCATGCGCCTTGGGGGCCACTTCGGTATCCGAGAAGCGGCGGAATTGATCGCGGATCATCTCCAACTCTTCATCAAGGCCGGTTGCACCAAAAGTGGCGCGGCCATGATTGTCTTGCATCAGTGCGACAAGTCGGCTGCGCGCGGCAGAGGTATTGCCCGCCGCGCAAAGCCGTGCCACCGCGTCATTCGGGGCCCAGTCCAGCCCCAAATCCGACAGCCGCATCATTTCATTCTGGCTCATCGGGATGCCGCCGCGGATCTGCGCGAGGTATTCACCAAAGCCGATTTGCAGGATCAGCGTTTCCATCTCGCCAAAGCTGCCCGCGTCATCCAGCCGCCCGGCCCAGGCGCGCAATTGGCGCAGCGCCTCGGTATAGGTTGCAAGCCAGCTCAGCCCGTGGGCCGCGTTCTGATGCGTTTCCATCAGGCTGGCCGAGATCTTGCCGCCCTCCGTCACAAGGCCGCGCAAGGCCTCACGGGCGCGCTCAAAAAGAGCCTCAACCTCTGGCAGCGCTTCCCCGGTGAGGGTCAGGACATCCACCATCAAAGGGCTCTCGGTCGGGGCGAGGGTTTGTCCATCATGGGCCATTGAGCATCTCCGTTTCTGCACTTGCACAATGGTCTAATCACTTTGCAGTTGCAGCGCAACAAGATTTCAAACCAAGCGCCCATACGGACCGAATATGTCGCAGCCGAATCGCTGCTGCAATCTTCTGCGCTGCGGGATATAGCAGGGCCAAGACAGAAAGACGGACCCATGGACCATATCATCACCACGCTTCTGGCCGAGATTTCGCCCGCTTATCTTGCGATCGCCATCCTTTGCACGGTTTTCGCAGGTTTCGTGAAGGGGACCGTCGGGTTTGCCATGCCGATGGTGATGATCTCGGCGTTTTCGTCTTTCTTGCCGCCGGATATGGCGCTGGCGGGGCTGATCTTGCCGACGCTGGTCACGAATTTCAGTCAGGCCTTCCGGGATGGTCCGCGCGCCGCACTGGAGGTTTCGCGCCGCTATTGGCGGTTTTTGGCGGCAACGATGATTTTCATCGTCGTCTCCGCCCCTTTCGTGCGGGATATTCCGCAGATGGCCTTTCTTTTGTTGCTGGGCGTGCCGATCACGCTTTACGCGCTGCTCCAACTGATGGGTAAAAGCCTAAGCATCGGCCTTGCGCATCGAACCCGCGCGGAATGGGGTCTTGGCATCGTCGCGGGGCTCTATGGCGGCATCTCGGGGGTTTGGGGGCCGCCGCTGATTGTCTATCTGATGTCCGTCGGCGCGCCCAAACGAGAGATGCTGCTTATTCAGGGCATGGTCTTCATGCTGGGGGCGGTGGTGCTGTTCGGGGCGCATGTGAATTCAGGGGTGCTGAACGCGCCGAACACGATCTTCTCGGCGGTTCTGGTGATCCCTGCGCTTTTGGGCCTGTCGATGGGCTATCGGCTTGGCGATCGTCTGGATCAGGCGCGTTTCCGGCGCTGGACGCAGATTTTACTGGTTGTGGCGGGGCTAAACCTGATCCGCCGGGCGCTGACGCTTGGCGGCGAATAACAGACGCAACGCGCGACCCACGAAAAAGGGCGCGCCGGTCTGACCGGAGCGCCCCTTTGTAAATTGCCAGACCGTCAGATCAGCCGATCGCGGCGGCTTTCACGTCAGCATCAATGAACGGCACATATTGGCCGAAGTTATCCGCAAACATCGAGACGAGCTTCGCGGCCTGCCCATCATAGGCCGCCCCATCCGCCCATGTGCGGCGCGGATCCAGCAGCACGTCTGCCACGCCTTGGGCCGCAACCGGCACCTCGAACCCGAAATTCGGGTCGCGGCGGAATTCGCCCTTGGTCAGCGTGCCGTTCAGCGCCGCGCTCAGCAGTGCCCGCGTTGCGCGGATCGGCATCCGGCTGCCCGTGCCATAGGCGCCGCCGGTCCAGCCGGTGTTCACAAGCCAGCAGGTCGCGCCGTGACGGGCGATCTGCTCCTGAAGCAGTTTGCCGTAAACTTCAGGGCGGCGCGGCATGAACGGCGCCCCAAAGCAGGTCGAGAAGGTCGGCGTCGGCTCGGTCACGCCACGCTCGGTGCCTGCCACCTTGGAGGTGAAGCCCGACAGGAAGTGATACATCGCCTGCGCAGGGGTCAGCCGGGCAATCGGAGGCAGGACGCCAAAGGCATCACAGGTCAGCATGATGATGTTCTTGGGATGCCCGCCAAGCCCTGTCGCGCTGGAGTTTGAAATCGCCTCCAGCGGATAGGCGCAGCGCATGTTGGCGGTCAGGCTGTCGTCGTCAAAATCCAGTTCCAGCGTTTCCGGGTCATAGACCATATTCTCGATCACGGTGCCGAAACGATGCGTCGTGGCATAGATTTCCGGTTCCGCCTCGGCGCGCAAGTTGATCGTCTTGGCATAGCAGCCGCCCTCAAAGTTGAAGGTGCCGTTCTCGGACCAGCCATGTTCATCATCCCCGATCAGGATGCGGTCAGGGTCGGCAGACAGCGTGGTTTTCCCGGTGCCAGACAGGCCAAAGAATACGGCCGCATCCTCGGGGTCGCCAACAGCATGGTTGGCCGAGCAATGCATCGGCATCACGCCTTTTTCCGGCAACAGGTAGTTCAACAGGGTGAAGACGGATTTCTTGTTCTCGCCCGCATAGGCGGTATTGGCGATCAGGATTTCCTTGGCATCGAAGTTCAGCGCGATCACCGTGTCAGAACGGCAGCCATGCCGCGCCGGGTCCGCCACGAAGGACGGGCAGTTGATGATCTTCCATTCCGGCACAAAGCTGTCGAGTTCCGCGCGGGCAGGGCGGCGCAGCAAGTGGCGGATAAACAGGCCATGCCATGCCAGTTCGGTGATGACCCGCACATCAAGACGGTGTTCAGCGTCGGCCCCGCCGTAGAGATCCTGCACGAAATAGTCGCGGCCCTGCATATGGGCCAGCATGTCGGCGCGCAGTGTCGCAAACGCCTCGGGCGTCATGGGGGCGTTGTTTTCCCACCAGATCTTGTCCTCTACCGAAGCTGTACGGACGACATGCTTATCCTTGGGCGAGCGGCCCGTGAATTTCCCGGTCGAGACGAGGAACGCCCCGCCAAGTCCCAGCTTGCCTTCCCCGCGCGCCACAGCGGCCTCGACCAAAGCAGGTTCGACAAGGTTATAATAGACCGTGCCCAAACCTGTAATGCCCTGATCTTCAAGCCTTTGGCTTGCGTTTACATGTCCAATGCTCATCTTCTGGAAGCTCCTGGTGACAGTGTCGGTATCGACTTAGGTTTGATCGGTTCTGGTCTTTCCCGCCCATAGAATGGGCCTGTCGTTTGCCTATAACATGACGTTTCCATGAAGGAACAGGCAGCTTCGCCGCAGTTAGCGCAATCAAGGCCATGGTTAGCGCAACCAGTTTTCTGTTAGCGCTACCGCGCGCCGGAGTGGCACGCCAAAATCCCGAACTGAGATAAATTAGCCAATCTTTTGGAAATTCTGTGTCTCCTTAGAGACGGTCAGGAGGGTGATTCGCACTTAGGAGTTGATTCCTCCCCTCCAAAACAGGATTATAGGAAAAAAATAATCAGAGCAGCATAGGGATACAGCCAAATGTCGAGGATCGCCCTCGTTGACGACGACAGAAACATTCTGACGTCGGTTTCCATGACCCTTGAAGCCGAAGGTTTCGAGGTTGAAACCTATAATGACGGGCAATCCGCATTGGACGCTTTTAACCGGCGATTGCCGGATATGGCCGTGCTGGATATCAAGATGCCCCGCATGGATGGCATGGATCTGTTGCAGCGCTTGCGTCAGAAAACCACGATGCCCGTTATCTTCCTCACCTCCAAGGATGATGAGATTGACGAAGTTCTGGGTCTGCGGATGGGTGCCGATGACTATGTGAAAAAGCCGTTCTCGCAGCGTTTGCTGGTCGAACGCATCCGCGCCCTGCTGCGTCGGCAAGAGGCGATTGCCACCGATGAAGTGGCCGTCACGGAAGAAACCAAAGTGATGGAGCGCGGGCATCTGCGGATGGACCCTCTGCGCCATGCGGTCGCCTGGAAGGGCAAGGACGTCTCATTGACGGTCACGGAATTCCTGTTGTTGCAAGCGCTTGCCCAGCGCCCCGGTTTTGTCAAAAGCCGCGATCAGTTGATGGATGTCGCCTATGACGATCAGGTCTATGTCGATGACCGCACCATCGACAGCCACATCAAGCGTCTGCGCAAAAAGATGCGCAGTGCGGATGATGATTTCGCGGCCATCGAAACGCTTTATGGCATCGGTTACCGCTACAACGAGGAGTGATTTGGGAAGAGTGACCGAACTGGCATGACAACAGCGCCGAATATTTCGTCTGGCTCCGCGCGCAAGGCCGGTGGACTCTCTGCCCGGACGGGCGATGTCTTGCTGGGCGAAGACTGGGTTAGCCCTGACGAGTTGGTGGAACCGGAACTCAAAGCCTATCGCGGGCGGCGGGGGCTGGTTTCCCTGAACCGGTCGCCTTTGGCGCGCAAGATCATCATTTTCAACATGCTGGCCCTTGTCATTCTGGTGGCGGGCGTCCTGTTCATGAACCCCTTTCGCGACAGCCTCGTTTTGCAACGCGAACAGGCGTTGGTGACCGAAGCAGAACTGATCGCCAAAGTGTTCGAGGCACGGCACGCCGCCTCTGATGCGGCAACGCCGCTGGCACCGGGCGATGTTTTGGAAACGATGACAATCGGATCCGGGGTCAGCATTTTCCTCTTTGATCCGGCGGGCGTTGTGCTGGCGCAGGGTGAAGGAGCCGGCGAACCGCTCGACGATGGCAACGCAGGCCGTTCTACCCTGATCACAGATTTTCTCAATTCGGTGTGGGAATCGGTTTCGGGCCTGTTCGCGATGAACGAAGTGCCACCAGCGCAGATCAATGCCGAAGGTCTGGCCAGAAATGTGTTTGCCGAAGCGCTTGCGGGGCAAACCAATTCGAAAACGGCGTTGGACCCTGAAGGCGGCACGCTGTTTTCGGTCGCCACCCCTGTTATGGCGCAGGGCAAGGTGCTTGGGGTTGTCGCGCTCTCCTCTGCGGCGGGTGAAATTGACCGGCTGGTGCGCAATGAGCGTGAGCAGGTCTTGCAGATGTTTGTCATCGCGCTTTTGGTGTCGATCGGCCTCAGTCTTGTTCTGGCCTCGACCATCGCCAATCCATTGTCTGACCTCGCGGCAGCCGCCGAACTTGGCCGGGACCGCGACGCGCGCAAGATGGCGCCGGGCCGTGTCCGCATCCCCGATCTGGCCGCCCGCCCGGATGAAATCGGCCGCCTTTCGGTTGCGATGCGGGGCATGGTCGCGGCACTTTATGACCGAATTGACGC
>JAQWYA010000084.1 GCA_029254215.1 Pseudorhodobacter sp. | reverse complement strand
GCTTTCAGGCGGTATTTCATATCCCAGATAGCCTCGGCGATGGGGGCGGAAAAACGGGACATGGGCAGGGATCCTTTGGATGATCAAAGTCGCAGGACTTGAGGGGATGGAAACGGAGGCCACAAGATACGGGCGTTGGGCAGGCGGGTCAACAGAAGGACTGCGGGTTGACTCCCCCTCAGAACCGCTATTTTTAGAAGTGATCCTGCAGGGGCAATGACGTGACCGAAACCACCCATCTGTTGAAACTCTGCGTCGGCGCCGAGAAGGTGCAAGACCTGACCGACTGGCAGGAAAGCCGCAGGCAGGCATGGCCAGACGGGTTGCCCCGCCATATCACCCGGATGTGGCCCAAACGCAGCGCGGAACTGCTGAACGGGGGCAGTCTTTATTGGGTCTTCAAAGGCGTTATTCTGGCCCGGCAGCGCGTCCTCGACCTTGAGGAACGGCGCGGCGAGGATGGGATCTTGCGCTGCGCCCTGGTGCTGGACCGCGAGGTTGTGCGCACCGAAGGCGCGCCGCGCCGTGCTTTTCAGGGCTGGCGCTATCTGGCCCCGGCGGACGCCCCGCGCGATTTGCCACAGGGCCGGGAGGCCGAAGACACCCTTCCCGCAGACCTCGCACGCGCCCTTGCCGACATCGGCCTGCGCTAGCCCCTCCCCAACACAAGGCGCAACCGCGCGGGGCGGTTTGCAAAACCGGCCCGCGCCCGGCCCAACATTGAGGCGATGGGCCGCAAGGCCCGTCAACGAATGGCGGGAGAAGCCCCCCGCAAGCCTCCGCCCCGATCAGAACCGCGCGTCAATCGCCAGCATGGAATAGAGGGTGTCCAGCGCCCGGCGCGTCTCCGGCTGCCAATCAGCGGCGCGTGCCGCGAACAGAACCGCCTGACTTTGATGCATCATCCCATCCGACAGGATTTTCAGGTGATTGGCCCGCAGCGTCTCACCCGAGGAGGTGATATCGGCAATCGCCTCGGCGGTCAGGTTCTTGACGGTGCCTTCGGTCGCCCCCTGGCTATCGACAAGCTGATAATCCGCAACGCCTTGCGCCGTCAGGAATTCCCGCACAAGGCGGTGGTACTTCGTGGCGATCCGCAGGCGGAACCCATGGGCCCGCCGAAAGGCCGCAGCCGCCGCATCCAGATCATCGACCGTTTCCACATCGACCCAAGACACCGGCACCGCCAGCACCAGATCGGCATGACCAAAGCCCAAGGGTGCAAGCTCTGCCACCTGCGAAGACCAATCGGCCAGCTTGTCGCGCACAAGGTCAGACCCGGTCACACCCAGATGAATGCGCCCCGCCGCCAGTTCGCGCGGAATCTCTCCCGCCGACAGCAGCACCAGTTCGACGCCTTCGATCCCGTCCACCGCGCCGGCATATTCCCGGTCTGACCCGCTGCGGGCCATGATCACGCCCCGCGCGCCGAACCACTCAAAGGTCTTTTCCATCAGCCGCCCCTTGGACGGCACCCCGATCTTCAGCGTCATGTCGCGGCCCCTTTCAGCCCGGCCACCAAGGCAGGCCGGATCACGCCCCCCACCGCCGGAATAGACCGCCCCTGCCCCAGCACCGCCGTCAGCGCATCATAGCGCCCGCCGGAAGCGACTGGCGGGCCTTTGACAGCGCTCTCAAAGCTGAAAACAAAGCCGTCGTAATATTCCAGCGTGCTGCGCCCGTGGCTGGCCTCGAAGGGCAGGCTTGCCGTGTCGATCCCCCGCGCTTCCAGCGCATCAAGCCGGGCAGCAAACCGATCCACCGCCGGGGCGATAGCGGGCAGCATCGCCGTGATGCCGCGCAAATGCGCCAATGCTGCCCCCGCCGGGGCTTGCAGACTAAGAAGGTCATAAAGCAGGGCTGCCTCTGGCGCGGCCAGCGGCGGTGTCTGCGCATCCTCCAGAAGTGAGGCCGCCCGCGCCGCGATCTCTGCACCGCTGCGCAGGCCGGTCATCGGGCCTGCCGCCGCGATCAGCGCCTCTGCCTTATCCGAGGCGAGACGCGCCAAAAGCTCCGCCCGTGCAGGGGCCACCGGCGCGCGGCCCGAAAACCGGTCCAGCAGCGCGCGAAACCGTGCAGGCCGCCAGATGTGGCGCAGCAGGGCCGCGCGGCGGCGTTCGGTCGTGCCAAGGCCCCGGACCGCTGCCATCAGAATGCCGATATCGCCCGTCGCCGGGCGCAGGTTGCAGGGGGCAAGCAGCGATGAGAACAGCGCGAACACCTCGGCATCCGCGGCCTCAGGGGCGGTGCGGTCAAAAACCTCAAAGCCGACCTGCAGATATTCGCTGGCCTGCCGCCCCGGATGGTCCTGTTTGCGAAACACCTCGCCCAGATAGCAATAGCGGGCGGGGTCGGCCCCATGCGCCATATGCGCCTGCACCACCGGCACCGTGAAATCCGGGCGCAGCATCATCTCGCCGCGCAGCGGGTCTTGGGTAACATAGGCGCGGGCGCGGATATCCTCTCCGTAAAGGTCGAGCAGGGTTTCGGCGGGTTGCAGGATGTCCGCCTCGACGGGCGCGGCCCCTGCCGCCTGAAAGGCCGCGAAAAGCCGGTCTGCCTCGGCGCGGATTTCGGCGCGGCTGCTCATGATGCCAGCATCTTTCGCACTTCGGCCACCAGATCCGCCAGCGGCACTTCGACCTGTGCGGGGCGGTCTTTCCATTCTTCCAGCGTGGCGTTTTCCGCGATCTTCGCGCCAAGGATCAGATCCTTGAGCACAACCACGCCCCGCGCCGCCTCGTCCGAGCCTTGGATGATCGCGATCGGGCTGGCGCGCTTGTCGGCATATTTCATCTGGTTGCCGAAATTCTTGGGGTTGCCCAGATACATCTCGGCCCGGATGCCCGCCTGCCGCAAGGCCCCGACCATGGCCATGTACTCCGCCATCCGGTCACGGTCCATCACGGTCACGACGACCGGACCGGCCGCAGCCTCTGCCCCCCGCCCTTTGGCGCGCAGAGCCGCCAGCAGCCGATC
>JAQWYA010000153.1 GCA_029254215.1 Pseudorhodobacter sp. | reverse complement strand
GCTCCAGCTGTCACGGATCAGTTGATGCCATTTTCACGCTGCAGCGCTCTCACATAGGCCACGATATTCAAAACATCGGCTTTTGTAACACCCTCAACCGCAGGCATATTGCCAAAGTTCCAGTGATGCGCGCGAACACCATTTTGTGCGGCAAGGACAAAGGCCATATCGCCGTGGTGGCTGGGTTCATAAATGCGATGCACCAAAGGCGGAGCAATGCCATCTTGGCCTTGAGCATTGATGCCGTGACAGGCTGCACAGGTCGCATCATAGGCGCGGTTTCCCATTTGCTCTTGTTCCGTCAGCTGAGCGGGCAGCGAGACTGCGACCATTGCGCCCGCAGCGAGTGGTGGAGCGGCCACGATGCTGGTTTGATCGGCATCTGGTTGCAATACATACCAAGCGCTGGCGGCAACCGCGATGCATGCAAATAAAAGCACCAATTTGTTCATATCGTTTTCTTTCGTATTGCCTGCAAAATCGGGGCGCTGATCATTTGTCAACGCCCCGGCCTGGCGCGTTACTTCAGCGCGGTTACGGTCAGTTTGCCGTTCACGCGGTCTGCCAAGAACTCTATTTCATTGCCTTCGGCCATCTTGGCCATCATTTCCTCGTCTGCGCGGAAGACCATCGTCATGGCAGGCATGTCCAGATCAATCAGCGCTTCATGGATAATGGTCACTTTACCCGCTTTTGTGTCGAGTTTCTTGATGACACCTTTGGTAAAGGTTTCTGCCGAAGCAAGCGACATGGAGGCGGCTAATGCCAATGTGGCAAGCGAGAGCGTTTTCAGAATGGTCATTTTATGGTCCTTTCGAGTTACGTTGGATATCAGTTTACGGTTAACGCACCATGCATGCCGGCCTCGTAATGGCCTGGGATAAGGCACGCGAATTCAAAGCTGCCTGTGTTGGCAAAGGTCCAGACGATGGTACCCTTTTCGCCAGGTTGCAGACGGATTGCGTTTGGATCGTCGTGTTCCATTTCAGGGAATTTCGCCATCAGCTCTTTGTGCTTGGCGTTATTGTCCAATGTGTCCATGACGAACTCATGCTCGGCCTCGCCATCATTAGTGATGGTGAATTGCACGGTTTCGCCCGCTTTGAATGCAAATTCCCGTGGTTCAAACAGCATTTCGCCGTCATCTGTTTCAATAAGCGACACGGTGACTTTGGTCATTTTGCCCGATTTTTTGCCAGGCATGCCGACTTCCATCATTTCGCCATGGCCGCCGCCATGGGTGCCTCCTGCAAGGGCGGGGGTGACAGTCAGGGCGAATAGGATCGTTGTAAGTGCAAGTTTCATTTTTGTGCTCCTGTATGTTGGGTGGCCCATTCAGGGCCGTTTGGGTGGTGGGCTCAGCCTTTGTCGGTTTTCGTTGGGCGCGGGGTGATTTGTGTTTTCGGGTTGGTGTTGGATGCAAACTCGGGTAACTCGCCCGTCCATTCATAGGCCTGTTCTCCGGGCGGGTTTTCGTACCAGCCGGGGTCGGAATAATCATCCGCGCCAATGCCTTCGCGCACCTTGACCACCGAAAACATGCCCCCC
This sequence comes from Pseudorhodobacter sp., assembly GCA_029254215.1. GTDB lineage: Bacteria > Pseudomonadota > Alphaproteobacteria > Rhodobacterales > Rhodobacteraceae > Pseudorhodobacter. The sequence continues at coordinate 9,276 of JAQWYA010000153.1, read as the reverse complement.
ATTTCAATCGGGCCATGTGGCCCCCAGCCCGTCATCATGGGGATAGTATTGTCGGGCAGCGGCATCTCCATGGTGCCCATATCGGCCATGCCCGCTGTACCCATAGGCATGTATTCTGGCTGAAACTGGCGAATTTTCTGGGTCAGTGGCTTTTTATCAACGCCAATGAATGTCGGCACGTCATGGCCCATCGCATTCATCGTGTGGTGCGATTTGTGGCAATGGATCGCCCAATCGCCCAGGTGATCGGCGACAAACTCATAGGCCCGCATTGCACCCACGGGGATGTCGATGGATACCTCGGGCCATTGCGCGCTTTCGGGCACCCAGCCACCGTCTGTACATGTTACTTTGAAGTCATAGCCATGCATGTGAATGGGATGGTTGGTCATTGTCAGATTGCCAACCCGAACTCGCACCCTATCCCCCTTGTTAACGACCAACGGGTCGATATCGGGGAAAATCCGGCTGTTCCACGTCCACAGATTAAAATCCGTCATGGTCATGATGCGCGGCACATATGTGCCGGGATCAATGTCAAACGCGTTCAGCATGATCAGGAAATCACGGTCGACGGGCATGAAGCTGGGGTCCTTGGGATGCACGATGAAGAACCCCATCATCCCCATAGCCATCTGTACCATCTCATCGGCGTGTGGGTGGTACATGAAGGTGCCGGATTTGATCAGGTCAAACTCGTAGACATAGGTTTTTCCGGGCGGGATACCGGGATGCGAAAGCCCGCCTACGCCGTCCATGCCTGAAGGCAGGATCAGCCCGTGCCAATGCACCGTGGTATGTTCAGGCAAACGGTTCGTAACATAAATGCGAACTCGATCCCCTTCGATTGCCTCAATAGTCGGGCCAGTGGATTGACCGTTATAGCCCCACAAATGCGCAATCATGCCATCCGCCAGCTCACGCTCGACCGGTTCTGCCACAAGGTGGAATTCCTTGACGTTGCCGTTCATACGGTGCGGCAGGGTCCAGCCATTCAGCGTGACCACAGGCGTATAATCCGGCCCCGAATTCGGGCGCGGCGTGATAAGCGTGCTGGCGCTGTCCATCTGGGCGGCTTCAGGCAGACCCATATTCGTAGTCTTGCCCCAGGCCTGGCTGGACACGAGGGCAGCACCCGCAGCCCCGGCCCCGATCAATTGACGTCTGTTTATCATGTCATTTCTCCGTTCAATGGGGTGAGCCGCCGCCAGCGGCCAGTGATACAGCCTCGCCGCCACCACCGCCGGCACCGCCGCCGTAAATGGCTGCGGTCAATTCAGCCTGGGCAAGGTAGAAGTCGCGTTTGGCATTCGCCGCCTCAAGCTGTGCGGAGAGCTTTTCGCGCACATCGGTCAGAAGCTCGAACGTGTTGGTGATCATGCCGTTGTAAGACAGCAGCCCCTCTTCCTCGACCGTGGTGCGCAGAGGCACGACCACATCGCGGTAATGGCGCGCGATTTTATAGGAGGCGTGATAGGAAATTTCTGCCACGCGCACTTCGGAGCGGACATTGACGGCCTTTTCGGCAAGAACATTCGCGGCTTGCAGGTAGGAAAGCTCGGCCTTGCGCATCCGGGCCTGACCAGAATCGAAGATCGGGATCGCAAATTCGACCTCAAGGTTCGGTGGCGCAAGTTTCTGCTCGACATCGCCACCGGCTCCCACTTCGCGCTCCAGCTCAATCCCGCCAACGATTTCCAAGTCGCTGACGATCCGTGTTTGATCGGTCAGGCCGAATGCCGCAGCCTGAGCAGCCAAGCCCAATTGGGCGACCCGCAGATCAACCCGGTTGGCCAAGGCTTTTCCCTCAAGGTTGCTGATCTTGCCTATGGATTTCGGCAAGGCGGGCAAAGCATCCGGAACGGTGTAGTTCACATCATCACCCCAAAGACCCATCAGGCGGGTCAATTCCTCTTTGGCCTGCGTGGCATTCAGGCGGGCGCGAGCCACCTGGCCTGCCAGTTCGGCGTTGAACGCTTGTTCGCGTGCTTGCCCCGCTTTGTTAAGCGCCCCGGTTTCCCCCAACTTGCGGGCCAGTTCGGACCCGGCGTCTGAGGTGCGTTTTGCTTGGGTCAAATAGCCAACCGTTTCAAACGCAGCGACGGCATTGATCCAAGCGATGCGAGTCTGGTTGGCAAGCATCAACGTGTCATTGACAGCCGTCTGCTGCGCCTTCTGGAACGCGGTATCAGCGATGGCAACGCGCTGTTTGCGAGTGGTTGCATCCAATACATTGGCGCGGAATATGCCCTCGATGGCCCGGTAGGCACCAAGTTCAGGCCCGCCGATACCCAAAAGGCCGATGGAAACAACCGGGTTTTCCGGGGTGGATTGCTGCCAAGCATCGGCGGCTGACAAGCCCACATTGGCGTAAGAAGCTTGCAAGCCCTTGTTGTTGTAAAGGGCCGCCTGCACGGCGGTGTCGGCACCAATACGCTTGCCCTTGACCATGCCTTGCACCACCCGTGTCAGGGCATCGTTTTCTGCCTGCGTTTGGGCAAAGGCAGTCTGCTTGCCAATCGCCGCCGAGGTTTGCGCGGAAACTGCGGCAAAACCAGCCTTCGTGTCTGAATAGACACCGGGAACGGCGCCGACGCATGCACCCAGCACGAGGGGCGCCGCGAAAAACAAGGATCGTTTCAGGATGCGCATCACTTGCCCCCCGTCTGTTCTTTATTGACTTCGCGCCAGTCACGCGGCCCGGTCGGGGCGCGGTAGGTGTATTCGGCAAAGGGATCTTGCGGGCGGAGTGGCGAGAAAGCGCCAGATCTGCTGACCGCCTGGAGGGTGGTCGTATCGGGAAGCGGCGTTGGCGTGGATGCACAAGCACCGAGCGCCAAGGCACACGCCCCGCCAAGAAGTTGGGATTTCATGTGTTCTACCTGATCATAAAGACATCTCGCGCAGGTTGCGCGCGGAGGAGCGGACCCAAATCACGGGCCGAATGTCAGATCAGGTGTCTGGGGGGTCGTAAAAAGCCGTGCGTTTCCGAGGCGACAGGAGTTTTGTGAGGGATCGCAAGGTTATTGGCCACGGCATCTGCGTATGGTGATGCAAACGCTTCAATCAGGATGGCCGCCATGCACATACCGGCGCAGCATTGATAAGCGCCCGTATCAGACGCGGAAGTGCCAAGTTTGCCCGACCCGCAATCCAACTGTGCTGCTGAATGCGAGTGAGCATGCTGAACAGTGGACGCTTCGCCCCGTTCAATCGCCGAATGCACACCATGAGCGCCTGCTGCTGCATGCGCGGCAGCTGATGGAAGAAAAACCAGCGAAAAAGCAACGACAAGGCACGAAAGCGCCCTGATCACTTTTGCAATGGTTTCGCCCTTATCCATGTCAACTCCATGCGGGAACTGAGTAGACCTGTCAACCTATCCAGCGCGGGAAGGTTTCTAACGAAGTCGTGAGCGCTCATTTATTGTCCAAAACTTCGACGCTTTGGAAACCCTCCCGCAAGGGAAGGTTGTTGTTCTCAACAGATAATCCATTTGGGCGGCGAAATACGACTTATGGACTCTTCTTTGGAATGATCATGGCACCAACGGTTGGGACACTGGTGTTCTTGTTTGAACAGCTGTTTTTGGCCCACATCCGATCCGTCATCGCCAACATGACAAACTTTGAATGAGGGCTTGAGCTTCCAGTTGCTGGATGCCGTAAGCTAAAAAAATCCAGCAGAAAGTTACCAAACTATGGAACACGATCATTCACATGCGAAGTCCGCGATTCCTGAGGGCGCTGAAACGGCAAAGGATCCGGTTTGCGGTATGACGGTTGCGATTGCCCCCGAGACCCGCCATGACGAATTTCAAGACAAAACCTTTCACTTTTGCTCTGACAGGTGTCAGGCGAAATTCAAGGACGATCCGTGGTTTTACGCATCAAACCGGGCCGAAGAACGCAAGAAAACCGTAGGGGTCGAAACCCAATACACTTGCCCAATGCACCCCGAGATTGTCCGCGATGCACCCGGTGCTTGCCCGATCTGCGGTATGGCGTTGGAACCAATGCTGCCTTCGGAAGAGCCGAGCGAGGAGTTATCTGATTTTACCCGTCGTATGTGGATCTCGGCGGCGGCCGCAGTGCCACTGATCGTGCTGACAATGGGAGAGTTGGTCGGCTTGCCCGTGCGCGACTGGTTTGGGCATCAGATGGCCAGTTATCTGGAGTTTCTGCTTGCAACACCGATCGTGCTTTGGGCCGCCCTGCCATTCTTCAAACGCGGTTGGGACTCACTGGCGAACCGCTCGCCAAATATGTGGACGCTGATCAGCCTTGGGGTGGCAGCGGCCTATCTTTACTCATTGGTAGCTACTTTTCTTCCCGGTGTTTTCCCCGATGCTTACCGGATGGGGCAAGGCGTTGGCACTTATTTTGAAGCGGCGGTTGTCATAATCGCATTGGTCTTTGTTGGGCAGGTGTTGGAACTGCACGCGCGGGAGCGCACCGGCGATGCGATCCGCGCATTGCTGGACCTTGCGCCAAAAACAGCGCGGCGGATCTTGCCGGATGGCACGGAATATGATGCGCCGCTGGAAAACATCATGGAAGGCGACCGCTTGCGCGTACGCCCTGGCGATGCGGTGCCGGTAGATGGCATGATAGTTGAGGGACGGTCCAGTTTGGACGAGAGCATGCTGACGGGCGAGTCTATGCCGGTTGAAAAAGGGCCGGGCGATGAAGTAACCGGGGCGACGATCAACAAGAACGGCTCATTGGTGATTGAGGCTGCTAAGGTCGGTTCTGATACAGTGTTGGCACAAATTGTGGCGATGGTTTCGAACGCCCGACGCTCGCGCGCGCCTATCCAGGGCATGGCTGATCGCGTGTCGGCGGTGTTCGTGCCAACCGTTGTGGCCGTTGCGGTACTTGCCTTTGCCCTTTGGATAATCTTTGGGCCAGAGCCTGTATTGGTTTATGCCATTGCCTCAGCCGTCTCGGTACTCATCATCGCCTGTCCTTGTGCGTTGGGGCTGGCGACACCTATTTCTATCACGACAGCGGCAGGGCGCGGCGCGCAGGCTGGCGTCCTTATCAAGGATGCCGAAGCTTTGGAACGCATGGCCAATGTGGACACATTGATTGTTGACAAGACAGGCACGCTGACCATGGGCAAGCCGAAGCTAACAGATACTGTGGCACTCGGTAATGTTCTTGAGGCTGACATCCTGTCTTTAGCTGCGGCCCTTGAACGCGGTTCGGAACATCCACTCGCCGAAGCCATCGTCGAAGGTGCCGAAGCGCAAGGCGCGGCCCGTAAAGTGGCAGCGGCGTTTGAGTCGGTGACCGGCAAGGGCGTGCGCGGGAGGGTGGGCGGGCGCGCCGTAGCGCTTGGCAATACTGCGATGATGCAAGAGATGGGCTTGAATACATCGAAGGCCGAGGAAAGGGCGGATGCTCTGAGGGCGGAAGGTAAGACCGCAATGTTTGTCGCGGTCGACGATGCGCTTGCAGGCATCGTAGCAGTGGCTGACCCGATCAAGGAAAGTGCCGCTCAGGCGATCAAGGCCCTGCATGCACAAGGGCTGCGCGTTATTATGGCGACAGGTGACAATGAACGTACGGCGCAGGCTGTTGCCGTGAAACTTGGTATCGACGAAGTGCGCGCGGGCGTTTTGCCGGAAGACAAGAAAAAGCTGATCGATCAGTTGCGCCGGGATGGACACAAGATTGCCATGGCGGGAGACGGCGTGAATGATGCGCCCGCGCTCGCCGCAGCCGACGTTGGCATTGCAATGGGTACGGGTGCTGACGTCGCAATGGAAAGTGCCGGCATCACCCTATTGGGCGGCGATCTGATGGGCATCGTGCGGGCGCGAAAACTTGCTCGTGCCACGCTGCGCAACATCAAACAGAACCTGTTCTTCGCCTTTGCCTACAACGCTGTCGGTGTTCCAATCGCGGCAGGGCTGCTTTATCCAGTCACTGGGCTGTTGCTGTCACCAATGATTGCGGCCGCGGCGATGAGCTTGTCCTCGGTGTCCGTTATCAGCAACGCGCTGCGTCTGCGGCAGGTTAATTTATAAGCAAACCCAAAAGGAAAAACGAATGACAACCTATCATATTCCTGACATGAGCTGCGGTCATTGCAAAGCGACCGTCGAAAAAACTGTACGCGGCCTCGATCCAGCGGCACGCATCGAGTTCGATATGGCGTTGCGAAAAGTCACTGTTGAAAGCCAGGCGGATGCGGCGGCAGTAACGGCAGCGCTGGCGAAAGTAGGTTTCCCCGCTTCACCAGCGTGATGTCCGAAGTCAGAGCGCAAAGTTAGCTTGCGGCATTTGGTTCGCCACCGTGCAGAAACGCCCACACGCACCTGAATGAACGGCCGACATTCTGACCGCTCGCGTAAACCGGTGCTGCGTTCCCACCGTTCCCCTTCTAAAGAGGGAGGGAACGGTGGACATGCTGTTGATTGCCGGAAGTTTTACCAACATCGTCGCAGGGGCGAACGCAGTCAAAAGCTTTGTCGTGCTCGGGCTGGGCTATGCCGAAAGCCAGCCTGACGAACGTGCCAAGCTCTACGTTGGGGGAAGTGGCTCGGTTTGCCTGATGCGCGGGGAACCGCCGGATGGGCGCATGATTGCCTCGCGGTCTAAAGGTTCTTGATGCAGATCAGGGCCTGCGCGCATTTTCCGCCGTACCATTAAATTCTGAGTCGGTGGTCGCAGTTGGTGCCCTTCAAAAGGAGTTGAAAAATGGAATTCAGGAATATGACGAGTGTCGCAGGCACACTCAGCATCGCCGCGACGTCGGCGATGGCACAGGTTGGGGAAATCCCAGCTCGAAACGGTTATTACGATCATGGCCATGACATGATGTGGGGCGGCAGCCAGTGGGGAGGCTTCGGAATGATTCTTGGTCCCATCTTCATGATCCTGATCGTGGTGGGGATCATTGCCGGGACCATATATCTTCTGCGACTGTTCGGTGCGGCTGTACCCGCCGCAAGCAGTCACGCAACACACGATCGTGCTTTGGCGCTTTTGAAAGAACGCTATGCCAAGGGCGAGATTGACACCGCCGAGTTTACCGAACGCAAGAAGCTTCTAGCGGACTGATTCGCGATCCGTGATGTCCTTTCCGGGTATACGAGACTTCGGCAGCGGTCGGGGTCTCCGTCTTGTGTTCCGTCAAATCTCACTTCCAGAGAGGAGATTGCCACGGCAGCTCTTCCAACCGAGCCTCGAAAGATCAACATGAAAAGACGCCAGTTCCTCACTTTGACCTCCGCTGCGATCCTGACCGCTGGCACCCTGTCCCAGACATCAGCCCGGCGCGCCTTTGCGCAGGGACAAACGCTGCAAACGCGCCTCACCATGCCACCGCTTCTCGATACGCGGGCAACGGGGAGGCTATCGCTGACAGCAACGTCGGGGCGCACAGCCTTTGAAGGTGGCCCCTTCAACCCGACCGCCGGGTTCAATCAAGCGTATTTGGGCCCGACCGTCCTGATGCAGAACGGCGATCTGGCTGCCGAAGTGCAGAATACTCTCGATGAGCCCATAAGCGCACATTGGCACGGCCTTCTCGTGCCGGGTGAACATGACGGCGGCCCACACCTTCCAATCGCGCCTGGTGAGACATGGAAACCTGAAATGACCATTGCGCAGGATCCGGCAACCGTCTGGTATCACTCCCATGTCCACGAACGCACATCAGAGCAGGTCTATTTCGGACTGGCCGGGGTCATCCATGTGACAGACGGGCAGGATGACGCGCGTGGTTTGCCGTCGACATATGGCCTCGACGATCTGACGTTGGTTTTGCAGGATCGCCGGTTCGATGCCTCCGGGCGTATGGTCTATGACCCGTCCATGATGGACATAATGCACGGGTTTGCCGGGAACCGGATGCTTGTCAACGGGCAGGCCGGCGCAACGGCTGTTGTACCGCAGGGGATCGTGCGGCTGCGCCTGCTCAACGGCTCAAATGCGCGCATCTACACACTGCACTTCGACGATACACGGTCCATGCACCTGGTGGCAACGGATGGGGGCTTCTTGCCTGCACCCGTCGCGCTGGATGTGCTGCACCTGGCACCCGGTGAACGGGCCGAGGTACTGGTCGACTTCTCGTCGGGCGGCGCGCCGGTGCTGATGAGCGATCCTGGCCAGGCCTATGGTGTCCTACAGTTCGCCACTGACACCGCACTGCCCGCTCGGATCACCCGTCTGCCTGAAAGCCTGGATGGAGAGTTGGAGGATCTTGCCGGTGCAGAAGTCAAAACGCGGCAAGTCTCGCTCGACATGGGCATGGGCATGGGCGGCATGATGATGGGCGGCGGTGGGTTTGCCATCAACGGGCGTCCTTACGACATGCGTCGGATAGATTTTGAAGTCGACCTCGGATCCGTGGAACGCTGGCAGATCCGGAGCACCATGGTCGCACATCCGTTCCACGTCCACGGCGTACGCTTCCGGGTGATCACCGAGAACGGCGCCCCCCCGAGGCCTGAGAATACCGGCTGGAAAGACACTGTGCTGGTGCCCGGCGAGGCCGAGATCCTCGCCCGGTTCGACCAGCCCGCCAGCCGCGAGACACCGTTCATGTTTCATTGCCATATCCTTGAACATGAAGATGCCGGTATGATGGGCCAGTTCACCGTCACCTGACGTTCGCGCCATGCGGACCAAACGCGAAAGCTCTAATAAAACCGATGCCGGAGTCCATTTTTGCCACCGAACCTCAACTACGCCTCATTGCGTTTCTCGGTGTTTTGGTGGCGATGGCACTATGGGAACTCGCGGCACCCCGACGAAGGCAGGAGATTCCGCGTGTAATCCGGTGGACCAATAATCTTGGCCTCGTGATGATCGATACCATTTTGTTGCGCCTTAGCTTCCCGATCCTTGCGGTCGGCTTGGCTGTGATAGCGCAGGAACGTGGCTGGGGGCTTTTCAATATCATCGAAATGCCGCGGTGGGTCGCGGTTCTCGTCTCGATCGTCTTGCTCGATCTGGTCATCTATCTGCAGCACGTCATGTTCCATGCAGTGCCCGCGCTGTGGCGGCTGCACCGCATGCATCACGCCGACCTCGAATTTGATGTCACGACGGGCCTGCGCTTCCACCCGGTTGAAATAATCATGTCGATGGGGATCAAGTTGGCAGTTGTGATGGCTCTGGGTGTCAATCTGCATTCAAAACTGACCCAGGCGCGCCTAGAGGAATGGATGGTCTCGGACCTGTCTGCGCTGGATCTGCTGGTGATCCAGATCGACGGGCTTCACATGGACGACAACCTCCTGATGCTCGGCGCAGTCGG
>JAQWYA010000064.1 GCA_029254215.1 Pseudorhodobacter sp. | reverse complement strand
AGCACAAAACCGTCGAACAGGTTGGAATGCAGAAAGTCGATTGCCGCGATCACCAAGCCGATATCAGAGGCGTTCTTGCCCTTGGTATTGGAAAATTGCTGATCGGCCACAAGGCCAAGGGCCGCCACTTTACGCGCCCACCCGCCCAGACGTTGAGCCGACCAATCCCCATAGATCCGGCGCACGCTGGCTTCGCCCAGCCCTGCGATCTCTTCAAAGATCGCTTCGGCGTAAGAGGCGGGGACATTATCGGCGTCAATCAGCACGGCGAGGCGGGGTGTGCGGTTTTCGGGCATTGGTTTTCCTTCTTTTGCACAAGCTTGCCCCATTCGCGCCAAAGGCGAAAGGGGCGGTCTGTGAAGCCGTGGCAGAATCCCCGCTGTTCGGGGGGCGGGCGGCATGAAAACGGCCCCGCAGGCGAGGTGCCGGGGGGCCGTTCAACGATCGGGTAACGTTATCTTAGAAGATCACGACGGACCGGATGCTTTCGCCCGCATGCATCAGATCGAAGCCCTTGTTGATGTCTTCCAGCTTGAGGGTATGGGTAATCATCGGGTCGATCTCGATCTTGCCATCCATGTACCAGTTCACGATTTCCGGCACATCGGTCCGGCCCCGCGCGCCGCCAAAGGCTGTGCCTTTCCAGACGCGTCCAGTCACCAGTTGGAAAGGCCGGGTCTGGATTTCGGCACCCGCCGGGGCAACCCCGATCACCACCGAAACCCCCCAGCCGCGATGCGTGCATTCCAGTGCGTCGCGCATCACCTGCACATTGCCCGTACAATCGAAGGAGTAATCTGCCCCGCCGATCTGGTCGAAGGGGGTCTTGGTCATATTGACGAGATGCTGGACGATACCGCCGTCAATCTCTTTCGGGTTGACGAAATGGGTCATCCCGAATTTCTCGCCCCATTCCTTGCGGTCATTGTTGATATCAACGCCGATGATCATGTCAGCCCCGGCGAGCTTCAGCCCTTGGATGACGTTCAGCCCGATCCCGCCCAGACCGAAAACCACCGCCTTCGCGCCGATTTCCACATTGGCGGTGTTGATCACCGCGCCGATGCCGGTGGTGACGCCACAGCCGATGTAACAGATCTTGTCGAAGGGCGCGTCATCGCGGACCTTGGCCAGCGCGATTTCCGGCACGACCGTGTGGTTGGCGAAGGTTGAGCAACCCATGTAGTGATGGATCGGGGTGCCATCCAGCATCGAAAACCGCGTGGTCCCATCCGGCAGAAGGCCCTGCCCTTGCGTAGCGCGGATCGCGGTACAGAGGTTGGTCTTGCGGCTGAGACAGCTGGGGCACTGGCGGCATTCGGGCGTGTAAAGTGGGATCACATGATCGCCGGGCTTCAGCGTGGTCACGCCGGGGCCGCATTCGATGACGACGCCTGCGCCCTCATGCCCCAGAATGGCGGGGAAAAGCCCCTCCGGGTCCGCGCCCGACAGGGTGAATTCATCGGTGTGGCAAATACCGGTGGCCTTGATTTCCACCAAAACCTCCCCCGCTTTGGGGCCTTCGAGGTTCACTTCCATGATTTCGAGCGGTTTTCCGGGGGCTACGGCAACGGCGGCACGGGTGCGCATAAGGGGTCCTTCCTGTGGTTTGCGTAAGGATTGTGCGAAATGCCCCCGATTGCAACGCGAGAAACGACCTGTCGCGGTCTGATCCGCCGCTTTGCACAAAGACTTTCAGCCACGAAAAAGCCCGCCACA
>JAQWYA010000049.1 GCA_029254215.1 Pseudorhodobacter sp. | reverse complement strand
CCGGTCGAGGCGCTGATCATCGGGCTGGTGGCGGGTGTGCTGTGCCAAGAGGCGGTGCTGGTCGTGAAGAACCGCCTTGCCATTGACGACACGCTGGATGTGTTTGCCGTCCATGGGATTGGCGGGATCTTTGGCACGATCATGATCGCGGTCTTTGGGGCCGGGGCTTGGGCCGCACAGCTTGGGGGCCTCGCCGTTGTCGGCGTCTGGACCGTGGTCACCACCATCGTCATCGCAAAACTGGTCGGGATGGTGACCCCGATGCGCGTCGATGCCGAAACCGAAAGCAACGGGCTTGATATCTCGTCCCATGGCGAGCGCGCCTATGACATGAGCAGCTGAGCCAGACAGCAACCGCAGACCCAAAAAAGGGGGCTTCGGCCCCCTTTTTCAATTCCCGCGCCGCTTTGGCCGTTCCGATCAGCCCGCGCGACCGTAAAGCTCTGCCGCGCGGCGTTCAAAGGCGCGCACAACGCGCTGCATCGCCTCGTTGAACACAACCCCGATGATGCCTTGCAGAATCGCGTTGCGAAACTCGAAATCAACGTGGAAATCCACCTCGCAGCCGCCCTCGGCCCGTTCCCGAAAGGCCCAGTTCGATTTCATGTAGCGAAACGGGCCATCGAGGTATTCAGTGTCGATCTTGCGCGCCTCGGGCCAAAGCACAACGCGGCTGCCAAAGCGTTCGCGGAACACTTTGAAGCTGATCACCAGATCGGCCTCCATCACCTCCCCCGCGCCATTCGCCCCTGTCATGGGCTTGCGAGACCGAATCCGCGCCGCCGCATTCCAAGGCAGGAACTTGGGGTATTTCTCGACATCGGCGACCAGAGCGTACATCTGAGCGGCGGTATAGGGCAAAACCTTGGTTTCAGTATGGGTCGGCATCAGGCAAAGACTTCCGGGTTTGGCGTGACTTGGGGTCGGGTTCTGGATAAACAATAGCGGGAAATCAAGGGGTGGCCATGCCAACGCAACCATATGTCATAGACCAGATGATTTCGGCCAAGGCGATTGCCGCCCGGATCGAGACGCTGGCGCGCGAGATTACCGCGCATTTTGAGGGCACCGACAAGCTGGTGGTCGTGGGGCTTTTGCGCGGCTCTTTCGTCTTTATCGCCGATCTGGTGCGTGAATTGGATCTGCCGGTGGAGGTCGATTTCCTCGAAGCCTCCAGTTACGGCGATGCGATGACCTCCAGCCGTGAGGTGCGCATCCTCAAGGACCTGCGCGGAGAGATCGCAGGCCGCGATGTGCTGGTGGTCGAAGATATCGTCGATACGGGCTTTACGCTAAGCCATGTGCTGCGATTGCTCGAAAGCCGGGGGCCTGCGAAAATGGCAGTCTGCGCCCTGTTGGACAAGCCCAGCCGGCGCGAGGTCGATATTCGCGCGACCTGGACAGGGTTTGAGATCCCCGATGAATTCGTGGTCGGCTATGGCATCGATTATGCGCAACGCAACCGCAACCTACCCTATATCGGCAAGGTGCGCTTTGTTGAGGCTGAGTGATGCAATCTGACGGCCCCCGCGTCAGGCGCGCGCAAGGCGATCCGACGCTTGGACCTTTGCTCGGGGTGACCAAGGAATGATGAGCTATCGCTGGTTCATTCGCATGTCGCGCTGGGCGCGCAATCCGCCCTCCGCGGCGCAGGTCAAGCTGGTGCTGGGGGTGATTGTCGCCTGCCTGTTGCTCTTTGGCTATGAATGGATGTTCGGCTGGCCGGAATGGCTGACCCTCGATCAGGGTGGTGCGCCGCACCGGGTTCCCCGCCCCTGAGCCGCACGCTCCCGAAGGCGTGACCGGCCTATCCTGCGCAGGGCTTGCCAGACGGCCCAAAGCCGCGCAAACTCTGCGTCGTATTGCCGCAAAAGGGAACGCCATGTTCAGACGTCTCGGTCTTGCCGCTTTGGTCTGTGGTCTTGTCGGCGCGGGCGTCTTTTGGGCTGTAACAGCGCCGGACCCGCTTTCAGAGGCGGATGTCGCCGGGCTGACAGGCGATCAGGCAAAAGGCGAGGCGGTGTTCTGGGCGGCGGGCTGCGCCTCTTGCCACATGGCGCCCGGCGCCACCGGAGAGGCAGAACTGGTGCTCGCGGGCGGTCAGGTTTTCGCCTCTCCCTTCGGGAATTTCATCGCGCCGAACATTTCGCCCGATCCGTCGCAGGGAATCGGCGGCTGGAGCTTGGCTCAATTTGCCAGCGCCGTGACGCGGGGCGTGTCGCCCGAAGGCCAGCATTACTTTCCTGCCTTCCCCTATGGGGCCTATAACAAGGCAAACCTGACGGACATTGCCGATCTCAAGGCCTTCATGGATGGGCTGCCGCCCAGTTCCACCCCCAGCCAACCGCATGAGGTCGGGTTTCCCTTCAACATCCGGCGCAATCTGGGCGGCTGGAAATTTCTGTTCCTTTCCGATGACTGGGTAATGACCGGCGATCTGACCGAAGCCGAGACGCGCGGGCGCTATCTGGTCGAAGCCTTGGCCCATTGCGGCGAATGCCACACGCCCCGCAATCCGCTGGGCGGGTTGGAGCGGGATCGCTGGATGGCGGGTGGGGCTATTCCCGGCGGCAAAGGCAGCTTTCCCAATATCACCCCGGCAAAGCTTGACTGGTCTCAGGATGAAATCGTCGAATATCTGACGTCAGGCTTCACCCCCGCGTTTGACAGCGTCGGCGGGCATATGGCGCATGTCGTCTCGAACATGGCGCGGCTCCCGCTGGAGGATCGTGAGGCCGTGGCAGCCTATGTCAAGAAACTGCCCCCAGCGGAGTAGACCCCAGCGATGACCATTGCCGCCCCTCCCCTGATCCGCCCGGCCACGCAGCGTGTGCTTGGCTGGCTCTTGGGGCCGAGGCTGGCGTTTTTCGCGATCTGGGCGCTGGTCGGGGGGCTAAACTTGCCGCCCCTCGTCATCACCGGGCTGGTCGCAGCGGATCTGACCTGTCTTGCGGCGGCGGGTTTGCTGATCCGGTCAGAGGCGGTTCAGGCCTCGGGGCCGGTGATCGGGCTTTTGGTGCGGATCACGCAGATCATCCTTCTGGTGGCTGGCCTGACGCAGGCGCTTAATCAACTCGCACAGGCCCATGCCAGCGCGCCGCCGGAACCGGAGGCGGTGACGCTGCTGCCGGTGCGTGGGACGGTCGCCCTTTTTGCCGGGCCGATCACGCTGGAAAGCTATAGCGCGCTGTCGGAAACCTTGCGCGCGGTGCCGGGGCTGACAGATCTGCATTTGTCCAGCGATGGCGGCAGTATCCCGGCGGCGCGCGGCATGGCGCGGCTGGTGTTGGAGGCCGGGTTGCACACCCAGGCCGTCGGGCGCTGCGCCAGTGCTTGCACGCTGGTGTTTGCGGCGGGAACAGAACGGCGGCTTCAGCCCGGCGCGCAATTGGGTTTTCACGCCTATCGGCTCAACACCGGAGCCAAGGTTCTGAGCACCGCCGAAGAGCAGAACCGCGACCGCGCGTCATTGGCCGCACGCGGGATCTCAGCGAAGTTCCTTAAACAGGCCTTCGCCACCCCGCATGAAGATATGTGGCTTCCCAGCGCGGCGGAGTTACTGGAGGCGGGCGTCCTCACGCATCAACCGTAAAGGCCGCCCCCAGCGGGTCAGGCGCGGCCGAGCTTTGCCATCCGGGCGTCGCGCAGGCGGGCAAAATCATCCCCCGCGTGATAAGAGGACCGGGTCAGAGGTGTGGCCGAAACCATCAAGAACCCCTTGCCATAGGCGGCCTTTTCATAGGCGGCAAATTCTTCAGGCGTCACGAAACGGTCCACGCGGTGGTGCTTTGGCGTTGGCTGCAGATATTGCCCGATGGTCAGGAAATCGACATCCGCCGCGCGCATGTCATCCATCACCTGTTTGACGCCCTGCGCATCTTCCCCAAGCCCCACCATGATGCCGGATTTGGTGAACATGGTCGGATCCAGCTCTTTCACCCGCTGCAACAGGCGCAAAGAATGGAAATAGCGCGCGCCGGGGCGCACTTCGGGGTAAAGACCGGGAACGGTTTCAAGATTGTGGTTGAATACGTCGGGCCGGGCTTCGACCACGGCTTCCAGCACGGAGGGCGCGCATTTCAGGAAATCCGGGGTGAGGATTTCGATCGTTGTCTCGGGGCTGCGGTGGCGGATCGCGCGGATTGTCTGGGCGAAATGTTCGGCCCCGCCATCCTCCAGATCGTCACGATCCACCGAGGTGATAACCACATGCTTAAGCCCGAGTTCAGAGACCGCATGGGCTACGCGCCCCGGCTCAAACGCATCAAGAGTTTGGGGCTTGCCAGTCGCCACGTTGCAAAAGGTGCAGCCGCGGGTGCAAATCTCGCCCATGATCATCATGGTCGCGTGGCCCTGGCTCCAGCATTCGCCGACATTGGGGCAGCCGGCCTCTTCGCAGACGGTCACCAGCTTTTGGCTGCGAATGATGTCGCGGGTTTCCTTGTAGCCGGCCGATGTCGGAGCCTTGACCCGGATCCAATCCGGCTTCTTGGGCTGAGAATTGTCCGCGCGATGGGCTTTTTCAGGATGACGTTGGTCCGGCAATTTCAAATCGCGCAAGGCGGGTATCCCCCAGAAATTCAGCTGTTCGCGGCAAATTACGCGTAATCCCCCGGCAAAACAAGGTGACGCGGCGAATACCACCTCTGCGCCCCGTGCACAGCCCAAGAGCAAACCCGGCGCATTGCCCCGTCAGCCGATCATCGGCCCAAACCGGCCCTGCGTTTCATCATAATGCCGCTTTAGCCGCTGCAAGGCGATCCGAAGCACGATCTTGCCCGAACGCGCCGACCAACCCATGCGCCGCTCGGCCTGTTCCAGCCCTTCCTGATGGCAGCAGCAGCGCAGCACGACATCGCCAAGCCCCGGCCCAAGGTCGCGCAGCGCGGCGCCGACCCGCTCACGGGCCTCGCGCGGGGTGCTGGCGCTGCCCTCGCCCGCCGCAAGCTTGGCCGAGCATCCGCCGGTCAGAAACCCCTCCCAGTTCTGGGTCACGCGCGGCTCCATCTGGGCCAGTTCAAAATCAAAGAGGATCCGGTCCGCAGCGGCTACCAGTTCCGGGCCCAGAAACGGCGCGCCCTCCCGGTCTTGGCGGCGGGCAAGAACGGCAACGGGGCTGTCTGTCGCGGCATAGCGCGCCCGGCGGCGCGACGGTTCTTCCCGCAACGTTTCTTGCCCCGGCCCGTCAAAGGCCTGCGCCATTTCGGCCATGGCCCGCACAGAGTTGGCCCGCTTCACCTCTGCCCGGCCCGCTGCCGTGATCGTATAGGTCACAACCCGGCCCGATTTCTGACATTCGATCCAGTTTTTCAGCGCAAAAGCCTGCGCCACGCCACGGTCCAGAACCCCCACGCGCTTTTGGGCCCCATCAACGGCAGGGCGCAGAATGACCGCCTTTTCCATATCGGGTGCAATGGCCATGAAGGTGGCAGGCTCCGCCAGCAATCGCAGAACGCGGGCAGCCTCCACACGAATGGTGCCTTCGTCGATTTCCGGGGCGTGGTGACGGATTGGGGCAGTCATCGCGGAGGATTCCTTTGCATGGGAAAGAGAGGCGTCTGCCATCGGGGCCTGACCAAGCGCGTCCAGCGCTTCATCAACCAAAGGATCATCGCGCCTTTGTTCATACTGGCGCACTTTGCGCAAAACCGTCGAGGCATGACAGCCTTCACGGCGCGCCAACTGGCGCAAGGAAAGCCCCTGTTCAGTATGATCCAGATAAAGGCGCACAGCATCCGGCAGCCAGTCCGGCAGGCTGACGTCACGGCTCAGCGACTGTCCCATTTTACCTCCTCCGCTTGCGGCGAAAGGTCTCCGTCCGGGAATTGGACTTTTGCAACCTTGGGTTTCATTGGTTACCTGTTCGTTAACTTCTTCGCATTTGTCCATAATTGTTTCTAATTTATAAACATTCGCGAAAGGAGCGCACGGTCGTTTCCAATTTTATGCAACGCCAGATTGTAATGTTGCAACATAGGCGTGCCACATAAGGGGGACACTATGACCGATTTTCGTACTCTGCTTGCCAATCTTCGCCGCCCGCGCCTACTGATCCGCGCCGCGCGGCATGGGGTTCAGGACTATCGCCGCGACAGGGATCTAGGCCGGTTGCTGGCCTCTACAGGCTGCAAGGCGCCCGGCCCCGAGGCTGCGCTGACACGGCTTCTAGATCAGGAAGAGCAGATGGAACGCGTCCGCAAATCTGGCGGGGCGGGATATTCGATCGCCCATCATGTGGAATTGCTGATCGCCTTGATGGCCGAGGCCCGCTTTCTGACGCGCCCGCTAAACCCTTGAATGCAAAAGGCCCCCGAGGTTCGGGGGCCTTTTTGTCGTCTCAAAGGGGCGGTTCAGATGAACGCATCCGGCATGGACGCTTTCTTTCGCGCGACATAATCGTCAATCGCATCGCGCACCGCTTCATCAATGGCGGGCGGCTGATAATCGCCCAGCATCTTGGTCACGCGCAAGGATGCCAAGGTTTCGGTGTCGCGCGCGCCCTCTTCATCCCAGGTCTCGAAGGGCTTGTAGTCGAACAGATCCGACCGCCAGAAGGCCGATTTGAAATTGGCCTGCGTATGGGCGCAGCCAAGGTAATGCCCACCGGGGCCCACCTCACGGATCGCATCCATGCCCTGACCGTTCTCATCCATGATGATGCCTTTGGCCAGATGATGCAGCGTTCCAAGCTGGTCGGCATCCATCACGAACTTCTCGAACGAAGACACAAGCCCGCCTTCCAACCAGCCGCAGGCATGGAGCATGAAGTTCACACCCGCCAGCAGCGCCATGTTCAGGCTGTTCGCCGTCTCATAAGCCGCCTGCGCATCCGGCAGCTTGGAGCCGCAGAACGACCCGCCCGACCGGTAGGGCAAGCCCATCCGCCGCGCAAGCTGCCCTGCCCCATAGGTGATATGCGCAGCCTCCGGCGTCCCAAAGGTCGGCGCGCCCGAGTTCATGTCGATCGAGGTCACAAAGGCCCCGAAGATCACCGGCGCACCGGGCCGGATCAACTGGCTATAGGCCACGCCCGCCAGAACCTCGGCCAGAACCTGCGTCAACGTCCCCGCAACGGTGACCGGCGCCATAGCCCCGCCCACGATAAAGGGCGAGATAATGCAAGCCTGATTGGCCTTCGCGTAAACCTCCAGCGCGCCCATCATGGTCGAATCGAAGGTCAGCGGGCTGTTGATATTGATCAGGCTGGTCATGACCGTGTTCTGATCGACAAAATCCGCGCCAAACAGCAGCTTCGACATCTCGACCGAATCTGCCGCCCGCTCCGGCTCCGTCACCGACCCCATATAGGGCTTGTCCGACAACACCATATGGGCGCGCAGCATATCGAGGTGACGCTTGTTCACCGCAATATCAGTGGGCTCACAAACCGTCCCGCCCGAGTGGTGCAGCCATTTCGACATATACCCGAGCTTCACGAATTTCTCGAAGTCTGCCATGGTCGCATAGCGCCGCCCGCCTTCGCGGTCGCGCACGAAGGGAGGGCCGTAAACCGGGGCCAGCACCAGATTGCGCCCGCCCACTTCGACGTTCCGCTCCGGATTTCGGGCATGCTGGATGAAATTGGAAGGTGCCGTCGCACATAGCTTGCGCGCCAGCCCGCGCGGAATATGGACCCGCTCCCCCTTCACATCGGCACCCGCCGCCCGCCAGCGATCCAGCGCTGCCGGGTTCTCGACAAAATTCACGCCGATTTCTTCCAGAACGGTCTCAGCGTTATATTCGATGATCTGAAGCGCTTCTTCGTTCAGGATCTCGAAATTCGGAATGTTCCGGCTGATGTATTTCGCGACATCGAAACTCACCGCCGTGCGTTCCGCCCGACGTGCCGACCCGCCGCCCCCACGGGCCCTGCGGCCTGCTCCCTCACTCATCGCAAATCTCCTTCATTGCCCGACCCTGCGGCGCTCCTCGCCCTTATGCCGCCAATCCGCCCCCCCCTTTTCGTCAATTCCGTCACTTGCCACTCAAAACCGACATTGCCCCCCTCCTCTACCGACATTGCCGCCCCGCATTTCTTCTTGGAGAAATACCTTCGCGGGGAGGGTCCGATCCCATCGGACCCTTGTGGGGGGCAGACAGCCCCCCGCCCGGCCCAAATTCCACACGCATCGCAGGATCAAAACGCGCTCTACCCTCTTGCGATTCTATACCTTCCCGCTTATCCCGCGCAGATGACACAGCATGATCGCCTCCTCATCATCGACTTCGGCTCGCAGGTCACCCAGCTTATCGCCCGGCGCCTGCGCGAGTTGAACGTCTATTGCGAAATCCACCCCTTCAACAAAGTCACGGATGGCTTCCTGAAAGACTTCGCCCCGAAAGCGGTGATCTTTTCGGGCGGCCCTGCCTCGGTCTTTGCCGAAGGGGCACCGATGCCCCCGGCTTCGGTCTTTGATCTGGGCGTGCCGATCCTCGGGATCTGCTATGGCCAGCAGGTGATGATGCATTGCCTTGGCGGCAAGGTTGAACGCGGCCACGGCACGGCAGAATTCGGCCGCGCATTCGTGACGCGCGGGGCCGAAGACCTCTCCATCCTCAGCGGTTGGTTCGAGGGAAGCGAGAACGGCGGGCGCGAACAGGTCTGGATGAGCCATGGCGACCATGTCAGCCAAATCGCTCCGGGCTTTCAGGTTTACGGCACCTCGCCCAATGCGCCTTTTGCCATTACCGCCGATCCCACCCGCCATTTCTATGCCGTGCAATTCCACCCCGAGGTGCACCACACCCCCAAGGGCGCGAAACTTTATGAAAATTTCGTTCGCCTCGCAGGGTTTACCGGCGATTGGACGATGGGCGCTTACCGCGAGCAAGCGATCGAAAAGATCCGCGCGCAGGTTGGTGACAAGCGGGTGATCTGCGCACTTTCGGGCGGTGTTGACAGCTCTGTCGCCGCCGTGTTGATCCATGAGGCCATCGGCGAGCAACTTACCTGCGTTTATGTCGATCACGGGCTGATGCGGCTTGGCGAAAGCGAACAGGTCGTGGGCATGTTCCGCGAGCATTATAACCTGCCGCTGATCCATGCCGACGAATCCGATCTGTTCCTGGGCAAGCTCGAAGGCGTCTCGGACCCGGAAACCAAGCGTAAAATCATTGGTGGTCTGTTCATCGAAGTGTTCGAGAAACATGCCAAGGCCATTGGCGGCGCAGAGTTTTTGGCCCAGGGCACGCTTTATCCTGATGTGATCGAGTCGGTCAGCTTCTCGGGCGGCCCTTCGGTCACGATCAAAAGCCACCACAATGTCGGCGGCCTGCCAGAGCGCATGAACATGCAACTGGTGGAACCGCTGCGCGAGCTCTTCAAGGATGAGGTGCGCGCATTGGGTCGCGAACTTGGCCTGCCGCAAAGCTTCATTGGCCGCCATCCCTTCCCCGGCCCCGGCCTTGCCATCCGCTGCCCCGGAGAGATCACCCGCGAAAAGCTGGACATCCTGCGCAAGGCAGATGCGGTCTTCATCGACCAGATCCGCAAGCACGGGCTGTACGATGAAATCTGGCAGGCTTTCGTCGCGATCCTTCCGGTCAAGACCGTGGGCGTGATGGGCGATGGGCGCACCTATGACTACGCCTGCGCCCTGCGTGCAGTCACTTCGGTTGACGGGATGACGGCGGATTATTACCCATTCACCCATGATTTTCTGGGGGAGACCGCCACCCGGATCATCAACGAGGTGCAAGGGATCAACCGCTGCACCTATGATATCACCTCAAAACCGCCCGGCACGATCGAGTGGGAATAAATTCAAGACGCCGCGCCCTTATTGGCGCGGCGTTTTGGTTTCAGGGTGTCTCATGCAAAAGTCAAAGGGGCGTGCCACGCCTTGCCCGATGATCTTCTGGGCTTTACTGTTTCCCCAAGGGTGTCAGCGCAGAGGGTAGAATGCAGCGGGTCGTCTACACTGCCATTCTGGGCAATTACGAGGAGTTCTCGCAGCCCGATTATCCGGTCAAACCGGGTACGCAACGGTTGGTTTTCACAGATAATGCCGACTTGAAAAGCGATGGCTGGACTGTTGTGCCCGTCAAGCCACGCTTTGCAAATGACAGCATTCGCAGTGCGCGCTACCTCAAGATCATGGGGCCTGCGCTGTTTGCTGACAAAGATCAGTCGCTTTGGATCGATAACACCGTCCGGCTCAAGGCATCGCCCGACAAGATCCTTGATCTGCTTCTGGCGGATGCGGATATCGCCCTGCCTTACCACAGTTACCGCGAGACGCTTGCTGCGGAATTCGGGGCGGTGCAGGCGGCAGGCTATGATGATTTCACCAAAATTTACGAGCAGTTGTTTCATTATCAAACGAGCCATAGGGATGTGCTGTCACAGCGCCCGTTCTGGACCGGCATGATGGCCCGCTGCCACAAGCCAAATGTGACCTCGGCGATGACTGTCTGGTGGGAACATATCCTGCGCTATTCCCGTCGCGATCAGCTTTCGATCAATCTGGCCTTGCAATCCTCGCCGCTTCGCCTGTTCTGCTATGAACTCGACACGCTGGAGTCGCAGCTCCACAAATGGCCCGTCTACAGCAGCCGCAACCACGCCAAAACCGCCCAAAACTCCATTCTCGACGCCATTCAGGATATTCCAGCCGCGCGACTGGCAAAGCTGGAATATGAGAATGAGGAGCTGCGCCGACAACTGGCGCAGACCCAGCTCAGCGCGTCTTGAACAAAGATCCCAGAATGCCCCGAACGATAGCTTGCCCGCTTTTGGTCCCCAACTGACGGGCAAAGGATTTCGCAAATGCCTCCCCCACGGAATCCGAGTTGGACTTGCGGGAACTGGTTTTGCGGGCGGGTGTTTTGCCGTCATACCGGCGGGCAGAGGTAAACTCCCGGTCCTCTGGGGCCTCCCGTCGCCCGGCCTCTTTCGCCTCAAGCGCTTCGCGGGCCTCGGCGGCTTCGGCCTCTGCGGCGGCTTTGGCGGCAGCGTCCGCGCGGGCGCGCAGCCGTTCATAAGCGGAATCGCGGTCGATTTGCGCCTCATATTTCCCGGCGAGCGGGGATTGCACCATCAGCATGGCGCGCACCGCCGGATCAATCGGGCCAAGCTGGCTGCTGGGCGGGCGGATCAAGGTGCGCTCCACCATTCCGGGGATGCCCTTTTTCTCCAGAAATGAGGTTACAGCTTCGCCCGTGCCCACTTCGGCAATCGCATCGACCGTCGAAAAGCGGGGGTTGTCGCGATAGGTTTCAGAGGCGCGCTTCAACTCTGTCCGGTCGCGCCCGGTGAAGGCGCGCAGCGCATGCTGGACCCGGTTGCCAAGCTGTCCCAGCACATCATCAGGCACATCGCCGGGGTTTTGGGTCACAAAATAGATCCCCACCCCCTTGGAGCGGATCAGCCGCACGACCTGTTCCACCTTATCAACCAGCGCCTTGGGGGCGCCATCGAACAGCAAATGCGCCTCGTCAAAGAAGAAGACCAGCTTTGGCTTGTCAGGGTTGCCGACCTCGGGCAGTTCCTCAAACAGTTCGGACAAAAGCCACAGAAGGAAGGTCGAATAAAGCCGGGGCGAGCCCATCAGTTGATCAGCGGCCAAAATATTGATCCGCCCGCGCCCGTCTTCAGCCAGTGACATCATGTCGGACAGCGCGAGCGCCGGTTCCCCGAACATCGCCTCTGCGCCCTGATTTTCCAGAACCAGCAGGCGTCGCTGTATGGCCCCGATGGAACTGGAGGACACAAGACCGTATTTCTGACTGATTTCGGCGGCGTTTTCCGCGATGAAGGTCAGCATCGCGCGCAGGTCCTTGAGGTCCAGAAGCGGCAGCGCCTCGTCATCGGCCATGCGGAAGGCCACGTTCATCACACCTTCCTGCGGCTCGTTCAGTTCCAAAAGCCGCGAGAGCAGAAGCGGCCCCATCTCGGCCACAGTGGTGCGGACGGGATGGCCCTGCTTGCCAAAAAGATCCCAGAAAACAACCGGAAAGCTGGAATAGACCAGATCAAGCCCAATCGTTGCCGCGCGTTTCATGAAGGGTTCATGCAGCTTGGCCGAGGAGGAGCCGGGCAAAGCGATGCCCGACAGATCGCCCTTGATGTCTGACAGGAAAACCGGCACCCCGGCCGCCGAAAACCCTTCGGCCAGAATTTGCAGCGTGACGGTCTTGCCCGTGCCCGTGGCCCCCGCAATCAGACCATGCCGGTTGGCAAGCCCAAGCAAAAGGCTTTGCGCCTCGCCATAGGATTCGCCGCCGCCGCCCACAAAAATTGCGCTTTGATCCGTCACGTTTCGCCCTTTCAATTCAAGGTTGCAAGGGTCCTCAATTGACCGCCCCGCGTTAAAATACATTGTTAACCTGCTTGTGCCAGAGTGGAAGCACCCAAGGGCAGTGCAAGACGCTTTTGGGGTGTTTTCTCCCTGTCAGACTGGCCGCGCCACCGTTTCTGGCGCGGTTTTTTTCATCCCGCGAAAAGGTGACAAATCTCGTCACGATTCCCTGTTGACGCATTGAATATTACCGAATAGCGTTGCGTCCATAACGTCGGCCAGTCCGACAGGGAGCAAAAAAATTCAAGAAAAGGGCCGGTTCGCCGGCCCTTTCGAATTTTGCGGGTAGCCTCGCCGCGGCGGTTCTCTCCCCTGCCAAATGCGCGCATTTCCGCCCAAACCAGCCTCATTTATCGCCATTTCGGGCCTGACTTTCTGTTGCCGCCATGCTAACCCGCTGTTCATAACAACGAAGGACGCTCAGGCATGCCCGTGACGAAAACCGCAAAATTCCTTGCCACCTCGCTTTGTCTGCTGCTGGGCTCTGCCGCCCTTGCGCAAGACAGCGCCAGCCCAGAGGGCACCGGCGTTGACGCCCTGTCCATGGGCCGCGAAGAGGGTGCCCCGGCAGAGGGTGGAATCGGATCAACCTATGTCGCTGAAAAGCACGGCGATTGGGAGCAGCGCTGCGTTCGCACCGAAGATGGCGCCGATCCTTGCCAATTGTACCAATTGCTGCGCGACACCGATCAAAACCCGGTGGCCGAGATTTCGATCTTCGGCTTGGCGGCAGGTCAGCAGGCGGCGGCAGGTGCAACGATCATCGTGCCGCTGGAAACGCTTCTGACGCAGGATGTGACGCTGCAGGTTGATGCCGGCAAAGCCAAGAAATACCCGTTCTCCTGGTGCAGCAATATCGGTTGTATCGCGCGCATCGGCTTTACCGCCGAAGAGGTTGACGCCTTCCGGAAAGGCAATGCCGCAACGGTCGCGATTGTTCCGGTGGTCGCCCCCGACAAACAAGTCAAGGTTCAGGTATCGCTGAAAGGCTTCACCGCGGGTTATGAAGCGGTGAACAAAGCCAACGGCAACTGATCTGAGGCAAATCCTTATCAACGCCGCGCCCCTAAGGCGCGGCGTTTTGCATTGCGCCTGTCAGATCCGCTTCAGCGCGAGCACCGCGTTCAAGCCGCCAAAAGCAAAGGCGTTTGACAAGGCCACCTCGACCCGCGCTTCCCGCGCTGTGTTTGGCACGACATCCAGCGCACATTCCGGGTCCGGTTCTTCGTAACCGATGGTCGGGGCCACGATCCCATCGCGCAGCGCCAGAATACAGGCGAGCAGTTCGACCGCCCCCGTCCCGCCAATCAAATGCCCATGCATGGATTTGGTAGAGGAGATCATCAGCTTGTCGGCATGCTGGCCAAAGACATCCGCAACCGCCGCACATTCTGTCTTGTCATTGGCGGCCGTGCCTGTGCCATGCGCGTTGATATAGCCCACGTCATCCCCATTGATCCGCGCATCGCGCAGCGCCCCCGCAATCGCCCGCGCTGCCCCCTGCTTGGAGGGCATGACGATATCAGAGGCGTCAGACGTCATGGCAAAACCGATCACCTCGGCCAGCATCTCGGCACCGCGCGCGCGAGCGTGGTCATAATCCTCAAAGACAAAGACCGTGGCCCCTTCCCCCTGCACCATGCCGTTGCGGTTGAGGCTGAACGGGCGGCAGGCATCCTTCGACATGACGCGCAAGCCCTCCCAGGCCTTGATCCCGCCGAAACAGAGCATGGATTCCGACCCGCCCGTCACCATCACCCGGCTCATGCCAGAGCGCACCATGTGAAAGGCCTGCCCCATCGCGTGATTGGAACTGGCGCAAGCCGTGGCCACGGTGAAGCTTGGGCCCTTCAGATTGAACTCCATCGACAGATGCGAGGCGGCCGCATTGTTCATCAACTTTGGCACCACGAAAGGGTGGACGCGGTTTTTGCCCTCTTCATAAACCGCCCGGTAGTTTTCGTCCCAGGTGTTGACCCCGCCCCCTGCCGTTCCCAGAACGACGCCCGCCTCATACCCAAGATGGCCGTCGAAATTCAGGCCGGATTGGCCGATCGCCTCACGCGCAGCCAAAAGCGTGAACTGGGTGAACTTGTCGTAAAGCGAGATTTGCTGGCGGTTGAAATGCGCCTCGGGATCCCAGCCATGCACCTGCCCGCCGATCCGGATCGACAACCGCTCTTTATCCGCGATTTCCAGATCCGTGATCCCGCAACGCCCTTCGGCAAAGGCCTCCCATGTGTCTTTGACGCTATGCGCCAATGCGTTGATCGTCCCGGCCCCGGTAATGACGACCCGCTTCATTCAGGCATCCTGTGCGGCAAGCAAACCCTCGACCGCGCGCACAATGGCCGCAACCGAGGTGATATCGAAATCCGATTTCGCAGGCTCATTGGCATTGAACGGGACCGAGACGTCAAACGCCTCTTCAATCGCAAAGATCGTCTCGACCAGCCCCAGACTGTCGATTCCAAGCCCTTCAAGCGTGCTGTCCAGCGTCACATCTGACGGGTCCAAAACGGCCTGTTCCGCGAGGATCGCTACCACTTTCTGTTCTACCGATGAAATCGACATCTTGTCCGACCCTTCCTGTGTCATGTCCAGCGGCGGTCTAGCGCAGGTTTATGACAGTTTCTTCTTCATCTCAGCCACGGTCGCTGCCAGACGGGGCAAGCGGCGCAGCGCTTTTTGCATTTCGATATGGGTCTCCATCTTGACGGCGGGATAGCCCAGCAACACGCGCCCCGCCGGCGCATTCGTCATGATCTTAGTGGCCCCACCGCCAATCACATCATCCCCGACAAACAGATTGTCACCCACACCGCATTGGCCGCCCAGAACCACACGGTTCCCGATCTTGGTCGATCCGGCAATCCCCACTTGCCCGCACAGCAGGCAATCCTGCCCGACCTGAACATTATGCCCGATATGCACAAGGTTATCGAGCTTGCAGCCATTGCCAATGCTCGTGTCGCGGATCGTGCCCCTGTCGATACAGCTGTTCGCGCCGATTTCAACATCATCCCCAATGGTTACAGCGCCAAGTGAATGTATCCGCGTCCAGCTTTGGGCGGTGATTTCCTCGCGGCTGCCAAGGGTTTCGCGGATTTGCTCGACCCCGGATTTCTCGGGCGTCACAAAGGAAAACCCATCCGCGCCGATCACAGCACCGGGCTGGCAGATGAAGCGGTCGCCGATTGTGACGCGCGCCCCGATCCGCGCGCCTTGCAAGATCAGCGCATCGGCCCCGATCCGCACGCCCTCTGCAATTGAGACATGGCTTGCGATCCGCGCCCGAGGCCCGATGTCCGCCCCCGCCCCGATGGTGACAAAAGGCCCGATCGCAGCGCCGTCGCCAATCCGGGCCGTAGGATCGACCACCGACATCGGGTGAATGCCGGGGCCAATCTGCGGCCCGGCATCCAGCATCTGCGTCAGGCCCGACAGCGCAAGTCGCGATCTGGGGGCAAAGATCACAGCCTCCAGCCCCATGGCCTGCCAATCCGCCCCGTCCCAAAGCACAGCGGCACGCGCCTGACCCTTGGCCAAACCATCGGCAAAGCGGGGATCCATCGCAAGGGCCAGATCATCCGGCCCGGCCGATGCGGGCTCGGCCGCGCGGGAGATCCGCAGGCTTGTATTGCCCGCAGCCGTCGCGGACAGCGCTGTCGCAATCTCGGCAATCGTAAAGGACATCGCAGGCACTCCTTGGGGGCGTGAGGGCGCCGCGCGGGCACCCTCCCCTTCGGATTTAGCCTCGAACCGGCCCCAGTACCACCCCGGCCTGTGTCAAGGCGCGAAAAATCGCTGCGTCACGGCCATAGACATCCCGGCGATAATCGATCCGACCTTTGCCTGTGGGATAGGCGGTGAAATAGACCAGATGCACCGGAACGGTCTTTTTCAGCGGAACGGTGGTTTCGCGGTTGGTCGCAAGGACGGCCTGAAACTCCGCCACAGGATCGTCGCTTTGCGGGGCCAGCAGCGCATAGGCGAAGTCAAAGGGATCCGCGAGGCGAATACAGCCATGGCTGAAGGCCCGAACCTCACGCGCGAACAGGGATTTCGACGGAGTATCATGCAGATAGATGTTATACTTGTTAGGGAACATGAACTTCACCAACCCCAAAGCATTGCTGTTTGAGGGGGGCTGTTTCATCGCATAGGGGAAGTTGCGCGCCGTATAGGCCGCAAAATCGACGGATTCGCGTGACACGACGCGCCCCCGGCTGTCGATCAGTTGCAGATGCCCCGCCGCATTGGGGTTGTTCTGCATCATGGGCAGATATTCCTTCGTGGTGATAGAGCGTGGCACATTCCAGGTCGGGTTGATGACCATATGCTCCATCACATCGGAAAATTCCGGCGATTGGGTGTCAGAGGCGTTCTTGCCGATCACCGAACGGGTGGCGAAGGTGATTTTGCCATGATCCATGATCTTGGCGGTAAAGTCGGTCATATTGACCCAGATGTGCCGCTCTCCGCGGTCGAAGTTCATCCAGCGTTCCCGCTCCAGCGCGACAACTACGGATTCCAGCCGTTCAGCGGGTTCGATATTCACCTGCTCGATGGTGCTGGCGCCTGCAACGCCATCTGCCTCAAGCCCGTGATCGACCTGAAAAGCCAGAACCGCGCGCTGAATGCTGGCGTCAAAGGTGGCCGCCGTGCTGCGCGCCAGATA
The DNA here is from genome assembly GCA_029254215.1 of Pseudorhodobacter sp. Taxonomy (GTDB): domain Bacteria; phylum Pseudomonadota; class Alphaproteobacteria; order Rhodobacterales; family Rhodobacteraceae; genus Pseudorhodobacter. The sequence continues at coordinate 7,196 of JAQWYA010000049.1, read as the reverse complement.
GCCCATCGCCACCAAACGGTCGCGCAGCTGCATCACCGCAGCCCCCCGATCCCCCGGCTTGAGCGATTTGGACGCGACTTTCGGCCCCCAGCCCTGCGATTGGGTCAGCGCCTCCAGTTCAAACTTGGCTTTCATCAGTTGAACATAGGCCTGCGTCCTGGGCGGCAGGCTGTTCAGAAAGGTCCGCGGTTCAGAGGCGGCAAAAGCGTTCAGGTTGGCGCGACGATCGTGCACGGGAACCTCGCGCACGATGCCCGAAGACACGTCGGAGGGAACAAGCGCGCCGGTCTGCACGTCGCGCGCATAATCCAGCAGCGCGGTGGTCATCATTACGTCAAGCCTGCCGCGATCCCCTTCGGTCCGTGCAGCCTTGAACGCGGCAATCAATGTCGCCGGGTCATAGCGCGAAACGGGCAGCCCATGCGCCCCCGCGCCAGCCAGCGCCGACAGCAAAGCCGAACGACGATCTGCCTGATCGGCCCCGGTCCACAAAGGCGCGTAACCCGAATCGCGGTAGAACCCGGCAATTGCGGGATCAGAGGAAGCAGCCTCCGCCACGGATTGTTCAAACGCCCCGAACTGCGCCCCCGCCCGCATGGAAACCTGCGTCTGCGCCGTCACAGGCAGGGCGATCCCCCCGGACATCAGCGCAGATACGGCCAAAACGAGGGCGCCATGCGCACGAACAGGACGGAAGAAACGCTTGGAAAACATCGGAACCCTCTAGCAGAAGCATACTTGGGGTGAGTCTGTACAAGATGGGGGTTTGCTGTCCACTCACAAAGGCGACAGGAGGGTACAAACTGTCGCATTCCGGTCACATGGCATCTTTTTGCCTCGCGATTGAGGGAACTGCCTTGGTTTAAGCAAATTTTTGCCGATTGGAGCGCAGGCTGTGATCGCGGGCCATTCTTTTCTTGGGTTGCGATTCGTCCTGTGTAATAACGATTTTGCACTTGGGGACGAGCTGCAAGAAAAGATCGCCGGCAAGGCGGTAGAATACGAGCGACGGGACAGCGCTAGAATGGCAGATACGACAGCAACAGGCATGACGCGGCGGGCTTTGCTTGGCGCATTCGCGGCAACAGCCGTGGTGGCAGCCCCAACCTACGGAAATGCCTTCGGGTTCTTGCGGGGCGCAGGCGATATTCGCCGCATCCGCATGTATTCGGGCCGGACGGGTGAAAGCATCGACACGATCTACTGGATCGAAGGCGATTACATCAAAGAAGCCATGGCGGAAATCAATCACTTCATGCGCGATTGGCGGAACAGCCAGACCAAGCAAATCGATCCGCGCGCCGTTGACATCATGGCGGCCTCGCATCGGCTGATGGATGTGACGGAACCCTACATGATGCTGTCAGGATACCGGAGCCCGCAGACCAATGCGATGCTGCGCTCCAAGTCGCGCGGTGTTGCGAAGCATTCGCTGCATATGAACGGGCAAGCGGCTGACCTGCGGTTGAAGTCGCGCTCTGTCGGGCAGATGGCGCAGGCGGCTGCGGCTTGTGCCTCGGGTGGGGTCGGCAAATATTCGCGCTCCAACTTTGTGCATATGGATTGCGGCCCGGTGCGGAGCTGGGGCGGCTGAGGCTGGCACTCTGACAAGATCTGAAACAAAAAGGCGCCTCATCGGGCGCCTTTCGTCATTTTGGGTCTGCGTTATGGGTCTGGGCTGTGGCCGAAGTCACTCTTCGTGATCCTCCGCTTGCGGATCTTGCCGTCCTTTGAACCCCATCGCCACGACGAATTTTTCGGAACTGTCGGCACGGCTGGCCGGAGGCTTCACATTGGCGACCTTCTGAAAATGCTTCTTCAAAAGCGTCTGCATGCCGATTTCAGCCCCGCCCGCCAGAACTTTGGCCACAAAGGTCCCGCCCTCGTCCAACACGTCAAAGGCGAAATCCAGCGCCGCCTCAACCAAAGCGATGATCCGCAAGTGGTCGGTGCCCTTATGGCCCGAGGCGGCGGCGGCCATATCGCTCATCACCACATCGGCATTGCCGCCAAGCCAGCCCTTGACCAGCGCATCTGCTTCCTCGGACAGGAAATCAAGCTGATGGATCTGCGCGCCCGAAATCGGTTCAACCTCTTGCAGATCGACGCCCAGAACGGTCCCGATCGGCTTGTTCTTCTTTTCGCCAAGCGCATTCACCCGCGCCACGGCGATCTGGCACCAGCCCCCCGGCGCACAGCCAAGGTCCACCACCCGCGCACCGGGTTTCAGAAAGCCGTATTTGTCATCCAGTTCCGAGATTTTATAGGCCGCGCGACCGCGATAGCCTTCTTTCTTGGCGCGCTGAACATAAGGGTCGTTCAACTGCCGTTCCAACCAAAGGGTTGAGGACAGCTTGCGCCCCTTGGCGGTTTTCACCCGCACCCGAAGATCGCGCTGGCCGCGACCTGATGTTTTCTTCTGTTCGCTCATTCGTAAGGTCCGTCTTCCAAAACGCCGTCCGCGCTCATTTGCGCGTATAGCAGACCCTCTCGCAAACCGCGATCCGCCACCGAGAGTTTATCGGTCGGCCAGACCCGCATCAGGGCCTGCAAGATCGCCGCCCCCGACATGATCAGACTGTGCCGGTCACGCCCGATCCGCGGGTCTGTTCGCCGCCCCTCTGGCCCAAGCGCCAGATAATCGCGGATGACCGTATCTATCTGATCGGACGACATGCGCAACCCATCGACCTTGGCCCTGTCATAGCGCCGCAACCCCAGGAAAGAGGCTGCAACGGTCGTGACCGTGCCGCTGGTGCCGATGATCTGAAAGCCATCGCGCGGGTTCTCGGCATTATAGGGCGAAAAGCTGGACAGGTTTTCTTCAAAAAACCAGCTCATCAGGGCAAAGCGGGCGGCGTCGTCTTCAACATCAACAAACTGGTCCTTCAGTGTCGCCACCCCCAGCGGCACCGAGATCCAGTCCACCACCCGCGCGCCGCTTTCCCCCTGATGCGCAAAGCCGGAATGCAGGCGCATGATGGCGCGGGCCCGTTCGGCGGGCGGCACTTTTGACAGGTCGATCCACACAAGTTCCGTGGAGCCGCCGCCAATATCGACGACCAGCAACTGTTCGGTCGCGGCGCTGACCAACGGGGCGCAGGAAATGACTGCAAGCCGCGCCTCTTCCTCGGGAGCGATGATTTCCAGCGAAAGGCCGGTTTCCCGCCGGACCTGCCGGATGAAATCGCGCGCATTGCGGGCGCGTCGGCAGGCCTCTGTCGCGACGAAACGCATCCGCGTAACGCCATGTTTTTCCACCTTTTTCTGGCAAATCCGCAGGGCTTGAATCGTGCGCCCCATTGAGGCACGCGAAAGCCTGCCCGAGGCTTCAAGCCCCGCGCCAAGCTGAACAGTCTTTGAAAAACTGTCCACAACCTGAAACTGGCTGCCCTTCGGTCGGGCAATCAGCATCCGGCAACTGTTTGTACCCAAGTCCAAGGCCGCATAAAGCGGTTCGGACTCGAGGTTAGGGGAGGCTGACGGGTCGACCAAAGGCGCCAGATCTTGCGGCGGCTGCCCCGGGATCGCGTCCTCCTCCCGGGGACGCTCGGGCGCCATTTGTCGCCCTCCATTCATGGTTGCAGCCATGCTAGCGCTGCGACCGCCTCCGCGCAAGCCTCGCCTGCGTTCATAACCATGATGAGGAATTTGATCCTTAGCCCCCGTCGCCTAGATGCACAAACAGCGCTATAAGGCGCTAACGTCTCTGGGGGTCGCTTCAAGGCGTCACTGTGTCGAAATTCGCCGCTTGCGGCAGGGGCGACATGCCTAAAACGAAACCGCAGGCAGCAGGGGGAATCGCCATGCCCGAAATTACCATCGTCTATTGGCGCGACATCCCGGCTCAGGTCATTGTGGGCAAGGGCCGCCGCGCCTCAAAAGTCCAACTGAACGAACGGTTTGAACAGGCTATCGACCGCTGCGCGATGAAGATCGGCGCGCGCGACAGCGACAGCTATCTGGCCGAATGGCGCAAGGTTGAAAGCGGCTCTGCCGAGGGTGAGCCTGACGCCGTTGTGGCCGCCGAAGCGGCAAGACTTGAGGCCGAATACGACACTGCCCGCCTGAAGACCCTGATCGACAACTCCGGCTGGGCCTGACCCCCCATGCCCCGCACCCTATGGGAGACCGCGATGGCCCTTTTCAATTTCCGCCGTGAACCCGCGGCCCCTGCCCCAACCGGCGCAACCCCCGCACAGGTGGAAGCGTTTCTCAAGGGCTACTCGATCGAGGTGATGCCCCGCACCGCCGAAAAGGTTGAGGATTTCCGCGCGCTTCTGCCAGCCGATACCCGCGTCTATATCGCCCATATCGAAGGCACACCGATTGAGGAAATGGTCGCCACCGCAAAGCGGCTGACGGCCTCTGGCTATACGGTGATGCCGCATTTTCCCGCGCGCATCATTCCGGACCGCGCAACGCTGGCCGATTGGATCGCCCGCTATCAGGGTGAAGCGAACATCAAACAGGCGCTATTGCTGGGCGGCGGCGTGGCCACACCTGCGGGCGATTTCGACAGCTCCATGCAGCTGATGGAAACGGGGCTTTTCGACGGGTTTGACCGTTTGCACATCGCAGGCCACCCCGAAGGCAACCGCGACATCGACCGCGATGGCGGTGATGCGATCGTTATGCAGGCGCTGAAATGGAAGCAGGATTTCGCGAACCGCTCGGACGCGAAAATGGCGATCGCCACGCAATTCTGCTTTGAGGCCGGTCCGGTCATCAAATGGGCGGACCGTCTGGCCGCCGAGGGCATTTCCATCCCGATCCATATCGGCGTTGCGGGGCCTGCCAAGCTGCAAACCCTGATCAAATTCGCCATCGCTTGCGGGGTTGGCCCCTCTCTCAAGGTACTGCAAAAGCGCGCGATGGATGTGACCAAACTGCTGCTTCCCTATGAGCCGAATGAGTTCATTTCGGAACTGGCCGCCCATAAGGCCGCCAACCCGGCCTTCAACATCGAATCGGTGCATTTCTTCCCGCTGGGCGGCATCAAGACTAACGCAAACTGGGCCATCGAACATGCTGGCACCTCCGGCACTCCTGCCGATCACACTTAAGAGATAGGTTGAACCATGACCCGTACAGTCATTGAATCTAAAACGAAAACGGTCACCATCGGTTTTGACGAACCCTTCTGTGTCATCGGTGAGCGGATCAACCCGACCGGCCGCAAGAAACTGGCCGCTGAACTGGAAGCCGGGAACTTTGACACGGTCCTGAAAGACGCGCTGGAACAGGTCGCTTGCGGCGCGATGGTGCTGGATGTGAACTCCGGTGCCGTTTTCACCAACAAGATGGCCGAAGACCCGCGCTATGCTGACAACAACTTTGTCGAGCCGCCGCTGATGCGCGAGTTGATCCTGCGCATTCAGGAAATCACCGACACGCCGCTGTGCATCGACAGCTCGGTTCCCGGTGCGCTGGAAGAAGGTCTGCGCGCCTGCGAGGGTCGGCCGCTTCTGAACTCCGTCACCGGCGAGGAAGAGCGTCTGGAACTCGTTCTGCCGCTGGTCAAGAAGTACAATGTTCCGGTTGTCGCCATCTCCAACGACGACACCGGCATTTCAGAAGATCCCGATGTCCGCTTTGCCGTGGCCAAGAAGATCGTGGAACGCGCGGCCGATTTCGGCATCCCGGCGCATGATATCGTGGTTGACCCGCTGGTGATGCCGGTCGGCGCGATGGGATCGGCCGGTCAGCAGGTGTTCACGCTCGTCCGTCGTCTGCGCGATGAATTGGGCGTCAACACCACTTGCGGGGCTTCCAACATCTCGTTCGGGCTGCCGCAGCGCCACGGGATCAATGCGGCCTTCCTGCCGATGGCGATTGCCGCCGGGATGACCAGCGCGATCATGAACCCGATTCGCCTGCAAGAGATGGAGGCCATCCGCGCCGCCAACTTCCTGATGAACCATGACGCAAACGGCGGAGAGTGGATCCGCTTTGCCAAGGTCATGGAAGCCGTTGAGGGCGGGATGGGCTTCGCAGAGGCGTCGGCCTCGATCGGGGCTGCCGGGGGCCGGGGTGGCCGTCGCGGCGGTCGTCGCGGCTGATCCAAGCTGAAAAGATCCCCGTGAGGCGGCTTGTTCGCCTCACGGTTGCAAGGCCGAATAGCCTGAAAAAGGGCGCTTTTCTTGTACCACCGCGGCACAGTCGCGCCGAGTAATCAACGCCCCTTTTCAAAGTTGCATACAGCGGCAAATCACAAGTTTCCGCAGGTCGTCGCAAACTCTGGACAAAGCCAGAGCCAAGGCGCATCACCTGTCCATGACCCAAGAACACCGCCCCCTTCGCGCCGCTTCCTGGATGATCGGCTCTGTCATTGCATTCTTGTTGATGGCCGTCGCCGGGCGTCAGGTGTCCGGGGCCCATGACACGTTTGAGATCATGACCTGGCGGTCCTTGATCGGGTTCACCATCATCAGTCTCGTTATTCTGGCATCTGGCGATCTGCGACAGATCAAGACAGACCGCCTTCCCCGCCACCTGATGCGCAACACGGCACATTTTGCGGGGCAAAACCTGTGGTTCTGGGCGCTGACGATGATCCCCCTCGCACAGGTCTTCGCGCTGGAATTTACCGCGCCGATCTGGGTTATCCTGCTGGCCCCCTTGTTTTTGGGCGAGACTTTGACCCGCACCAAGCTTTTTGCCGCGTTTCTGGGGTTTTCTGGCACGCTGATCGTGGCACAGCCGGGCTTCGGACATATTGATCCGGGCGTTCTGGCGGCAGCGGCGGCGGCGGTTTGCTTTGCGGTCACGGCGATTTTCACCAAAACTCTGACCCGGCATGAATCGATCTTGTCGATCATGTTCTGGTTGACGGGCATGCAACTGGTCATGGGGGCCGTCATGGCCTTGCAGGATGGGGCGATGCAATGGCCCACCGCCCAGACGGCACCCTGGCTTTTGCTGATCGGGCTTTGTGGGCTGACCGCGCATTTCTGCCTGACCACCGCGCTCTCGCTTGCCCCGGCCAGCACGGTTATCCCTGTCGATTTCATTCGTCTGCCGCTGGCGGCCTTGCTGGGCTGGATTCTGTACGGCGAAATCCTCGGCTGGGAGGTTTACGCTGGGGCAAGTCTTATCCTTGGGGGGATCTGGCTCAACCTGCGCGGGACAATGAGTGCAGTTCGGCCACAGAAAGCCACCTGACGCACCATGACGCGGCGTCACAGATTGACCGA